>CAWCWQ010000095.1:0-5870 GCA_963799145.1 uncultured Acidobacteriaceae bacterium | reverse complement strand
CATGGGCGGCATCTCGGCGTGGGTGCCAACATTCTTGCACCGTTCCGCCGGCCTCTCAGTGGGCGACGCCAGCCTGGCCGTGAGCGCAATCACCGTAGTGGACGGCATTGCCGGAACCCTCGCGGGCGGCTGGCTGGCGCAGCGCTGGCTGCGGACCAACTACCGCGCGCTCTATCTGCTCAGCTTCTGGAGCGTCGCGCTTACCCTGCCCTGTGGCGCGTTGGTCTTCTTCGGGCCGCCAGCGTGGTCCATTCCGGCGCTCTTCGCCGCCGAGTTCTTTCTCTTTCTCAATACCGGACCGCTCAATGCGGCCATCGTGAACTCGGTCTCCGCGCCCGTGCGGGCCACGGCCATCTCCATCAACCTCTTCTGCATTCACTTCTTCGGCGACACCTTCTCGCCGCAGATCATCGGGGCCATCTCGGACCACACCCGGAGCCTCCGCCTCGGCCTGGGCGCTACGCTCGTCTCTCTTGTCGTCTCCGGCGCGATTCTGCTTGCGGGATCGAGGTTTGCCCCGCCGCTGGAAGAAGCGGGCTGACTCCACCAAACCTGGGCGCCCCGTCCTTTCCGCGCTTTTGCGGAGAGGGTGGGAAACCACGAACCACCGGAACCAACTACTTCGCGAGCCGTGTCTCCTCATCGCGCGTGTCCATAAAGGCCCAGCCTCCGTCCTTCGGCGATACTGGCAGTATGATCCTGGCGAACGTTGCCTCTCAGGTCTACACGCTCTTCAGCTGGCTGCTGGCGCTTGGCTGGCTGCGGCTGGCTCTCGCGGCGCTGCGTGGAATGCCCACGCTGCCCGATCTGACCCGCATGGATGCGGCCACGTTGCCAGAACTGCCTTCAGGCGAAGCTCCGCATCTCTCGGTCATTGTTCCCGCATGCAACGAGCAGGAGTCGATCCAAGCAAATCTGCGCTCGCTGCTGGCCTCCAAGGGCCTGCGTGTTGAGATCATCGCGGTCAACGATCGCTCGACCGACCAAACAGCGAAGCTCATGGACGAGGTTGCCGCTGAAGGCCACCGCCGGCTGCGGGGCGAATCGCCTGAAGGTGCTGCACGTCAGCGAGCTGCCCGCGGGTTGGCTTGGCAAGCCTCATGCCCTGTCTCTCGCCGCCCGGCAGGCCGGCGCGCCCTGGCTGCTGTTTACCGATGGGGATGTGATCTTTCATCCCCAGGCGCTCGAAGCTGGCCTGCGCTGCGCTATGGCGTTGAAAGCGGACCACCTGGTTATGCTGCCCACGCTTATCCTCAAGACCGCCGGCGAAGCTGCGATGGTGTCCGCGTTTAGCGTCCTGGGTCAGTGGAGCGCCCGCCCGTGGAAGGTCGCAGACCCGCGCGCCCGCGAATTCGCAGGTGTAGGCAGCTTCAACCTCATCCGCCGGGAAGTCTACACGCGATTGGGCGGCTTTGAGGCGTTGCGCATGGAGGTTGTGGATGACCTGCGTCTCGGCTGGCTCGTCAAGCGGGCCGGTTATGCCCAGCGAGTGGCCGTTGGACCCGGACTGATACAGATTCGCTGGCTACAGGGCATCTTTGGTGTGGTGAGCCTGACGGAGAAGAACGCCTTCGCGGTCTTCCGTTACCGGGTAGGGCTGACTCTGCTCGCCTGCCTGGCGCTGGCCGGGATGGTGGTCTGGCCGCTGGCGGCCATGGCGGCCGGAGGGTGGGCCCTTGCGGCTGGATTGATCACCTATGCGTCCATCGCCCTGGCCTACGGCGCCAACCGCCGCGCGACCGGGGTCTCGTCGTGGTATGCCGTCTTCTTTGCTCCGGCCGTCGCCATCGTGCTCTTTGCAACTCTGCGCTCCATGGTGCTCGCGCTGGTCCGCAACGGCGTGGACTGGCGCGGCACGCGCTATCCGCTCGCTGAGCTGCGCCGCCACGCCGGCCGCGGCTGGTGAACGGGGTAGTTCCTACTTTGCTTGCCGGGTCTCCTGGTCGCGGGTGTTCATAAAGGCGCGGACCAAGCCGTGCGAGCGCAGGTTGGGGTCGTTGACGGGCGGCTGGCTCTGCTCCGCGTTGAAGCCGCGCGCCAGCTTGGGGTTCGGCTTGAACTTGGGCGGGCCCCCGGAGAACTGGCGGGCATGGCTGAGAACCATCCCCGCACGGCCGTGCATGGGCCGCACGATGCCACGAACCTGCACGTTCATGGCGCGGTACTTGGTGAGCCCGCCGACCTCCTCGCGATCCCCCCAAAAGCTCACGATGGTGAACCGGCAAGCGTCGTCGGGGGTCTGCGGCGAACACACGTCCAGGAAACGGGTCCCATCCGGCAACTGCACCACGTCGTAAATGTAGGCGGCAACGCAAACGTCTTTGTCGATCAGCTTGGACGCCTCCTCGGCGCTGACGCAGGGCTTTGGCGCAGATGCTACGGCCTGCGCGGGCGCTGCCAGGGCCAGCAAGATGAGCCAGTGCAACCGGCGCAGAAGCATCGAATGACTCCACAAGAAGAATGCGATGATGCTAATGTCCTGAGTCCAAAGTTCGCCAGTTCATTCGACCGTCATCCTGAGCAGCTTGACTCGCCTTCGCAAGTTTCGCCGGCAATGAACCCGCCAACTCGCCAACTCGCTATCGCCGCGAAGCGGTGGCCAACTTGCTGGATTTGTTTACAAACCGTCTCATCCAACTGTTTTGTCGATGAGAAGTTGGGTGGCCAGCGCAGTCGAAGAACCTGCGGTTCCTTCGTTCGATTTCTTCAATGAACTATGGATTCGCCACACTAGGGTGGGTTGGCACGGACCCCATGCTTTCTTTTTTCAACAACTTGCATTTCTGTTTCTTCCTCGAACGTATGGAGGCTTTAGGACGAGTGGAGCCGGTCGTATAACCAACCCCGCACGAATCTCAGTTCGCAGTCCACGGTAGCCTTTGAGGTATTTAGCAACTCCGCCGTAGAAAGGGCCGCTTTGGGGGCGGAAAGCCCTGGTTTAACGCGAAGAAAGCTGGGCTTCCCAGCCCGCCAGGCGAAGCGGCCGCGCTCCTGCCCTGGGAAGCGCAGGAGTGCGGCGCCGGGGGTTAGGGGACCGATGGTCCGCGTCTCTCCGCCCGCATCTTCGCGAGCGGAAGGATGGCCTGGATGAAGTCGCCGGGCGTGTAGGGAGTTCCTGCCTCAAGAGTCGGCGGCGCGGGAGCCAGTGGATAGACGATATCTCCCCCTCCGGAATCGGACTTGAGCCAGAGGGCCACGAGCGCGATCGCCGAGAAACGCAGCAACCGCGCCTCGAAGGAGCCTGCGCTGACGGCTGGAAGCTTGGCTACCTCCGTCAAGCCTTGCGCGGTGGCTTCAACGAAGGGCCCGTAGTTGATGTTGGCGAGCAGCGTTGCGGCGCCGCTGGCATCGGCAAGCACCTCGCCGGCGGCAACGTTGCCGCCGCCTGCTTGGACAAGATACCGGAAGCCAGTTGCGTTGGCGGATTCGAGGCCGCCGCCAGCGGCGACCAGGTCGGCGCGCAGATCGTAAACGGCATGGGGCGGCGATAACTGAAGCGTGGTGAGATCGACCCCGCGCGCTGACAAAGGGTTGGTTCGCGTGGCGACCCTGCCCAGCCCCTTGTGGACGAGCGCGCTTCCATTGATTGGCTCTACAGCAAAATGTATCGGCATTTCTTCTCCTTCGGACTACTTCGTGAAATAGGACTCGTACCACGAGGCGCCGCCGTTGTAGCTTGCGGGAAACGAGTTGAAGTCCTGTGTCGATGGCCCATACCAGGGATCCTGGATATCGAGGGTCGGCGTCGCGGCGTCGCGGTTGTCGTATCCATCGGTAGCGGGGTTGTGCCCTCCGCCCCCATTCCACTGGATGTTGATCGACACCGGGTGGCCCGATTCCAGCTGGTTGACCAGCGTTTGCAGCGTCGGTTTGTTCATGGCTGTCGAAGCCAGGTGGCCGGTGGTGGTGAGCGCCTGGTCGGGATAGCCCGGCTGGTTACATGCGCTGCTGCTGCCGTTGATGCAGCAGGTCGTCTGGCCGAACTTGTTGTTCACCAGCGAGCACTGGGTCCACGGGGACGCCGGGTTGTAGTAGAGCGTGATGCTCACCGAGGTGGCCGACCAGCACCATTCGGTCTGCTGCTGGTGCTGCTCGTTCAGGCCGAGATAGACGACAGGACTGATCAGGATCCCGCCCAGCCCGCCCCAGGCGGACCAGGGGCCGGCGTGCGGCGCCGTTTGCCAGATGTGGCAAAGTGAGTTGTCTGTGCCGCGGGCAAAGACCTCAAGACGACCATCGGAGTTGACCGCGACGGCCGGATCGCTGGTGATGATTCCGCCTAGCGAACTCCACGCCGACCATGGCCCGGCATGAGGCGCATCCTGCCAAATGTGCCATAGGGCATCGTCGCCTCCGCGGGCAAAGACCTCGAGCCGTCCATCCGTGTTCAATGCGACTGCCGGATCGCTGGTGATGAGTCCGCCCAGTGAGGACCATGCGGACCACGGCCCGGCATGGGGCGCATCCTGCCAGATGTGCCACAGTGCATAGTCGGTTCCGCGGGCAAAGACTTCTAGCCTGCCATCCGAGTTGTCCGCGACCGCGGGGGTGCTGGTGATGACTCCGCCCAGTGAGCTCCAGGCAGACCACGGCCCGGCGTGAGGCGCATTCTGCCAGATGTGCCAAAGCGCATTGTCCGTGCCGCGAACGAATACTTCGAGCCGCCCATCGGCATTGACGAAGACGGCCGGATCGCTGGTAATGCCACCGCCCAGAGAACTCCAGGCAGACCATGGCCCGGCGTGCGGCGCATCTTGCCAGATGTGCCATAGCGCATTGTCGGTGCCGCGGGCAAATACTTCAAGCCTGCCGTCAGAGTTGACCGCGACCGTTGGATCGCTGGTAATGGCGCCGCCCAGCGAGGACCATGCGGACCATGGCCCGGCGTGCGGCGCATCTTGCCAGATGTGCCAGAGAGCGCCGTCGGAGCCGCGAGCAAAGGCCTCGATGCGTCCATCCGAGTTCACCGCGACTGCCGGGATGCTGGTAATGACTCCGCCCAATGAACTCCAGGCAGACCAAGGCCCGGCATGCGCAGCGTCTTGCCAAATGTGCCATAAGGCAAAGTCCGTTCCGACGCCAAATATCTCCAGGCGTCCGTCCGTGTTGCACGCCGCGGCAAATGCGGCGCTTAAAGCGACTTGTGGTGTCGAACTCATCGTTTCCTCCAAACTCGTATTTCCCTCGCGGGAGACCCATCTCTTAAAACTGAAATCTCGGCTTCGATTGCCCCGATGTTACCGATCTTCGAGCGGCGTGAATAGGCGCTAACTGCGTCCGGAAAAAGGAGACGCAGCTTTCCTTCGGCCCGCCATGTCATGGCTTGCCAATCGAGAATGTTAGTTGCCGATTTCTCCGGCACAACTCCCGCCCCAGTTGTTCGGGGGATTTGGGTTGAGCGCCTGAGGCAGTTTGCGAGCTTGCCGGAAGCGGAAATCGTTCAATCCGCTGTGCTTTTCTGCCGCTCGAACGGTGGGCAGGGGGAAGCGACCTAACTGTCACATAAACTGCTTGTTCATGTCAAGCAGATTGTGAAGACGGCTTCGGGGAGTAAGGCAAACACTCAATCTGGCGGAAGGGTAACCGCATTTGTTAACTTCCTAATCAACATATCTCTCTGTTAATCCTCGATGAATAGTCTCGCTCTTGCGGTTACTTGTATGTTATAGCGCGCAAAGACGGACGCAGGCTTCGTCGAGCTCGTCGTCCTGCTTGGCGAAGCAGAATCTCAGCAGGTTCTCGCCGCGGCCGGGGCGGAAGAAGGCGAAGCCGGCCACGGATGCTACGCCGGTGGCGGCGAGTAAGTGGCGGGCCTTTTCGGCGGCGGTCTTGCCGGGCAGGCGGGCGGTGCCGGCCAGCACGTAATACGC
>CAWCWQ010000094.1:0-6633 GCA_963799145.1 uncultured Acidobacteriaceae bacterium | reverse complement strand
CCGTTATTGCTAGCATCTGCGGCTCGATCTCCTCGATGCCATCGGCCAGCAGCTTGGCCAGCATTCCGATGCTGCTGAAGGAGAGCGCGACGAGACCCGGAATGACTCCCAATCCGAAGATGGCGATGAGCAGCAGCATTTGTACGATCTCTGGCAAGCCGCGCTCCAGCGCGATGAAGGCGCGCATGGTAAGGCGCAGCGGCGGCGGCGCCAGATTCGACGAGGCGGCCAGCGCGCAAGGCAGAGAAAGACACATGCCCAGGATGGTGGCGGCCATGGCCATTACGGCAGTCACGGCGAGCGGCTGCAGCATGCCCAGCAGTCCGCTCCACTCCGGCGGAAAGAACATGCCCGCCAGTGGAAGGCCCTTGTCGATGCCCTCGACAAAGGTCGCCAGATGAACTTCGCAGCGCCACGAGGTGAGTGCGACGAGCGCGATCAGTCCGATGGCAAGGGCGGCTTGCTTGACGCGCTGGTGCGCGATGCCTTTCTTCCATTCCAGGAACGGCGTATCTTGCCGGGGAGAGAGCACGGTGGCTGAGGCCATCTAGACCGGGACTCCTTCCTGAAAGACGGTCTGGATCCGTGGCCCGAAGAAGGGCGGCTGGGTGTCGGAACCCAGTGCGGGCATATACGATTCGTCCCCGGATTCGCCGTAGATCTGTTCCAGCTTGCGAGGCGATATCTGCGCCGGGCCGTCGTACACGATCTTGCCCATGCGGATGCCGATGGCGCGGGTGCAGTACTTTGCCACCATTGCCGGCTGATGGAAGGCCCCGATGACCGGAGTCTCGCGCGAGAGCGGCTGGAGAATGGACATGATCGCATCGGCGCTCTTTGGATCGAGACTGGAGATAGGCTCATCGGCGAGATAGATCAAGGGCCGCTGATGGATGGCGCGCGCAATGGCCACTCGCTGCATCTCGCCGCCGCTCAGCGAGCCGGCCAGCCGGGCAGCGCACTCAGCCATGTTCACGCGGTCCAGCGCCACCATCGCTTCGCGGGCCTCCGAGTCCTTGAAACCGAGAAGCCAGCTGCGGACGGGACTGATGTGACCCAGGCGGCCCAGCATCACATTTTCCAGAACCGTCAGGCGCTTCACCAGATTCGATCCCTGAAAGATGAGGCCGATGTGACGCCGCGCCCGGCGCAACTCTTGCGCCCTGACATCGGTCGTGCGATAGGTCTTGCCGGAAGGGCCGATGAGCGCGATCTCGCCCTCATGCGGTTTGGTAAGTCCGACAATACAGCGCAGAGTCAACGACTTGCCCGCGCCGCTCGATCCGAGAATTCCGACAAACTCGCCGCGCCCCACGGTAAAACTCACCTGGTCAACGAGGCGCTTGCCACTGGGAAGCTTTACGGAGATGTTCGAAACTGCCAGCATAATTGCCTACTATTCCACGAAGTTGAAGTCCTTGACCTGCGCCGCGTATTTCCTCAGGCCGTCATAGGTAGAATCGTTGACAGGGACGTACACGGAACCGCTGGCCGATGTCAGCATGGTGCTTTGCAGGCTGGTCAAATGCGCCCAGAGCTCCGGATCCTTTATGGGTATTGCGACTAGCGCACTCTGGATATCCTTTTTCAGTTGATCGGGAAGGGCTTTGCGCACGGCGAAACACGCGTTCGGGATCAGGTCGGAGGACCAGATCACTCGTATGTCGTCGGCGGCCATCTTTTTCGTCCTGATGAACCGGCGTGGAGCGCTCTCCATGAAAGCGCCGGCATCCACTTTGCCCGCCTTGACCGCCATCACCGAAGCCGGGTGACCGCCCGCAAAGAGCACCTTCTTGAAATCCTTTTCCGGATTGATGCCGGCATTCAGAAGGCCAACGCGAGGGTAAAGATTGCCGGAGGTAGAGGCCGGATCGGCGAAGGCGAAGACGATATCCTTGGCGTGGGCCTTCAAATCCTCAATCGAATGGTACGGGCTGTTCTTGGGCACGGCGATTACAGATCGATAGCCGCCCAGCGTGCCGTCCGGATTGCCGCGCGCGACGATCGCCTGGGCGCCGGCCTTTTGCGCGGCGATCAAGTAAGACAGCGAACCGAAGTTGCCCATATCGATCTTTTCCGCTCGCATGGCTTCAATGGCCGGAGCATATCCCTCGACGCGCACCACTTCCACCGGTATATGTAGCTGGCTTTCAAGATATTTGCGCATCAACTCCGTGCGCAGCCCTCCGCCCTCCATCTGCTCGGCAGTTGGCGAAAACGCATAATGCAGAACCGCCGGATAACCGTTGCTCGCATGGCTGGCCTTGCAACTGCCCAGCGAGAGGCAGAGCATAGCGGCGGAAAGCAAAGCGAAACAAGACCACAAGCGCTTCATGATTCCCTTCCTATGCGAAGACGACCGCTTCCGCCGATTCCTTGAGACGCCCGTCTTCCAGGTGCAGCACCCGGTCGGACATTCTGCCCAGTGTGTGCGGGTCGTGGGTGATGAGGATGATCGATGTGCCGGTCTGCTTCAGGTCGATGAGCATCTCGATCACCGCGTCCTTGGTCTTGATGTCCAGAGAAGCCGTCGGCTCATCCACTAACAGCAGGCGCGGCAGCGAGATCATGGCGCGAGCGATGTTGACGCGCTGCTGCTCGCCTCCGCTGAAGGTTGCCGGGTAGGCGTCCCATAACTCCGTGGGAAGGCTCAGGCGCTCGAAACATTCGCTCGCGGCGCGGCGCCCCTCTTCGATCGAGCGGCCGCGCGCCACCAAGCCGGAGGCCACCACATCCAAGGCAGGCACCCGCGGAATTACCTGGAGGAATTGCGAGCAATAGGTCATCTCCGTCTTGCGAACCCGAAGAACCTCATGCTCCGACGCGCTCGCCAGGTCGATTATCCCGCCCTCTTCGCTGTGGTAAAGAATCTGCCCGCGGGTCGCCAGATAGGTGCGATAGATGCACTTCATCAGGGTCGACTTGCCCGAGCCGGTCTTGCCGGTAAGCCCGACGATCTCGCGCTCGTTCACCTCGAACGAGATGCTGTCCAGAGCCTCGATCTGTTTCTCGTTGAGGATGTGAAGCTCGAACCGCTTTTGCAGGTCCACGACTTCCAGTAACTTTCCCATCTGCGCCTACCTTCCTCGAATCCCGCCTTGGGCCCTTGACTCTTGCTACAGAAGCGAACTGACGAGAAGCTGTGTGTATCCATGCTGCGGGTCTTGCAATATCTGGTCGGTCAGCCCTTGCTCCACGATCTGGCCGTGCTTGAGCACCAGGGTCCGGTCGGTCAGCATCCGGATTACGCCAAGATCGTGCGAGACGACGATCATGGAAACGCCTAGATCCTGCTGTAGGCCGCGAATCAGGTCCAGTACCTTCGCCTGCACCGAGACATCCAGTCCGCTGGTCACCTCGTCCAGCAGCAGCAGCGGCGGGTTGTTGGCGATCGCCTTGGCGATCTGCACGCGCTGCTGCATGCCGCCGCTGAAGCGCGCCGGCGACTCATCCATGCGCTTGATGGGCACTTCGGTCTTGGTCAAGAGGTCGGCGCCGCGGATGCGAATCTTGCCGACGTGAAAGACGTTGGCCATCAGCAGCTTCTCGGCGATATTGCCTCCCGAGGAGAAGCGGTAGTTCAAGCCGTCGCGCGGATTCTGATAGACCATGCCCATCAGATGATTGCGGACGTAGCGCTTTCTCTGATTGGAAAGATCGAAGAGATTCGGCGAGCCGCCCTCGACAGGCTTGAAGTTAACTTCGCCGGCGGTCGCTTCCTGGTCGAAGTAGAGCAACTGCACCAGCGTGCTCTTTCCCGATCCGCTCTCTCCCACAACGCCCAGCACCTCGCCGGGATTGAGATCGAAGCTTATGCCGCTCAGGGCGACGACCGCGCCCGTCTTGGGGCAGATATTGGTGTTGAACCTCGGCCCTGTGCGCTCGAGCACTCCCGGAGCAACTTCGCCGTAGATCCTAGTCAAGTTGCGCACGCGCAACAACCAGTTGTTATCCATTGCGTCCTTCAATCCTATTCGGGGTTGGTAAAGAGCCGCTGCGGAGGCCGTGGGCCCCGGCGCACCTTGTCAAGGAAGTTGCTGTCGTTGATGACCCACGACTTGCTGAAGTCGTCGGCGTAAATCTGATCCATGAATGCCTTTTCTTGACCCGACGCCGAGCACTTGATGCCGACAAACTCCTCCACCTTGAATCGGATGTCTTCGAACTCCAGCGGCTCGACGCGCGTGAAGGGCGGAATGCAGTGGATGCGCTTTTCGCGTCCGGCGCCGAAGAGGTAGAGGCAGCGGGCCATATTCAGATTGGGCACATCCCAGCTGGGAATCGGCGAGGGCGTGGCCACATAGCGCCCGTTGACCATGATGGGATGTCCCGCGCCGCTGCGCAGCGCGCCGCTCCTCACGTAGGCCTCGTAGAGAGTCACCCATATCTTGGCGTAGTCGGCTTCGGCGTGCATCATGCGGGTCTTCGATTCATGCCGCTCCACGCCGCGCAGAACCTCCGGCTGGGGCACCTGAAGGACGAGAATCTGCTTTTCCGTCAGGATCTCCTCGGGCACGCGATGGCGAGTCTGGATCAGCGTGGCCTCCGCCGTGTCGAAGGTGATGGCGCAGTTGGCCATCTTCTTCACGAACAGACGCAGGTTGCAGGCGTTCACGCTGGCGTCGCTGCCCTGGTCGATGACCTTCAGAACATCGTCCGGCCCGACGAGAGAGAGCGTCAGATGCAGGCCGCCGGTCCCCCAGCCGCGCGAGATGGGCATCTCCGGCGAAGAGTAAGGAACCTGATAGCCGGGCACGGCGACCGCTTTCAGGGTCTTGCGCCGGATCTCCTTCTTGGTGAACTCGTCGATGTATGCGTAGTTGAAGCTCTCCTGGAACTTCTGGACCTCAATCATTGTTATCCTCCGCGCCGCCCGCGCTCACCGGTACTTGTTTGCCTTGCTCCGCGTTCATTCTGGCGACTCTGCGACCACCCTCAAGGCCGGCCTGGAAGGTAACGTAGTGCGGCAGCTTGAGGTGGTTGGTGAACCCGTAGCCCTCGATCACTTCGGTGTGATACAGGACGAACTCCTGATTGTTGGCCGGGTTGTCCGGATTCGGATTGCGCAGCGCGCTCTCCACCATGCCCATGCAAATCGCCTTGGTCTCGTTCTGGCCGAAGCAAAGGCCGTAGCCGATCGAGTACCTTGGTCCGGCGGCCCGTCTTGTCGCGCGGGCTTGATCCTGACCTTGCGGCCCTCCCCGGCTGGCGCCGCCTACCATCTCCGCCTCGCTTACCCTGATCTTGCCCACATAGCGCAGCCGCCCGCGCTTGTCCACGATGCGCACGGGCACGTCCCCCACGCGCAGCTCGCCCACGGTTCCATGAGACATTCCGAAGCCGCGCATGGTGCTGTAGGCCATGCACATCAGCGCGCCCGTCTCCGCGCGGGCCAGCATTTGCAAAGACGCCGAGCGCGGCACCGGGAACTTGATCGCTTCCTTGGTGACGTCGAAGACGCGGCGGTCTTCGCCGGGGCGCCCCTGCCTGCTCATCAGTCCCTCCTGCAAGAAGATGTCGATAACCTTCTTGTAAGTGGTCATCTCATGCAGCTTGGCAGGGTCGATCTCGCCGCGCAGATCGGAGATGAACTTCTCGATCGAGCCCAGGCTGGCGTTCAGCAGGGAAGGATTCAGGAGCCTGAAGGAGTAATCCCGCGTGGGCCCCAGTATCTGGCCGCCGGGAATATCGCGGAAGGTCGAGGAGATGCGCCGGATCACAGACATCTCTCTGGTGTTCAATGTCTCCGAGAGGTAACGGCGCTCCAGCGTAGCGCGGTAGGCGCGCAAATGAAACGCCGCTTCAAACGAGTCGCCCTCGACCTGCAGCAGAGCCAGCGCCGCGTGGGCGGGCGCATAGAGCGAACCTTCTCCCATTGCCCTATCCACGGCGAGCCGCATCTGGGTTCTCGCCTGATCCAGCTCGATCGGCTTGGTCAGGCCCTTCCAGCGGAAATAGTCCACCAGCTTATTCGCGTTCTCGATCGCGTCCTGCCCGCCCTTGACCGCTACATATCCCATGTGACCTCCATCCAATCGCCCGGCTCTGAAGCTTTCCTCACACCCGCTCAACAAGCACGCGCGTAGTGCGCGGCAGAGCTATCACGCACGGTCCCGCCGACAAGCTGTCGCAGGTCAGAAAGGTATCGACTCCCATCGGAAACTCAGCGTTGAGTTCGCGCAGGGTGGCAAAGAGCGCCTCCGGCGCCCCCATCGCATGAACCACTGTCTCGACTTCAATCCCCGGTCCGGTTAGCGTCAGTTGCAAGCCACCCGCCATGGGAGCCGGGGAGATCGCCTCCACCTGCACCACGGCGGTTGCGCCCAGGTCCGGGTATGGAAGGCTTCCCTGCCTGGCCTGGCGGAGCATATCCAGATGCTTGGCGCCGAGAAAAATAACAAAGTCCGCCTGCTCCACTGAGACCGGCTTGGCCGCTGTCTCCTGGCGGACAAAGTCCATCGCCGCCCCCTCGCCTTCAGCCAGATAAAAGGAGCTATCCGCGCTGAACAGGGCCAGCGCGATGAGCGCGGTGGCGCGATTCAACGAAGACGGAACTTCCAGCAACGCATCGTCCAGTTGCCCGATCGTCCCAGGGCGCGCCGTGCATTGCAATAAAGTGCGATAGTGCTTTGT
>CAWCWQ010000093.1:0-11028 GCA_963799145.1 uncultured Acidobacteriaceae bacterium | reverse complement strand
GACACGCAAGGCAATCTCTTTGTTCTTCATACCCTGCGTCACGCAGGAAACAATCAGCGTCTCTTTAGGAGTGAGTTGCACTTTTGGCCGCGATCCTGCCGGCCGCGTGGTCTGGTTCCGGTAGGCTTCCATGACCCAGTGCATGCCCTGACTGTCGAGCCAGGTTTCTCCCGCAACAACTTTCCGCAGGCACTCCACCAGCAACTCGGGCTCAACTTCCCGCGAAACAATGCCGTGCGCTCCGCGGCGGAACAACTCCAGGGTCAACTCTTCATCGGCGCCCGGCGTCACCACCACCACGCGCAGACTCTGATTCTGCCGCAGCAGCTCGGCCACTGCGTCCACCGGATTCGGTGTCAGCGCTGCTTCAAAGATCATCACGTCCGCGCTGAACTTCGCCGCAGCCGATTGCGCCTGGGCCAACGTCTCCGCCTGCCCCACCACGCGAATGTCATCTTCCAGCGCGAACACCTTGCGCAAGCCGGCGCGGAAAATGGCCTGGGTATCGGCCACAATCACGCGGACGAACTGGCCCTTGCCGCCGTCTTCGCCTGCTCCGAGATTTTCGTCCACGCTAACCGGAATCGTCGACATGCTCGCGCCTCTCGCGCCTACGCTCTCTCAAAATGGTATTCGTCAATCACTACGCCCACGCCGCGCCGGCCCCGATCCTCGAAGCTGCGCACCACCCGGCCCCGGCAATCGATCTGCACATCCTGCCGCGCGCCCACTACATCGGCCGGCAACACAATCGTGAAGTCCACCATCGACCCCACCGGAACGTCGCGGTCCATCGCAAACAGCACGCCGTTCGCCGAAATGTTTTCCGTCTCCGCCGAAATCGCGCTGCCCTCGCTCGTCACCGACGCCGAAAGATGCAGCGGAAATCGCGGTGCGCTCTGCAGGTCTTCGTAGCCGGCGGCTTTCGCCTGCGCTTCCGTCATCGGTGCTGTTCCTTCGGATGCCACGCTATGAAGACCCTTCCTGCCGGGAGCTCCGTTTCGCTCTCCGGACTTTATCCTCGACTCAAGGGGCAGCGTACACCCGCGAATCCGGCAGACAAAGTTACCGAAGTCATGGAACAAATGGGGCTTAACTGATTCTCTTTGAATGACTTAGAAGGGATTCAGAGACTCGGATTTTGACCGGAAAAAGCCTGCCCGAACCGTTCAATAACCGGTCAATTCCGGCCAATTTCCGGTGATTGCCGGAGAGAAACCAGAAGCAAAAAGCAGAGTGAAACGCGCTTGCTGAGTGCCGAATGCTGAGTGCTGAATGCGGTTAGAACTTTGTCACTTCCGTGAAATTAAACTCTTTCACTTTCATCGCCGGAACCACCATGTCCATCGACTCTTCTCCGCAGGCTCGCACCGGCGCACTCATCGCCTCGACATTCGACAGCATGTGAATCAGACTCTCGTTGAACCGGAAATTCCTCACGCCGCCCTGCACCCGCCCGTTCTCCACCAGGAACGTCCCGTCGCGCGTCATCCCGGTCAGCATCTTTTCAAACGGTTCCACTTCGCGGATGTACCACAACCGCGTCACCAGCACTCCGCGTTCCGTCGACGCAATCATCTGCTCCACCGACTGCGGAGCGCTGACCGGCGCAAACACAATGTTCTGCGGCATCTCTCCCATTTCGTTCGGCAGCGCAAACCCGTGCCCCGTGGCATCGATCGGACCCACCTTATCTTTATATTCCGAGCGCTTCATTCTCTCCGCGGTCGCCCGCGCATAAACCACGCGCTTAATTATTCCGTTTTCCACCAGCGTTAATCGATGCCGCTGCACGCCCTCTCCGTCGAACGGAGATCCCGACTGCAGCGGATGCGCGGAGTTGTCCAAAATTGTGATGTTGTCGCCAAACAGCTTCGTTCCGATTCGTCCCGTAAGAAACGACCGCTGATCCAGAATCGCCATCCCCGAATAATCCCAGAACATGAATCCCACAATGTCGAGCACCGCAGAAGGCTCCAGTATCACCGTATACTTCCCTGCCGGAATCTCCTGCGGCCGCGCCGACTCCCGCGCCTTCTTCGCCGCGATCTCGGCCAGCGCCAGCGGATCCACCTTCCCCACATCCGGCGAATTCGCTTTCTGCCAACCCGACGAATCCCCGCCCAGCATGGTGATCGAAACCTCCGCCGCAGTCTGCGTGTGCCAATTGCTCAACCCGCGCGAATTGAAGATCCCGTCCACCGATTCGGCGCTCGAATAAACTCCGGCCGTCGTCAGCCCGTGCTTCTCGGCCACGCCCACAATCTTTTTCACGCCCTCCGCCCGCAGCTCAGGAGTAATGCCGGCAGTTGCCTCAAAATGGCGGGAAGGCACAGAAGATGTGGAGACAGCCGCCCTCGGCTGTCCAGTCGGGCGAAGCCCGGCGGCCTCGGCAGAATCCGGCATCGGCAACAAATCCGCATCCGGATACTGCACCTTCGCCAAACTCTCCGCCGACCGCACCACCTGCCGCAAACTCTCCTCGTCAACTTTGTTGGTAAAAGCCCGCGCCGTTTTCCCGCCAAACGCGGCGCGAACTGAGACCACATAATTCTCTTCAGACACATTCTGATGAATCACATTGTTGGCAAACCGGGTCAGCGCAAACCGCCCGCCAGAAAAAAGCACCTCAACCTCATCCGCGGATGAGAGCTTCGTGATGCGATCGAAGATTTCGCCGGCATTTTCTTTAGTGAGCATTCAACCTTACTTACCCGCACTTCTCTGTGTCTCAGTGTTTCCGCGGTGAACTAACTCTTAAACGCCGAACCCACTTTAATCCCCCGAAACCGCGACGGCGCCGCCCCGTGCCCCGTCCCCATCACCTGCTGCGGCTGTCCCTTCCCGCAATTCGGAGTTCCCCACAGCGTCCACTCCTCGCCCGAGCAGATCGCGTCCAGCGAATTCCAGAACTCGGTGGTAATTCCTGAGTACGACGGATTTTTCACCATGCGCACTCGCTTCCCGCCCTTGATCTCCCATCCAATCTCGCAGCCAAACTGAAAGTTGTAGCGCTTGTCGTCAATCGACCACGAGCGATTGGTCTGGATCAGAATTCCGTGATCGGTCGCCGCAATCAGTTGTTCCAGGCTCAGCGGTTTTTTCCCCGGCAGCAAACTGATGTTCGTCATGCGGATCATCGGCAGCCGGTTCCAGCCTTCGGCCCGCAGAGTCCCGCCCGATCGCTTCTCTCCAATCGTGTGCGCGGTCTCGCGCGAACTCAAATATCCCGTGAACAATCCATCCGTAATGATCGGCGTGCACTGCGCCG
Organism: uncultured Acidobacteriaceae bacterium; assembly: GCA_963799145.1. Lineage (GTDB taxonomy): Bacteria > Acidobacteriota > Terriglobia > Terriglobales > Acidobacteriaceae > Telmatobacter. The sequence goes on along the minus strand of CAWCWQ010000093.1, from coordinate 7,757 downwards.
CCACGCCTTCGTCATCAAATCCAAACGTGCCCAGCCCCGGACCATGCTCCTGCCGCGCGTCGGCAACCACATTCACCAGTTCGCTGCCGTAGCGCAACTTCCGCAGCTTCTCCAAAGTCAAGAATGACGTTCCCGCAAAATTCGCCTCCATCCCCAGCACGCGATCCAGTTCAATCGGATGCCCCACCGACTCATGAATCTGCAACCCCAGCTGCGAGCTGTCCAGAATAATGTCGAACTTCCCTTCCGGGCACTGATCCGCCTTATGCAGCGCCACGGCTTCTTCCCCGATCCGTCGGGCATTCTCGACGAGTTTCAATTCCTCAATCAGTTCATATCCTTTGTTCTGCCACTGCCCGCCATACGAATTCGGATACGACCGCTTCTGAATCTCGCTCCCCGCAAAGGCATACGCCGCATATCCCGCGCCCGTCGAAAGCTTGGTCTGGTGAATGTCCGCGCCCTCCGATGAAACGAACCACTGCTCCTCGCGATTGAAATTCAGATTCGTCTCCGCCAGCGTGACCCCGGCGACCGAGCGCAACTCCGCGTCAATCTTCAACAGCAATTCAATATTCTGTTCCACCGAAACCGTAAACGGATCAATCTTGTAGGGCGTGCTCCACTCCGCCACCGCCGGCTTTTCCGCCGCCAGCCGCACATCTTCCTGCTTGACTCGTGCCGACGCGCGCGCAATCTCCACCGCCCGCGCCGCCGTCGCCTCGACCGCCCCCCGCCCCAACTCTGCCGAAGCCGCGAATCCCCACGCCCCATCCGCAATCGCCCGCACGCTCATCCCCACCGATTCCGCGTCCGACGCGCTGCCCACCTTCCCATTCTTGGTCGTGAGCGCACGGCTCCGCTGCGCCACCACGCGCACGTCCGCGTAGCTCGCCCCGCGTAGCGCGGCAATGTTCAACGCCCAGTTGGCAATGTGTTTCATCGGAAGGATTTCAATCTAACACATCAGCGGATTCGCTAGCTCCGCCGTCAAGAAAGCGCGAAGCCAGCCCCCCGTTACCAGCCGCACGCTAGCCTGTGACCGCGGTCACTGTCCCCCCGTCGGCCCGGTCATCCAATAAGAGCGAACAGCACTACCGCAGCAGATCGATCTGCTGCCGAAGGAGCCTTCCTCATGAGTCTTACTTCGGACGACCGTACCAACACTGTGACTGCAACCTCCGAACCCGATACCGCCGAACATAGCAGCACGCCCGCATCCGATTCCCAATCCAGTAAGCGCGCCGATCTGGCCGGACCCGGCATCGGAGACTACGCCGAACTCGAGAAAATTCTCCCCAGCGACTACCACTCGCTTCTAACTCCCAAGGAAACCCAGAAGGCAATCTTCCACCTGAAACGCTATATCGAAGACAATCTATGTAAGGAACTAAGCCTGATGATGGTGGAGGTCCCGCTGATCGTCGACGCAGAAAGCGGCGTCAACGACATGCTCGATCGCGACGGTTCCCGCACTCCCATTCAGTTCCACATCTCCAACGATCGTGACAAACACCCCATCGACGCGCAAGTTGTGCAGGCCGCCACCAAATGGAAGAGAGTCGCGCTCAAGCAGTTCGCATGCCGCGCCGGTGAAGGCATCTGCACCGACATGCGCGCCGTGCGCAAAGATTATTTCCTCGACCACGACCACTCGGCCTACGTCGACCAATGGGACTGGGAGCGCGTCATCACGCCGGAACAGCGCAACCTCGAATTTCTCAAGTCCATCGTGAAGAAGATCTGGAAGGTTCTGGTCGGCGCCGATAAATTCGCACTGGAAATGTTCCCCGAGCTGCGCACCACGCGCTATCCCAGCCTGCCCGAGGAACTCACATTCCTTCACGCCGAAGAACTTCTCGCCATGTATCCCGACCTGCCCCGCAAGCGCCGCGAGACCGTCATCCTGCAAAAATATCCTGCCGTCTTTATTATCGGCATCGGCTGGCCACTGAAAGACGGCTTCCCGCATGAAAATCGCGCCGCCGACTACGACGACTGGATCACCGACACCAGCCAGCAGACTCATCGCGACACTCACGGACTGAACGGCGACATCCTGGTCTGGAACCACGTCACCCAGCGCCGCCACGAACTCAGTTCCATGGGCGTCCGCGTCAACGCCGAAACCCTGCGCAAACAACTTGAGATATCCAATCTCCTCGACAATCTCAAGTTCCCCTATCACCAGGCCATCCTCAACAACCAAATCCCGCTGTCCATCGGCGGCGGCATCGGCCAGTCGCGCACGTTGATGCTCCTGCTGCGCAAAGCCCACCTGGGCGAAGTCAGCGTCACCGTCTGGCCGAAGGTGCTGAAAGAGATGTGCGCGAAGAAAAACATCTTCGTGCTGGAATAGTCTATTCGAACGGAAAATTAGACGGGACGGCGCAAGCCGTCCCGTTTCCATTTGATGATGTTGGCCTGGGTCGATCGGTGAAATCGCGATATTACGACAAGTGTTCCTGCACGCGACTAGGCCGGAACAGCGGCAGCTTCGGTTTTGAACAGCGGTGCTCGTTCATCCAGCGTTGTAGGCTGATAGTTAGATCGGTTATGTGAGAAAGCAGGGCGGATGCCTCCTCCGCGTTCTTCTTCCCGAGTTTTTCCCTTCGATGGTCATAAGAGCTGATTTCCTCCCATCGTCTCTTGTACTCCAACGCTGGTATACCCCACGTTATCTCACAGCACCATGAGTGCCAATCAGAACGCGACTTCACCCAGTCGGGTGGGGCGATGTCGGCGAACTTCAGTTCCTGAAGTTCGCCGACAAGGTGCGCGTATTCCTCTACGCTCAGTTGAAATGGCTTCCAGCGACACCCTCCGCTCATTCCCGCATCGACAACGCCCTGCTTTAAGACTTCGTTGACCACGCCGATAGGGGGTATCACCTCCGATAGGAAGAAATATGGAATGGAACAGAGTAGAGACAGGGCCGAGCCGGATTTGCGAAGGCGACCCGGTCCGGTGCCAGCCATCAATGTGTAGTTAACAGTGCGGGCCTTGCTTGGCTTAGGCATTTCGTAAGGATGAAGGATGATGGTTGAAGAAAACAGCCTTAGCACTCACTGACTTTTGCTAGATTTTTACGGCGTAGCGTGCGCCACTTCCAGCGCTTTCCGAATCGCCAATAATTCCTTCAACACTCCCCGCAGCTTGGTCGACTCCAGCGCGTTCGCTCCATCCGATTTCGCTTCCTTCGGATTGTCATGAACTTCCATGAACACGCCGTCCACGCCCGCCGCCACTGCCGCACGCGACAATACCGGAATAAACTCCGGCTGTCCGCCGCTCACCGCCGGACCGCTGCCTTCCGCCTGCGATGACGGCAACTGCACCGAATGCGTCGCATCGAATACCACCGGAGCGAACTTGCGCATAATCGCCAGCGAGCGCATATCGACCACCAGATTGTTGTATCCGAAGCTCGCCCCGCGCTCGGTCAGAAATACCTGCGTGTTTCCCGCGTCGCGGCACTTCTCGACCGCATGCCGCATATCCCACGGCGAAACGAACTGCCCTTTCTTGATGTTCACCGCGCGCCCACTCAGCGCAGCGGCCACCACCAGATCGGTCTGCCGGCTCAGGAACGCCGGGATCTGCAGCACGTCCGCCACTTCGGCAACCTTGCCCACATCCGCCGTCTCGTGCACGTCCGTCAGCACCGGAACATTCAGCTGATCTTTAATCTTCTTCAGAATGCGCAGACCTTCTTTAATTCCCGGCCCGCGAAAACTGCGAATCGACGTGCGATTGGCCTTGTCGTAACTCGCTTTGAAAATAAACGGGAAGTTTAGCGCCTTGGTCACACCTTTGATAATCTCCGCCATCCGGATGGCGTGCTCCTCGCTCTCAATCACGCACGGCCCCGCGATCAGAAACAGATCACCGGACCCAATGTGAATGTCGCCGACTTGGAAAGAAATGGGTATCACGCTTCCAGTTTCTAGTTTCCAGTTTCTAGTCACGATCCCCAGCCGCGAGCCAGCCCGCTAGAAACTGGAAACCGGAAACTGGAAACTACTTATCTTCCTGCAACTCTCTCGGGCCGGTGGAACATCTCCACCGCCGCCGTTTCCTTCTCTGCCCGCCGTTTCACTCCATATTCATAGGCCGCGCCAATGAACGTGCTGAACAGCGGATGCGGCTCCAGCGGCTTCGACTTGAACTCGGGATGAAACTGGCAACCGATGAAATGCGGATGGTCCGGCAACTCCACCATCTCCACATACGTCCCATCCGGCGTCGAGCCGGAGATGCGCAGTCCAGCGGCCGTCATCGGCTCTTCATACTCGCGATTAAATTCGTAACGATGCCGGTGCCGCTCGCTGATTTCCAGCTTCCCGTAAATCTTCTCGCCAGCGTGTCCGGCTCGATCTTGCACGGCCACGCCCCCAGTCGCATCGTCCCGCCGAGTTCCTCAACGCCGCGCAACTCCCGCAGCTTGTAGATCACGCGATGGGGAGTCGCGGGATCGAATTCGCTCGAGTTCGCCTCCGCCAGGCCGACTACATTGCGCGCAAATTCAATGCACGCTGTCTGCATACCCAGGCAAATTCCGAAGAGTGGAACCTTCTTCTCGCGTGCATACCGGATCGCCAGCAGCATCCCTTCAATGCCGCGCTTGCCAAATCCGCCGGGCACCAGAATCCCGCCATAGCCTTCGAGTTGCGCCTCGTAACCGTCGCCGTCCGCAGACTCTAAACCCTCGGCTTCGATCCAATTGATCTGCAACTTCAGGTTGTGCGCCAGCGACCCGTGCACCAGCGCTTCCTTCAGCGATTTGTAGGAATCCTCGTACTCCACATATTTCCCGACAATCCCGATCGTCACCGTGCCTTCGGGTTGTAGACCCGGTGAACAATGTCCTCCCACTTCGACCAGTCTCGGTCCTTCGCTTCCAAATGCAGATTCTTCAGCACCAGCGTGTCGACGCCTTCATTGGCGAACACCAGCGGCACCTCATAGATCGATGCGACATCCTTCGCTGTGATCACCGCCTCGTCCGGCACGTTGCAGAACAGCGCACCCTTCGACTCGATCTCCTTCGCCAGAAACCGGTCAGTACGGCACAACAAAATATCTGGCTGAATTCCGATACTCAGCAACTCCTTCACCGAATGCTGCGTGGGCTTGGTCTTCAATTCCTGCGCCGCCGCAATAAATGGCACCAGCGTGACATGAACAAATAAGGTGTGCTCGCGCCCAGTTCCTGCCGCATCTGCCGGATCGCTTCCATGAACGGCAGCGACTCAATGTCGCCCACCGTTCCGCCAATCTCCACAATTGCGACGTCTACATCCTGAGCAACCTTCTTCATCGCCGCCTTGATCTCATTCGTGACGTGCGGAATCACCTGCACCGTCTTGCCCAGATAATCGCCGCGCCGCTCCTTGGCGATGATCTGCTCGTAGATTCGTCCCGTCGTCCAGTTATTGTCGCGAGAAAGTTTGGCGTGCGTGAAGTGCTTGTAGCGCCCAGGTCGAGATCGGTCTCCGCCCCGTCGTCAGTCACGAAAACTTCGCCATGCTGAAACGGCGACATCGTCCCCGGATCCACATTCAGGTACGGATCGAACTTCATGATGTTGACCTTCATCCCCCGGCTCTCCAGCAAAGCAGGCAGCCGATCGAAGCCGCGGCCAATCCCTTGCCCAATGAAGACACAACTCCGCCCGTTACAAAGATACGGTACTTCGCTGGCATCTCTTCCTCGCTTTAAATTGTGTTTGAAAAATGGTGCAGGTGGGGTGCACGAGTAATTATGCCGAGAACCGCCCTGTGGAAAGAAACGGGAGATTTCAGGGGCGGATTATTTTGCGTGATGCAGCCGCTGCCGCAGGCCTTCCGCCATCAGACCCGCGAGCGCATACGTTGCGGCATTTGCCACCAGACACCAGACAACGAAACCCCGAAATGAAAATGAAAACTGGCAAACGCGATCGGGCAAGTAAGCTGAACGAGAGGCATAAGCGGGTCGCCGAAGGTCATCGCCGGAGGCGTGCTCGCCCAGGCATAAACCGCCCAGCCACTCGCTACCAAAAAGCCCACAACCGCCCGTTCAGCAATCCGGAAAATCTCATGATAAAACTCCTGCCGTTCTCTTAGCCCAATCATCTCACGTGGATTCACTACCTCCTAAACAATTCAATGCCGCTTCCCGCGTTCCCCTTCGTGATCCTTTGTGGTTAAAGATCTTCGAGTCTTCCGCTGCCACGAATCTCCGCGCGTTGACTATATCCGCCCACTCAGCGAGAATACTTGAGGCCGTCCGCAACGGACTGCCTGTAGTGTCCCCAAACAGTGGGCCTGTGGCGCAGCTGGGAGCGCGCTTCCATGGCATGGAAGAGGTCGTCGGTTCGATCCCGACCAGGTCCACCATATTTTCAAGTACTTACGGATACCCCCGTTTTCAGTTTGGTGTCATTTGGTGTCAAAACGCTCTGACTTCTTCTAAATTGAGGAGCGGTCAGCCGCTCGTTCCCCACGGTTGGTTTCCGCTCACGCACAGACTTTGATTTCTTCCTCAACTCCGAATTGATGGAATCGACCGTATGCAGCACATCGTCTCGGTCACGTTGGATGTTGCGTTCCAGCTTCGACAAGGCAATGTCATAGGGATCGAGAGCTAAGAGCCGAAGATGTTGGAAGGTGCCCGGAAATATCTCCGTGAGCCGATCTTCGTAGTCTTCGGGTACATGCGCGACGCCGACGTGGTCAAGATAGATCTTGTATTTCCTGTGAAGCGAACCGCCCCGCATGCCCAGTGCCAGCATGGAGCGGCCGACTTCCGCTGGTGCAATCTCCAAGACGTCCAGATCTCCCGTGGGCCGTGAAAATCCGTACACCATGGTAACGACGAACCCTCCCATACAATCCAGCCGAACGTCCTCGTGCGCCATCGAATCCAATTCGCGCAGGAACGAGAGCCATGGTTCCGGAATGCCTTCATTCGGATGCGTAGGCAAGGTGTTCTCCCTTCATGTCGGTCAGGAGATTCCAGTGGGCCGCAGCGGGCGAACGATGCTCTCGCAGCCATGCTCTCTCGGCTTGGGTCATCGAGTCGTGACAGAAGGTATCTTCGCGCGCAAGCCGGGCTCTCTCCAAGACCTCCAAACACGACCGAAGCTTTCTCGCCCGCTCGTTCTCATTCCTGCCCTCAGACACTTCAGTCGCCAGAGAGACAGCAAATCCCAATCGGTTTTGCCGGTTATGGACCTTGGCATTGCGAACGAGCCAATCCCAGTCCATATCAACGTAGGTCATGGCTAACCATGGCAACCCCTCAGCAACACGGGCGTCGAGATTTGGTTCGTTCAGCGCCTCCAGCAAGACCTCCGCGGGGTTCCGTCGTCTCCTGCTTCGAAGATAGGAGAATCCGGGATAACCGAGCGCCCCGAGTTCCGCGCTGAAATCGCGCTTGTGCGAAGACACGGGCATTGCCACTTCCTCAGATCGCAATGGCAGCGCCGTAGCCGGCAGATTCAGTACCTTGAGCGCCTTGCGTACAAATCGTGCCGACAGAGGACGGTGCCCCTTCTCCATCATCGACAAATACGCTTGGGTGACATCAAGCGCCAGAGCAGCTTGCTCTTGAGTCCAGTGCTTCTCCAATCGCGCCTCTTTCAACAGGTTCCCGTCCATGGTGATCCTTACGTCGCTCCAAAGGCTATGAATAATATAACAGATAATGTTATATTTTCGATGCCCTGCGTCTCTGCTCTTGCGCCTTGCCTAAGGTGCTTCCCCGATGAGCTG
>CAWCWQ010000092.1:0-33245 GCA_963799145.1 uncultured Acidobacteriaceae bacterium | reverse complement strand
GCAAGCCAAGATTGTGCTTCCCCAATCCGGCGTTCAGCGATGGGGGATGATCTTCCCTGGGGCAGTTATACGGCGGCGATGAGAGAGCCTAAAGCTTTTTCTGTTTGCGTAGAGTGCGGCGTGGACCGGGAGGTCCACGCGACAGCCGGCCAGGAGGCCGGCGCTACCTTCACTTTAAGCGCTACCTTCACTTTAAGCGCTACCTCTTCTTTCGGCGCTACTTGTTCTTTCAGCGACCGGTAACCTTGAGCCAAGTAGAAGATCCACTCTATACCAAAAGGCAAAATGCCCTAAAACATCTCCGGGATGGTGTGGAAGGCGATGCGCGTGGGGGCGGCCTTGAAGGCGGCGAGCATGGTGGCCGGGGCCAGCGTGCTCAGGCCGTACTTGGAGTTCAGCGCGTCCATGGCCGCTAGCAGGCGCGTGCGGTTCTCGCTCCTTCAGAGCCGTCAAAGAGGTTGAGCGTGTGCAGATGGTCGGGCACCAGGCCATTCAGATGCACGCCGACAAAATAGGGCCGGTCGAAGTCCTGGCCGGAGGGGCGGGATTCCCACAGACGGCTCAGCGCGGCAATCAGCGTCAGATTGTCCTGGCACTCGCTCAGCCGCAGCTCGCCCTTCCATCCGCGCGTGGGCACGCCGAAGCTGCTCATCGGCAGCTTTTTTCGCCGCGCGGCACGGCAAAGCCGATGGCCAGGCCGATGCTGCCGGCCCACAAATCGCCCGCGCGCAGCCGCATCGCCGCCTTGTGCAGCAGCTTGTGCGCCACCGCCCAGGCCTTCTCCGGCGTGCGCATCTCCGGAGCGAGCACGTGCTGGTGGCTCATCGACTTCAGGTGCCTCGGCTCTCCTCCATGTCGAAGTCCTCGCCGCGCAGCCAGTGCCACAGCCGCTCGCCCAGCACCGATCCCCACACCTCGCCGGCCTGCTCGCAGTCGAGCGCCAGCAGTTCGTCCATGGTGCGAATGCCCTTGGCGTTCAGCCGCTTCTCCATGCGCGCGCCGATGCCCGGCAGGTCGCGCAGCTTGAGCTGGCGCAGCGCCTCCGGCAAAATGTCGAGCGGCAGCGCCACCAGGCCGTCGGGCTTCTCCATGTCGCTGGCCACCTTGGCCAGATAGCGGTTGGTAGCCAGACCGACCGAGCTGCGGATCATCGGGCCGACCCGCTCCAGGATGCGCGCCTTCACCTGCCGGCCCAGCTCCATGGCCGCCAGCAGCGGCCGCTCCCGGCCCATCAGCCGGCAGGCCATCTCGTCGATGGAGAGCACCGCCGTTACCGGCAGGCAGCTCTCCACGGCCTCGACAATGCGGTGATGGTACTCGACATAAAGCTCGTGGCGCGCCTCCACCAGCACCAGGCCGGGGCACATCCGCTTGGCGTCGGCCACCATGGTTCCGGTCTTGACGCCAAAGGCCTTGGCCTCGTAACTGGCGGCAATGCAACAGGTTGTAGTCGGCCATCATGGGCACAATGGCCACCGGGCGGCCGCGCAGCTCGGGCCGGGCGTCCTGCTCCACCGAGGCAAAATAGGAGTTCATATCGACGAAGAGCCAGTTGAGAAGCGGAACGCTGCTTGCCGCGCGCACCGGCTCCTGCCGCTCTTCGAGAATGGAGGGAGCCGAGGAGGGCAACGGATTGGAGGCGGCGGACATGGTGTCTATATATTCGCTCTATCTTCGCCTAAAAGCAAGACGAAAGTACCAAAATGAATTCATTCATTTCGCCGATCAAATTTTTGTGGGGTGAAAAATCGCCTCGCGAAGCAAAAAACTCGCAGAAGTGTATAATCCGCCTCAGCTTTTTGGAGTCTAATCATGTGGAATTCGACTATGCAAGGCCTTCTCCATTGGTTCGCGGACGACGGCAACGCTCTGGCTGCACTGGTTACGGCTGGCGTGGCCCTGCTACTCATCTGCTGTGTGGAGTGCACCCACTGCTGCGCCCGCGACAAGGACGAAATCTTCCGCCGCCACGCACTTTAGGCTCGCCAAGAGCCTGACGGGGGAAAACCGGCGGGAGAGTGCGCGCTGGGTCTGCCCTGCTCGCGTGTTGACAGCAGCCATCGATGCTCCCTAGAATCAAGCTGGGGAACGCGGCGATCCATCACCCATAAACGATAGAAATATCAAGGGTTGATTGGTTTCATCCGGTCGGCATAGGCGGCGGAGAAATCGCTGGAGAGCCTCAACGAAGAGCGGGGAAAGATGCCTGATGCGCGCGTCAGTCCGCGAGAGCGGCTGGTGCTTACGGCCATCATCGAGCTGTATATCGCTACCGGCGAGCCGGTGGCCTCGCAGGCGGTTGCGCGCATTTTTTGCCGACCGGGAGGGCTTGAGTTCGGCCACCATGCGCAACGTGATGGCCACGCTGGGCGAGGCCGGCCTGCTGGAGCAGCCGCACACCTCGGCCGGCCGGGTGCCCACCGCCGCGGCCTTCCGCTACTACGTGGAGCAGATTACGCAGCCGGGCCGCATGGCCGCCGGCGCAGCAGGCTGCCTACGCGGCGCATCGGCGGCCGCCTCGCCGCTGAGCGAGGCCCGGCGCGGGCAGATCGAGGAGAGCTTCACCGGCGTCACCAGCAGCAACGAGTACCTGGAGCGCACCTCGCACGTGCTGGCGCTGCATCTCCAGCGGCCTGGGCGTGGCGCTGGCCAGCTCCACCGAGGGCCAGGTGCTGGAGCACATTCATTTTTCGCGGCTTTCGACGGGCCGTGTGCTGGCCGTGCTGGTGACCCAGGCCGGCGCGGTGCAGGATCGCGTGCTGGCGCTGGACCACGAACTGACCCACGTGGAGCTGGAGACCGCCGCGCGCTACCTGAACGAGAACTTTCGCGGCTGGCCCATCGAGCGCATCCGCGCCGAGGTGGCGCGGCGCGTGGAGGTGGAGCGCGAAGCCTATCACCAGATGCTGGCCTCGGTGGAGGAGCTTTGCCGCAAGGGCGCGCTGGCCGGCGGCGAGGCCGGCCCGGCGCATCTTTGTGGACGGCATGGCCAACCTGATCGCCGCCGAGCTGGACCGCGAGCGGCTGCGCCAGATGCTGCTGGCTCTGGAAGCCAAGCAGCGGCTGGTGGAGCTGCTGACCGCCTACGTGGACGGCCGCCAGCAGGAGGTGCGCGTGGTGGTCGGCCTCGGATGACAGGCCGATGCCTCGCCGGCCATGCAGGATCTGGTGCTGATCGGCGCTCCGGCCCGGCTGGGCGGCGCCAATCTGGGCACCGTCGCCGTCATCGCGCCCACGCGCATCCAATATCAGGAGATGATCCAGGCGGTGCGCTACATTGCCCGGCTCTCCGAGCGCCTGCTGGAGGTTCCCGCCGATTAGGAGCAATGCGAGCACGATCAGGCCTGAACGGATGCATCGCTGCCTCGAGCCGTAGGCGGATGCAGATCGCCGCGAATGCCAGAGAATTATCATGGAAGCAGGCATACGAGATTTTTCGGAGAAAACATAGAGATGATGCCAGAACAGGAAACAGAATTGACCTTGTCGCCGGAAGCGGCGGCAGCGCGGCAGCCGAGCGAAGACGCCGCGGAGCGAAGCCCGCGCCAGGAGCCGGAGCGGCAGGCGGCTGAGGCATCGAACCCGTCAGCCGGCGCCGAATTCGACCAGCTGAAGGCCGAGCGCGACCAACTGCTGGACCGGCTGGCCCGGCTGCAGGCCGAGTTTGAGAATGCCCGCAAGCGCGCCGAGCGCGAGCAGCATCGACAATCGCGACTACGCCACCGGCAACGTGGTCGAGCAGTTTCTGCCGGTGCTGGACAACTTCGAGCTGGCGCTCAAGTCCAGCCGGCACGGCCGAGCAGTTGCGCTCCGGCGTCGAGCTGATCGTCAAGCAGATGGAAGAGGTTCTGCGCCAGTTGCAGGTGACGCCGGTTCCCGCCGTGGGCGAGGCGTTCGATCCCCGCGTCCACGAGGCGCTGGGCTCGGTGGAGCGCGACGACCTGCCCGACCAGCATGTGGCCGAGGAGATTCGCCGCGGCTACAAGCTGCGCGAGCGGCTGCTGCGCCCGGCGCTGGTGCGCGTGGCCTCCAACCCCAAACAGACCAGAGCGAATGAGCGATCCAATACAAGAGTGAGCAAAGCAGACTATTACGAAGTTCTGGGCGTCTCCCGCGATGCCAGCGACCAGGAATTGAAGAGCGCCTATCGCAAGCAGGCGCTCAAGTATCATCCTGACCGCAACCCCGGCGACCATGCGGCCGAGGAGAAGTTCAAGCAGGCCAGCGAGGCCTACCAGGTGCTGAGCGACGCCGACAAGCGCGCCGCCTACGACCGCTACGGCCATGCCGGCGTCAGCGGGCGGGCCAGGGCTTCGGCGGCTCGCCCTTTGCCGGCGGCGTGGACATCGGCGACATCTTCGGCGACCTGTTCGGCGAGATGTTCTCCGTGGGCGGCAGCACGCGCCGCGCCAGCCGGCAGCAGCGCGGCGACGACCTGCGCTTCGACCTGACCATCGACTTCGAGGACGCCATCTTCGGCACCGAGACCGAGGTGAAGATTCGCCGCCTGGAGACCTGCGACACCTGCAACGGCCGCGGCAGCGCCTCCGGCCGCGGACCCACGACCTGCGCCCAGTGCCAGGGACGCGGGCAGATCCGCTATCCAGCAGGGCTTCTTCTCCGTGGCCCGCACCTGCGGCGCCTGCGGCGGCGCCGGCCAGGTCATCGGCGACCCCTGCCCCACCTGCCGCGGCGAGACCCGCGTCACCAAAGAAATCAAGCTCAACGTCAAGGTGCCGCCCGGCGTGGAGGACGGAACCCGCATCCGCTACGCCGGCGAGGGCGACGCGGGCCGCTCCGGCGGCGCCAAAGGGCGACCTCTACGTCGTGCTCTCCATCCGCGCCGCACGACTTCTTTGAGCGCGACGGCCACGACCTGCACTGCGTCATCCCCATCAGCTTTCCCCAGGCCGCGCTGGGCGCGGAGATCGAGATTCCCGGCATCGACGGCCCGGTCGAGCCTCAAGATTCCCGAAGGCACGCAGAGCGGCAGGGAGCTGCGCGTGCGCGGCCGGGGCGTTCCCTTCCTCAACGAAAAGGGCAACGGCGACCTGATCGTCAAGGTGGTGGTGCAGATTCCCCGCAAGCTCACCCGCGCCCAGCGCGAGCTGGTCAGCAAGCTGGCCGAGTCGCTGGCCGTGGAAAACAAGCCCGCCTCGCCGGGCCTGATGGAGAAGATGAAGGATCTGTTCAACTAAAGCCAGGGAACAGGGATTAGGGATCAGGGATTAGTTAACTGCCGAGACGCTCGCAACAGGCACCAATTCCGCACCTCGGCCGAGGAGTGGATTAGGATAAAAGTACTGTGCAGACGATACGAGTAGAGACACCTTCGGCGAAGTACGACGTGATGGCGGGCAGCGGGCTGATCGCGTCGCTGGCCCGCGCATCGAGCGGGTTCGCGGCAAGCTGCCGCGGCGAGTTTTTGTGCTGACTTCGGCGCCGATCTGGGCGCTGTGGGGCGAGGCTTTCTCAGCTCCTTTGCCGAGCCGCCGATTGTGCTGTTTCTGGCCCCCGGCGAAGAACACAAGACGCTCAAAAGCGTGGAAGGCCTGCTGCGGCAGATGGCGCGGGCGGGCGGAGATCGCGGCAGCCTGCTGATTGCCTTTGGCGGCGGGATTGTGGGCGATGTGGGCGGGTTTCTGGCCTCGATCTTACATGCGCGGCATCCCCTATATTCAGGTTCCGACGACGCTGCTGGCGCAGGTGGATTCATCCGTCGGCGGCAAGACGGGCGTGAACCTGCCCGAGGGCAAGAATCTTGTCGGCAGCTTCCATCATCCGCTGCGCTGTCTTTGCCGATATCGGCGTGCTGGGCACGCTGCCCGACCGCGAGCTGCGCGCCGGGCTGATGGAAAGCGTGAAGGCGGGGATCATCCGCGACCGGGCGCTGGTGCGCTTCATGGAAGAGCACTGCGGAGAGGTGCTGGCGGCGCGACGCAAGGCGCTGGAAAAGGTGATTGCCGCGTCGATCCGCATGAAGGCCGGAGTGGTGAACCGGGACGAGCGCGAGAGCGGCCTGCGCATGATTCTGAACTTCGGCCACACGGTGGGCCACGCGCTGGAGCAGGCCACGCCTACAAACTGCTGCTGCACGGCGAGGCGGTGGGCTGGGGAATGGTGGCCGCGCTTTACCTGGCGCGCGAGCGGGGGACGATCTCGCGGGGCCAGTTTGAGCGGCTGGAGAATTTGATCCATCTTTATGGGCCGCTGCCGGCGTTGAAGCTGCGGGCGAGCAAAGTGGTAGCGGCTACCGGCGGCGACAAGAAGAATGTCGGCGGAGTGAGGCGCTTCGTGCTGCCGGTAGGCATTGGCGACGCGGGCGTGGTGGAGGATGTGACGCCTGCGGAGTTGGAGGCGGCGGTGAGGTATATGCTGGGGCAGGCGGCGGAGCGGGGAGAGGAGTTAGCGCGGTTAGCGGAGTTAGCAGAGTTACTGAGCCGGCAGGAAATGTATTGCAACTCCAAAAACCTGTCATCCTGAGCGGAGCGCAGCGAAGTCGAAGAACCTGTGGTTGTTCTTCGGTTGTGCGTAGCAGGGGCAATGAAATTGGATCAATCATGAGCAGGCTTTGTATCAGGGCACGACTTCAGTCGTGCCGCAAGTGCCACAAAACAAACGTCGGGCTTTAGCCCTGCGGGACGGCTTCTCGAATGATTGACTTACACCATTGACTGGTATGACGTCATCCATTTATTTGAATTGAATGTGCAAGAAAGGAAAAGATGTGAAATGCCCATCGACATCTTTGATTTCTGGTCGAAGATTGGCCCCAATGAAAAAATTCATCCAGCCGACCGGGATGTGTTCAGACGTCTTGGCGAACATGGCTTCAACCACAAATGTCTTCCACATTGCTTTGCAGGTCCACTGCAAACTGCAAATGTTGTTCTACTTTATCTTTCACCAGGGTTCGACAAATTTGACGAAGAAGAAGCGAAATCGCCCAAGGGTCGTAAACGAATGATGGAAAGCCGGTTGGGAACCCTGAATCTTCCAGGACCGGAGGAGCACGAGCCAGCATGGAAGTGGTGGGAATCTAGAACAAAGAAATTTGGAGACTGGAAAAGATCTTCGCTCAAAAATCGCGGTTTTGAATATCGGCGCTTATCATTCAAAAGAATTTCACGATCATCCTCTTTTAGCAGCGCTTCCTTCGAGCCGTGTTTCCATTGAATGGGCTCAAACCGTACTCTTTCCTCAAGCAGAATCGGGAGAACGTGTGGTGATTTGTCTTCGAGCAGCTCATTTTTGGGGCCTTGATGAAGGTTTGAAAGGTAAACAATACGGCAAAGCACTTTTTGCGCCAAAGGTTACGAGAAGCGGGCATATGATGAATTTCCCGTTGAAAACGAAGATCATCAAAACGGTTAAAACTGTTCTTGATTTGTGAATCTCTGAATTATTCATGACCACGAACAGCCATTCCCTCAGGGGCTAAAGGGTGAGGAGATCCCCCGGCTCTGCCGGGGTGGCAGTAGCCGTTTGACATTTACGGGAGTCCATCCACGAAACTCCCAACGTGAGCCGACCAAAGCACACGCAAAGGAGAAACTGGATGGACCAACTGGAAAGTCTAAGCCACTCGGTATGGGAGTGCAAATACCACGTGGCATTTATCCCGAAATGCCGCCGCAGGGTGCTGTATGAAAGCCTTCGGCAGCACTTGGGCGAGGTGTTCAAACGTTTGGCCGAGCAGAAGGAATGCCGCGTGTTGGAAGGCCACCTGATGCCCGACCACGTGCATATGCTGCTTTCGATTCCGCCCAAGTATGCGGTGTCGGAAGTGGTGGGATTCATCAAGGGCAAAAGCGCGATTCACCTGGCTCGGACCTACGGCGAGCACAAGCAAAACTTCGCAGGTCAGCATTTCTGGGCGCGCGGCTATTTCGTGTCGACGGTGGGGCGCGACGAGACAGTGATTCGCGAATACATCCGAAACCAAGAGGTTGAGGACAAGCGACTGGACCAGCTCAAGATGTGGAAGTAGCCACCGAAAGGTGGCCCCAATAACGTCGGGGCCGCGTTAGCGACCCCGCTCAAGCCGCTTTGAGCGGCTCACGCAATCAAGCCCCCGGCTCTGCCGGGGGTATTGACAGCCCGCATTTTTTTGTTCCATTAGCGGCACGACTAAAGCCGTGCCCTGATACAAAGCATTTTTGAAACTTGCTCTCGAAATGCATCTCTCGAAATGCAGGTTGAAACAAATGAGGAGACGATGCCCACCACAGGCGCCCAAACCGCCCGGAGCCTCCGACGAAGCCAGCGCGGCGCGGCTGTGCGGCAGATGTTCGACTCGATTGCGCCGCGCTACGACCTGCTGAATCATGTGCTCTCGGCCAATGTGGACCGGCTCTGGTGGCGGCGGGCGGCGCGGCGCTTTCGGCGCAGTCCTGGCCGATCCCGATGCGGCGGTTCTGGACATCTGCTGCGGCACGGGCGATATGACCATGGCGCTGCTGAAGCGCCGGCCACGGGGTGCGCGGCCGATTCTGGCGGCGGATTTTGCGCGCGGCATGCTGAGCCGCGGAGCGCAGAAAGTTTGGCGGGCGCGTGGGGCGCGAGGCGCGAGCCGTATGCAGTCCCGCTGGAGGCCGACGCGCTGCATCTGCCGCTGCGAATCCGCGTCGCTGGATCTGATTGTGACGGCCTTCGGATTCAGGAATCTGGCCAACTACGAGGCCGGCCTGCGGGAGTTTCATCGCGTGCTGAAGCCGGGCGGGCAGTTGGGGATTCTGGACTTCAGCGAGCCGGGCGGCCTGGTGGGCAAGGCCTATGCGGTCTACTTCCGCCGCGTGCTGCCGGCCATCGGGCGGGCTGATCTGCGGCAAGGACGGGCCTTACAGCTATCTGCCCGCTTCGGTCGGCAATTTTCCGCCGCCCGCCGGAGATGCTGGCGCTGATGCGAGCGACCGGCTACGAGCAATGCGCGTGGCAGCCCTATACCTTCGGGATTGCCGGGTTGTACACGGCGGCGACAGCGGGCATCGCTTGGTAGTCCTAGAAGAACGCCAATGACATTCGCGACCGCATCCGAGTTGCGCAGCCGTACTGAAATGCAGCCAGGTCGATGATTCTGGCTTCCGAATCGTCGGCCGCCGAGAAGCGGCGCGTGGCGCTGCACTCGATGCTGGCGGCGGCGGCGATGACGCTGCTGAAGCTGGCGGCGGGGCTGCTCTCCGGCTCGCTGGGCGTGCTGTCAGACGCGGCCCACTCCGGGCTGGACCTGGTGGGCTCGGCGCTCACCTTCTTTTCCGTGCAGGTGAGCGACAAGCCGGCCGACGAAGACCACACCTACGGCCACGGCAAGTTCGAGAACCTCTCCGCGTTTGGCGAAGTTCTGCTGATGGCCGTCTCCTGCGCGTGGATCATCTGGGAGGCGATTCAGCGGATTCTTCACCCCACGCATGGAGCTGCACCACTCGGCTTGGCCGGTGCTGGTGCTGCTGGCTTCGATCGGCGTGGACTTCTGGCGGTCGCGGCGGCTGCGCGCGGTGGCGCGAGCGGACCGGCTCGCCGGCGCTGGCCACCGACGCCTTTCACTTTGCCTCGGACATCTGGTCGACGCTGGCGGTGCTGTGCGGGCTGGGCGCCAGTTGGGCGGGCGCGCACTTCGGCATCGGCTGGCTGCGCTACGCCGATCCGTTGGCGGCGGTGGTGGTTTCGCTGCTGATTCTGCGCCTGACGCTGCGGCTGGGCCGCGAGGCGGTGAGCGTGCTGCTGGATGAGATTCCCGCCGAGACGCGGCAGCGGCTGATCGAGAAGTGGCGCAGGTGCCGGGCGTGCTGGCCGTGGAGCAGGCGCGGGTGCGGCGCGCCGGAGCCAACTACTTTGCCGACCTGACGCTGGC
Organism: uncultured Acidobacteriaceae bacterium; assembly: GCA_963799145.1. Taxonomy (GTDB): domain Bacteria; phylum Acidobacteriota; class Terriglobia; order Terriglobales; family Acidobacteriaceae; genus Telmatobacter. Next base: position 23,395 of record CAWCWQ010000092.1, on the reverse strand, counting down.
GCTGCCGCGGCGCTTCACCTTTGAGCACACCGGCGAGCTGGTGCAGCGCGGCCACCGATGCCGTGCATCGCGCGCTGCCGGAGGCCGACGTGGTGATCCACACGGTGCCCCGCCAGGCGCGGGCGGAAAGCATCTTCGACCGGGTGCGAGCCGTGGCCGCGCGCAACAACGTCAGCGTGCATGAGCTGAGCGTGCAGTCGCACCAGGGACGGCTGCGCGTGGAGCAGCACCTGGAGCTGGACGAGACGCTGCCGCTGCTCGAGGCGCACGACTTTGTCTGCGCGCTGGAAGCGGAGATTCTGCGCGAGGCGCCGGAGATCGACGGCGTGCTGACTCACATCGAGAGCGAGCCGGCCACCATCGAGCAGCCGGAAGAGATGGTCGAGGAGGATCGCCGCATCGAAGCAGGCGCTGCAAGCGGCGGCCGCGCCGATCGCCGAGATTGTGGATGTGCACGAGATCATGGTGGGCCGCACGGGCGAGCACATCCATGTTTCCTGCCACTGCACGCTGCCCGACGATCTGCGATGCAGCAGGTGCACGAGGTGATCACCGCGCTCGAAGACCGCTTCAAGCTGGAGTGCCCGGAGGTGTACCGGGTGACGATTCATCCCGAGCCGGTGACGGATAATTTGCGGTGAGAGGGCCCAACCCATGAGAACCCGTCCCGTACTCAACTTCTTCCAGGTGGCGTCGCTGGTGATGCTGCTGGTGGCCGTGGCGCTGCTGGCGGCCATCGCCACCATGCACTTCGCCATTCACGGGGCGGAGGTGCAGGTGCCCGCGCTCAAAGGCATGACCGTGGCCGAGGCGCGCAGCCAGACCTCCGGGCTGGGGCTGGACCTGGACGTGGACAACCGCTACTACTCAGCCGACGTGGCCGCGGGGCACATTCTTTCGCAGTCGCCGGCGCCGGGAACGGTGGTGCGCCGCGAGTGGCGGGTGCGCGTGGCCGAGAGCCTGGGGCCGCAAAAGGTGGAGGTGCCGGAGACCGTGGGCTTGGACGAGCGCGTGGCGGCGCTGCAACTGAGGCGCGTGGGGCTGGAGGTGGGAGTGACGGCGCGGCTGCCCTGGGGCAAGGCGGCCGAGGGAACGGTGCTGGCACAGGACCCGCCGGCGCGCGCCCAGGGCATTGCGCAGCCCAGCATCAATCTGCTGGTGGCCGCGGCTGACGACGCTGCGCCCGACGGCTTTGTGATGCCCGACCTGATCGGCCTGCCGGTGGTGACAGCGCAGGCGGAGCTGGCGCGCGTGGGAGTCCAGTCAACGGCAAATTTTGTGTATGTGCCGATAGGGCCGATGGGCAGCGGGGAGGCATTGCCCAGGCTGCCCGTGAAGCCGGGCGCGGTGACGGCGCAACAACCGCCAGCCGGCGCGCGCGTGCAGCAGAGTTCGCTGGTAAAACTGACGGCGGCAAAGTAGCGGCGGGCGTCTGCCTGTACAGCGCCGCTTTCGTTTATGATGAGAGCAATGTCCGCCGATGTGAAAACCCTGTTGCGCGAAGGCGCGGAGCTGACCAACCGGGCGCTGGAGGAGCTGCTTCCCAGCGCTGCGACAGTGCCGGCCTCGATTCATGGCGCGATGCGCCACTCCACCTTTGCCGGCGGCAAGCGTTTGCGCCCGGTGCTGGCCTATCAGGCCGCAGTTACCATCGCCGGCGAGCTGCCCGCGGGCATTGCGCGGCTGGGCGCGGCGCTGGAGATGCTGCACACCTACTCGCTGATCCACGACGACCTGCCGGCGCTGGACAACGACGCGCTGCGCCGCGGCAAACCCACCTGCCACGTCGTCTTCGGCGAGGCCATCGCTATTCTGGCCGGCGACGCGCTGCAAACCCGCGCCTTCGAGCTGCTGGCCGGGCTGGACGCGCCGCGCGCGGCAACGGTGCAGATTATCGGCCTCGTCGCCAACGCCGTGGGCACCGTGGAGGGCATGATCGGCGGCCAGGTGCTCGACATTGAAAGCGAACATCAGAAGCCCACGCAGGAGCTGGTGGATGCCATTCACCGCGCCAAGACCGGCGCGCTGATTCGGGTGAGCGTGGTGGCCGGCGGCGTTTATGGCGGAGCCACGGCGGAGGATGTCGCCCGCCTGGATACCTTTGGCCGCAAGGCCGGCCTGGCCTTTCAAATTGTGGATGATGTGCTGGACATGACCGTGGACTCGGCCCAACTGGGCAAGACGGCGGGCAAGGATCAGGCCACGGAGAAGGCCACCTGGCCCGCTGTCTACGGCATCGAGCAGAGCCAGCGCGACGCCGCCCGCCTGATTCAAGAGGCCTTCGCCGCCCTCGCGCCCTACGGCAGCCGCGCAGATGGCCTCAAAGCCGTCGCCCGCTACCTGGTGGAGCGGAAGAACTAATTCCCGAGCAAAGCACTGGTCCTTCCGCCAAGCTCAGTAAGTAACTCCGTTTCCCGCGTAGTCGGCGGTCATGGTGTTGTAGAGTAGCAGAACGCTGGCCGGATCGGATATGTAGATGCCAAGCTCGCGGTCCTTTGTCATGGATTCGGTGTCATAGTTGATCGATCCCATGTAGACGGTCTGGGTGGACAGACCATAGTCGGCAATCGCGGCTTTGGTATGGACGTAGAAGACGCCGCTCTGCTCAGGATAGAGATAGAGTCCACATTTCGCTGCTTGCAGCGCAGAGAACTCTGTGCCGAAGTCCGCGCTGTCGTCGCTCATCGTTATATGCACCTGAACGCCTCGCTGGCAGGCGGCTTCGAAGGCGCTGACGATGCCCGGATCGTCCATGTATTCATTCTCGATGAGCAGTGTCGAAGTCGCATTGTTGATGAGCGCCAGCATATCGGCCTGCGCCGTAGTGGGGCTCCAGATGAGGTCGTTATCGCCCGCACCCGGTTGCCAATGGTAGTCGCTCAACCGGACCGCATCGGGGGCCAGGACGCCGGCGGCGTTGGTGCCGGCTGCAAAATCGGCGTTGAAGGTGGCCTCGATGGCGGCGATGTCAGCGGGATCATTTTCCAGCAGAACGTAGTCGCGCATAGTGGGGTACCACGAAGTATGCAGGTTTATCGACATGACCGCAACCTGCGATCCATCGACAACGAAGCACTTCTCGTGCGTGATTGGAAATTGAGCATTGGCCCAGACGGCGCTGCAGTTCGGAACGGCATTGATCTGGTTGAAAGCCGACGTGTTTTCGCCGATGTTGGTGTTTTGATCGAGTATGACGCGCACGGTTACGCCGCGATTGCAAGCCGCGACAAGATCGCCGGAAAAGATCGTGTCCTCCAAGTCGTACATAGTCAGGTCAATGCTCTGCTGCGCGCCATTCAACAGTGCATAGAGAGGCGTTACGCTTGCATCCGGCTCGGGGAAGACATACAGCGCCTTTGTGATGCTTTCTGTTGTGCCCAAACCGCTGAGGCTGATGCTCGGCAGCGCGATCGGCGCATCATCGGCGACGGAGATAGAAGCGCTGTATGGAGAGGCCGCAGCGGGCGTGAAAGCAGGGTAGATCACGCAGCTTGCATGGGCGGCAAGCTCGGCGCCGCAGTTGGTCGATTCTTTGAACGCGGCGGAGCCGGGGCCACCGAGCGCGATTTTGATGCCGGACAGCGTACCTTTGCCGGTGTTGGTCAGCGTGATGCCGGAAGCGTATCGGGTATTTCCAACGGTGGTGGCCGGAAAATCGATGCTGCCGGCAGACAGCTTCCCTTGCGGCTCGCTGGCACAGCCTGCCAACAGGAGCGTGAAGATGAGACAAGCAGCAGTGCGAGTGCTTGATACAACCGTAGCATGGCCGGGCAACTGGCCTTGGCGGCTATGCGTATACAGAAACAAATTCTTCCACCTCCCCGATCAGTAAATGATACCTGACCCCGCGTAGTCGCTGGTCATAGTGCGATACAGTAACTTAGCGCTGGCCGGATCGGTGATGTAGATGCCAAGTTCGCGGAACTCCGTCATGGATTCGTCGTCGTAGTTGATCGATCCCATGTAGACAGCTTGCGATGCCAGTCCGTAGTCCGCGATCGCGGCCTTGGCATGGACGTAAAAGCCCAACCCCGTGTATTCTCCTTCGTTAGGATAGAGATAGAGTCCACATTTCGCTGCTTGCAACGCAGAGAATTCTGTACCGAAGTCCGCGCTGTCGTCGGTCATCGTTATATGCACCTGAACACCACGCTGGCATGCGGCTGCCAGCGCGCTGACGATGTTCGCGGCATCCATCTCCTCAGCCTCGACCAGCAGCGTTGATGTTGCGTTGTTGATGAGCGAGAGCATATCGGCCTGTGCCGTCGTGGGGCTCCAGATAAGATCTCCGCCAGCGAGGACGCTGGTATCGCCCGGACCCGGTTGATAGCTGAAGTCGCTCGCTCCAACCGTGCCGGCGGCATCGGTGCCGGCGGCATAGTCGGCGTTGAAGGTGGCCTGGATGGCGGCGATGTCCGCAGGGTCATTTTCCAGCAGGGCGTAATCGCGCGTAGAGGAGTAGCTCACCGATTCCAGGTTCAGCGACATGATAACGACCTGTGTTCCATCGAGGATGAAGCTCTTCTGGTGGGTGACTACGAAGGCTGTATTGGCCCAGACGGCGCTGCAGTTGGGGACTGCGTTCAACTGGTTGAAAGCAGGAGTGTTGACGCTAAAATTATCCCCATAATCAAGTATGACGCGCACGGTTACGCCGCGATTGCAGGCCGCGACAAGATCGTCCAGGAAAGTCGTATCCTCAAGCCCCCACATCGTCAGGTCAATGGTTTGTTGCGCGCTGTTTACAAGTGCGTAGAGCGGAGTGATGCTTGCATCCGGCTCGGGGAAGACATACAGCGCGCGCGTGATGCTTTCGGTTGTGCCTAAGCCACTGAGTTTTATGCTTTGCGGCGAGTTCGAGGCATCATCGGTGACAGAGATCGACGCGCTGTTTCTGGAGGCAGCGGCGGGTGTGAAAGTCGGGTAGATGACGCAGCTTGCCTGGGAGGCTAGTCCAGCACCGCAAGTGGTCGATACCATGAACGTGTCAGCGCCTCCAAGCGAGATTCTGATGCCGGTCATCGCGGCGTTGCCCAAATTGGTCAGCGTGATGCCGGAAGCATATCGAGTGGTGTTGACGGTAGTGGCCGGGAAATGGATACTGCTGGCGGAAAGTGTTCCCAGCGGCTCATGGAAAGGCGTCATGCTATTACAGCCTGCCAACAAGAATGTGAAAACGAGAGATGCAACGGGGCATTTTTTCATGAGCAGATTTCCTGCCGAAATGAAATGGAATTCAGAACTTCAGATCATATAGACGATTTTTGTTGTAACGCGGATGTGATCTGCGACAAATATTTTCATCTCATTTGGAGGTCAACCAGGCAAGTAAATGGCAGAAATCGGCTAAATCAAACATTTATATAGTTTTATTCGAAATGAGCGGGCGCAAACGCCATCCATGCATGGTTGGCGCGGCGTTCCGCGTTAGCGGTTGGCCGCGATCAATCAGTCTGGGCCTGTGACGAAGAAATCTCGCTGGGAATAAGGTTCTTGAAAGGGCTGATTTAGATTTGGCCGAAGACAAAATCAAACCCGCCTGCCACATCTTTATCAAGGCAGAGAAATCCATTTGGCCAACTGGTTCAAAACTCCAAGAGGCCGTTACCGGGCCAGAACGCGCCGCAGAGCCTCGCGCTTGATGGCGACCTCATTGACGGTATCCTGCACCTGGCTGAGCACCCGCTGCGTCTGATCGATGTAGCCGGGCAGCAGATTCCACCAGGAGCGCAGAGTCTCCTGCTGGTCGAGCAGGGCCAGGGCCGTTCCTGAGGCGGCGGCCACCATTCCGGCGCGGCGCTCGCCGAGCCAGCAGCAGCAAACCGGCTGCCACCAGGGTTCCGCCCGCCGCAAATCCGACCCAGTTCATGGTTTCGGATTCTCGACGTCTCCAGCGTGGCTGCAGAATCATTCACCGGCTTGGAAAGCGGAACAACCACCATCGTCTTCTCCTTTTGCTCCGGACCGCGGTCACGGGATCGGTGCATCCAGTATCGCTCTAAATTGCCGCCCGCGCACAAGCATCGGACGGATATCAAGCCTGCCGGAATATCGCGCCGCACGGCCGTTCAGTCCAGGTCGAACTCGCGCAGCGGCTTGCCCTCGGGCGCATCCTTGGCCTTGCGCAGCGCCTCGGCAAACTTCTTCTCGAAGAGGTCTTCCTTGTTCTTCTCCGCCTCCACCGACTGGCGGAAGATCGACTCCTTGCGCTCATCCTGCTCGCGCATCGCCTGGGCCGCCGTCTCCAGATCCTCAAACATCCGCTTGCGCGGCGCCGGAGTGTGGCTCACCACCAGCCCGGTGGCGCGCGTCGATCCTCAGCATCGCCCCGCAATCCGGGCACGCAACCTCGAAAATCCGTTCCTTCGCCTTGGCCATTTTCTTTCTTGAAGAATTGTAATCTTTATCCGAGCACGTTGCACAGAGGCTTGCGAAAAGTCTGGAAATGCAGCGTCCTTGCAAATCTCTTCGTAGATCATAAGTAAGACGAAGAATCGGCTTCCGCCATCTGGCTTTGACCACTGCGATTCGGCGATTGAACTTTCCATGAACCGCCGTTTTATGGCACACTTGCAGACATGGGAAGCAAAGACAAAGGCAGAAAAGAAGTGAAGAAGGCGCCGAAGCCGAAGCCGAAGCCGGAACCGGCCCAGAGACGCGAAGGGTTTACGCCGGCCTCGCCCAAATAGGGCTGGAGCTCTTCACGCTAAACCGCGCGCCGCCTGAGTGTGGCGGAGAGGCGTTCCCTGCTCAGCGCTGGCGGGGGTGTGAGGGTGTGCCCGTGCGTTGTCAATCCGTAGCAATTCTGCTTGCCGCCTTTTTGCCGGCAGCCGCCGCGGCGCAGGAGGCCAAGAATCCGGCGCCGGCACTGAATCCTCCGGCCACGGTTCAATCGGCTCTGCCCGCCGTTCAGCCGCCAGGTCGCGCGGCTATCGGCGTTGCTCTGGAGGGCGGCGGCGCGCTGGGCCTGGCGCACATCGGCGTCCTGCAATGGCTTGAGGAGCACCACATCCCGGTCGACCGCATCTCCGGCACCAGCATGGGTGCGCTGGTGGCGGCCTTCTACGCCACGGGCAGCACGTCCCGCCCAGATGCGCGCGCTGGCCGTCAGCGACGCCTTTACCAGCGTCTTCACCCTGCAAACTCCCTACTCCGACGTGAGCTTCCGCCGCCGGCAGGACCGCCGCGAACTTCCCGGCGCGCTCTGACCGTCGGCTTGCGCCACGGCCTGTTCCTGCGCAACGCCCTGCTCACCGATCGCGGCGTCAACGAGTTCCTCGACCGGCAACCTGCCCGACTACAACAGCCAGGAGCTGGACTTCAACCAGCTTCCCATTCCTTTTCGCTGCGTGGCCACGGACCTGAACACCCTCACTTCGGTCACCTTTGCCTCCGGGCCGCTGCCCCAGGCCGTGCGCGCCTCCATCTCCATTCCCGGCGTCTTCCCACCGGTGCAGGACCGCAACGGCCACTACCTGGTCGATGGCGGCATTCTCGACAACCTGCCCACCGACGTTCTCAAGCGCGATCTGCACGCCGACATCATCATCGCCATCCACCTGGAGGATGCGCTCTTTCAGCAACTCCGACACCAGCTCCATCGTCGGCGTACTCAACCGCGCCTTTTCAGCCGGCATCGCAGCGCAATGTGGCGCAGGCCGAACAGCTGGCCGATGTGGTGGTCAACGTGCCGGTGGGCAGCTTTTCCGCCACCGACTACACCCGCGCCGCCCAGCTGATCGAGGCTGGCTACAAGGCCGCCGAGGCAGAACCGCGCCGCTCTGCTGCGCTATGCCCTCGACGACAAGGGCTGGAAAACCTACATTGAGGCACGCACGAGCCGCAGCCGCTCCCAGCTCGGCCCGCTGCTCGAGGTGCGCGTGAACGGAGGCGAGCCGGACGCGGAGCGCGAGGTTCTGAGCGACCTGAAGCCTCTCAAAGGCAAGCCGATTACGCCCGACGCAACCATCGCCGCGCTCCAGCAGATTCAGTCGAACGGGGTATACGCCGCCAACTGGGAGAGCTACAACCCAAAGGCCGCGCCGGAGGGAAGCAAGCCAGAGACGGCGACTTCAGGCTCACCCACACCCGACACCGGCCTGCTGATTCAACTGCGCCGCGATCCCACGGGTCCTCCCTTTCTGCTTCTCTCGCCGGAGTTGGCTGCCGCAACCTCGAACATCACCCGTGGAGAGATGGCGCTGCGGCTGGTTGATCAGGATTTTGGCGGCTTTGGCTCCGAGTTGCGCGTAGACGCCCGCATCGGCTACATGACCGCACTCAAGGGCGAGTACTACCGTCTGCTGACTCCCAACGGTTATTTCTTCGAGCCGCGCGCCAGCCTTCTGCGCGCGCCCATCTACATTTGGGCAAATCAGAAGCGCGTTGCCGACCGCTTCCAGCAAAATCTCGAGGCGGGCATCGAGGCGGGCCGCACTTTTTCGAACCGGATGCAAATTTCAGCTGAGTGGCGCGCCGAGCAGACGAACTGGAGCCTCACCACCGGCACTGGCGGCGGGCCGGATCTGAATGGAAGCGCACAAACCGGGCAGTTGCGCTTCAGCCTGGATGAAGCCACAGCCGGTGTCATCTCGCCCAACGGCTTTCGCCTGTCAGCTTCGGCCGGTGCGCTCTACCATGCCGTGGGCAGCGACAACGCGCCACTCTTCAAGCTCACCTTCAGCAGCAGCCACACGTGGAAAGAGAGCAATGTCTTCGTCTTGAGCGGGGATGTCAACACATACTTGCGAGCGAACGTCGCACAACCATACCGCTTTACCCTCGGCGGGCCGATGCGTCTCTCCGCATCTTCGTTTGACGAGTATCGCGGCACGGACGCCTACCTGGCTCGCGCCGGATATATGCATCGGCTGGCGGCTCTGCCCACCGGCCTGGGACATGGCCTCTACGGCGTCTTCGGCTATGAGGCTGGCGAGATATGGTCGCCGGAGACGAACGCGATTCTCCGCCAGGATGGTCTCGCCGGAGTGGTGGCCAACTCACCCATCGGCCTGCTGACCATCGGCGTCTCAGTGGGCGACGGCGGCCACCGCAAGGTCTTCGTCACCCTGGGCCGCTGGTTCTGACGCGCAAAGAAGCGGAGACAACAGGCGTGGCTGGCATTTGATCTGGATTTGCAAGAAACTCACGTCGGTGGAAACTCCCTGAACCTCAGCCAGATAATATGTCCTTAGGTAGAATCGCGCGGCCATTGGTGCTGGCAGGTATTCATTTCTTGCGATAGGTCTGGAGGTAAGAATTGGTAGTTCAGAGTGGCAGAACTTCGGTGAGCGCGGTGATTCCCGCGTACAACGCAGAGCAATTCATCTCCGATCCGATCCAGAGCATTCTGGCGCAGAGCTACGAAATCTCTGAAATTATCGTTGTGGACGACGGATCTGCTGATCATACGGCCGAGGTCGCCGCCGGGTTTCCCAGGACGCGCGTCATTCGAGGGCCTAACGGTGGGCAGGCAGCCGCCAGGAATACGGGAGTTTATGCCGCTTCGGGAGAGTGGATCGCGTTTCTCGACCACGATGATCTTTGGCTCCCTCGAAAGACGGAGATTCAGCTAGAGTACGTAACACCGGATGCCGGAGTCATCCATTCCGAGCGATTCGATCCCATCCAATTCGGCAATCTTTGGCACAGACAGGCTCATGTCTCGCCCAGTGGAGCACTTGTGCGGAAGCAGGCATTGCTTGACGCCGGCGGGTTTGAGGAATCGAGGGCCGTCCAGGGCGTGGAGGACCTGACTCTGTGGCTGAAGATTGCGTTAACGGATTGGCGCTTTGTATCATCGGAGATCGGCTTATATCAATGGCGGCGAGACGGGGCAGAACCAATCCGCGAATCATCTGAAGATGGCGCGGGCGGATTTGGCGAGCATCGAGATGGCGGGAAATCGCGTAAGCTGCCAGCCGCAAGAAATCGAGCGCGTGAAAGAGGCTTCCAGGATCGAATACGCAAAGAATCTGATCGCCGGCGAGCAATGGGATGAGGCTGCGCAATTGCTTGAGGAGTGCACACCCGGTTTGGCATCCCGGTGGCTGTCGCTGGCGCGTCTCCTGAAGGTGAACCGCCTGGCCCGGACGAACCTGATCAGATGGCTCCATACTATCGATGGAGGGTACGTAAAGCATGTATGTTCGGGTGAGTGCAGCCTCCCGGAATTTCAGCGCGCGCAGTGCATGGAATCCTGTCACAAACCCTATTTTCGTCTCTTTGGAAGTTGGGTAACTCACAAGCGATCTGGCTGCTTTTGGCAGCCTGCACGGTCCATAGAGGTTGACAAGGAGAGAGAGAGCAAAATGCAGCGCTCTTGCTTGTGTCGCTATTAGCCGCTTGCGATCGCACAATACCCTCTCGCCCGGATGATTTGGAGTATCACATGAAAGTCTTGCAGATATCCCATGGGATTTACCCGCTCAGCCATGCAGGGACCGAGATATACACGGCCGACCTGGCGCAGGCGCTGATTGGCAGAGGTATCGATGTTACTGTCGCTATTCCCGCGACGGCAAAGACATCCGAGGCCTTATCGAAGGGTCAATTGCAGCCGTTCGTCGTGCCCATTGAACGCGCTCCAAAAGGCCGTTTTGGCAATAAGCTTCGCTATGCCACTTTTCGAGGCCCTCTGTGGCAGGACGAACTTCGTTTGCTGATCCAGCGGATCAGTCCTGATGTGATTCATATTCAGCACGCTATAGGATTTGGCCCTACCCTCTTTGAATGGCTTGAGAAATTCGGGTTGCCGCTGGTGATTACTCTGCCTGACTACTGGCTTCTTTGCCCGGGCATTCTTCGCGACTGCGATGGCAATGTGGTGCAGTGCGCGAAGCTTTGCTGCGCGGATGTTCAATGGGCGCGCTTCGGATTTGCTGGGCGCTTGGCCACTGCAATCGCGCACCGCCGCCGCATCAAGCGATTTGTGGCAAGAGCGCGGCCGCATCTCGCCGCTATCTCTCGTAAAACTCAACTTATCTTTGAAAGCGAAGGATATCCCAAGGAGTTGATCCACCTCCATCCCTGGGGGATCGATGTTCGGCCTCTGAGGGATTCAGTACGCCAGGTGAGTGAAGACCCGGCGCACACGCGGATTGGATTTATCGGATCGATGCGCGCTCATAAAGGCTGCCATGTGCTGGCAGAAGCATTTGTTCGATCGCGGCCCATTGCTGCCTCGCTTCACTTTTATGGCGGCGGCGATGAGGCCTACATCCAGACTCTCAAGCAGCAATTCGAAGGTCCCGACATCTTGTTTCATGGGCGATTCGATCACGGCTCAGCCGCTGAAATCCTGGCCGGCCTGGATGTGGTGGTAATTCCGTCCATTTGGGAAGAATCGTATTGCCTGGTGGCGCAGGAAGCGCTGGCGGCTCGCAAGATTGTCATCGCCTCCAACACCGGAGGGCTTGCTGACAGGATCGTCCATGGCGTCAACGGGTTTCTGGTCCCGCCCAATGACGCGGCGGCGCTGAGCCAGGAGATTTCAACAATTGTGCCGCGGTCGCGCGAGATCGCGCAGACCCTCGATTTTGACCGCAGTCTCCTGGACATCGGCGACGACGCTCAAGAGTGGATTAGTGTCTACGAAACAGCGATTGCCCGACAGCCGCGGTTTGGCTAGAAGTCGAACTGAGGTGTCTTTGAAACAACTCACTGGCAGATATGCATGATGCGATGAATAATTTTCAATTTATCTCGCTCAACCTATCATGTGCTTTTCTATTCGTGGGAGCTGTATGTGGCCTTTTATAACCCTTGCTAGAGAGAGACGAAATCCTCCATGGGAGGGGCTTACGCGCGACCAGCCACAAAAGCACATTTGTTGGGACTAGCGGATGGTTAAGATACTTTTTGTTATAATTGCGATGGAATGAGGCGACATGAACTATTCATTGCTTTGGAAGCCGCGCAAGCTGCTGGCCGCAGTGAGAAAAAAGCTGGACCGGCGCAAATACCTAGACAAAACCATAAGGCTGTGCGAGCAAAGATTTGGAAATGACCCGAATTACCGTCCCGAACTCGTCCCGGCCTGGTTCGCGCCGCGTCCAGGAATCGCACAAGACGATTCAATCATCCTCAGACGAATTATTGCAGCTTATAAGATGGCAAAGATCAATCAGCGAGACGCCGGTGAGGCTTTCAACGTCAGTAATGAATGGCTTCCAATCTACGAACAGGATCTCGGTCCTGTAATGAAAGCTCTTCTTGCTGAGGATGTTGGCGAGCTTCAGCGCATGTACCAGAATTTCTTCCGCGACCCATGCGGTACTGGCCTGGTGGGATTCTCACCAAGCATACTCAAAGTGTGCTTCGGTGAGAACATCAAGGGAATATACAGAAAATTCGTCCTTTGTGACGCCCTGCATCGGTCTGACTTGTGGAGGAAGCGCACGAATAATATTTATTCTGCCGATGTTCTCGCATCGCCTATTGTCGGAAATCCTTACGGATACTTCATGGATGGTGTTTTTGTGAGGCAGGGCGGGGAATATCAACACTATTATTCTCATGCGATCAGTCAATTGCTTCCTTCCGGCGGCAATCAAGTCGTTGTTGAACTTGGCGGAGGGTATGGCGGACTTGCATACTACTTGAATCGGGATAATCCCAGCGTGACGTATATAGACTTCGATCTTCCTGAGATGTTGGCTCTTGCGACGTATTACCTGATGAAGACGTTACCAAACCTTCAAATCAGCCTCTATGGTGAAACCAACTTCCCCAACGAGGCTCTTCTTGCTCCTGGAATTGTCATGATGCCCAGCTTTGAAATAGTGAAGATGCCTTCTAAGTCCGCTGCCGTGTCTTTTAATTCGTATAGCCTTGCTGAAATGTCCCCCTCTACGATCCGTGTGTATATTGACCAGATTGCACGGATAACCAACGCGAACTTTCTGCATATCAATCACAACAGAAGAGCAGAACTTAGCGCGGACAAATTTGGCATTGAAGATCATGGCTTCAAGTTGATCAGCCGTGAGCTCGCAGGCTGGACGCTGGCCATCAATCCCGACTCGGATGAATATGAGTATTTATACCTGAATCAAGCGTAGCCTGAACAAACTCTGGCTTTTTCGACGCCAACGATCTTTTGGTCCGGCTATCTGTTTCAGGAGCGATACAATTTTCTGGAATCGGCGCCCAACAAGGAGATTCCGGTTGATATGATCGCTGTGCTGGAACTCTCCAGAAAGGCAAGGAAGGCCATCGTGGGTGAAGCAATAGAACGGCAACTTAGCCAGAGGACGCCCGGACGGCGCATTCTCGCCCTCGATGCCCTGCGGGGACTCGCCGCTCTTTCTGTGGTTTTCATTCACTTTCATGCTGCGTTTAACGAATTCGCCCGTCCGCACTGGTACCTTCTGCCTATTATCGGCGGGAATCCTGTGACACTGTTTTTCGTTCTCAGCGGATACGTTCTGTCCATTCCATACTGGCTTGGCAAACAGCCATCCTACTCTGTTTTTCTTGTGCGCCGTTTTTTTCGTATCTATGTGCCTTATGCCGCAGCGGTCCTCATAGCGATTCTGGTGGCCAGCCGCCTGCTCTACTCGCAGCTTCCCGTAACACCTTGGTTTTATCGGACCTGGCAAAGCCCTCTCACATGGAGCCTGATCAGTTCCCAGCTATTTACTATCGACACCACCCCGAAGATCAACACGGCTTTTTGGTCTCTGCGCTACGAGATGGAGATGTCGGTCGTCTTTCCAGCTGTTTGCTGGACGATCTCCCGTCTGCGGCCTTGGGGAGCGCTGTTGGCAACCATCGTGGTTGCCAAGGCAGGCTTTATACTTTATAACCATCCGGAACACCCTGTATGGCAGGAGTTCGGGGCCGCGCTGGCCTACGGCTCTTTTTTCCTTTTGGGAGCAATTCTTGCCTGGAAAAGCGAAGCGGTCGCCCGGCTGTACCACAAGACACCCAAGTGGCTCAAGTACCTATGCCTAGTCCCCGTGATCATAGGGTACTTCGGAATTGGGCACGTCGGAAAGTGGGCCGCCATGGCTCCATTGGCATGCTGCGGAGTGCTGGTTTTCGCCCAGCACAGCCGCATCAGCCGTTTGCTGGATACCGCGGTTCCTGAGTATCTGGGCCGCATTTCGTATAGTATGTACCTTCTTCATGCGACTGTTTTGTGGGCAACGGTGATTCTGCTTTACGGAAAAGTCCCTTTGCTTGTGCTTGGCCTTCTCTATTGCGCTGTGACACTCGTAATTTCGCACCTGTCCTGCGTGTTGATTGAAGAGCCGGCCATGCGATTCGGCAAGCGCGTCACGGCCAAGGGTGGAGCCAAGACCGCTCGGACGCACAGGGCGTGATGCTGACGGCGTTTTTTGCGCCGCCAGCGAAGCCGTCTACGGATATGGTGCAGTAGCAATCACTGGTGAGTTGCGGATGAGCGTTTTTAGGGTGGTAAGCGAACGGCTTCCTAAAATTCTCATTCTAATGGGGAAATCTGGTGGCGGAGGGCAGGATCGAACTGCCGACCTACGGGTTATGAATCCGTCGCTCTAACCATCTGAGCTACCCCGCCGGAGAGATGCTTCTGGAGACGCAGGCCGCAAAGGCCTGCCGGAAGCGGGCGAAGACTAGCTCCGCGCACAACCTCCACTTCTGATGATACGGGCGGCTGGATTGCAGGTCAAACCCGGCGGTCGGAAGCGCAGGCGGGCGCGCAGAAATTCAGCGCCCCCAAGCGCCTTTACCCTTGACAAACGCACTTGGTGTAAAATCAGGACTACTCATGGAGTTTGCACTCAATCTTGTTTGGATGGCGCTTGCCACGCTGATGTTCTGGCTGTGGATGCGCCGTGCTCCGAGCGAAGGAGTGAGCCGGCGGACGCAGTTGGCCGCCCTGGCGGTGGTCGTTCTGATTCTGCTGCCGGTGATCTCTGTGACCGACGACCTGATGGCGGCGCAGAATCCTGCCGAGACTGACTGCTGCCAGCGCAAAGATTACGCGGTCGCCATCCCGCACTCTGTTTTTCCAGCTATCGCAGCGCTGCCACCGCCGGTTCTCGCGGAGTTGACCTTCAGCTTTTTGCGCTATGCCGCGCCCAGCCGCGTGCCCGCCTTGCAGGTAGACAATCCGGCCCTGGCTTCCATTCAGAATCGTCCTCCGCCGACGGCCTGATTTGTTGCCCCGCTCCTCCTGAAGACATAGAGCCGATTTCCTTCCTGAGACCGCCGTGCAGACCACGGCGCATAGGCTGTGTATGAAGCGATTCAATTCTATTCTGTTGATTTTCGCGGCGGGCGTGCTGCTGATTCTTTCGCAGGCTTGCGGATTTTCGCAGCAGAACAATGCGAGCACTGCCTTGAGCTGGGAGCAGGTGAAGGCGAAGTTTGAAGCCGCCAATCCCGCGCTGAGGGCAGACGCCTTCGGCGTGGACGAGATGAAGGCCGCTGAGACGACGGCCTTTCTGCGTCCCAATCCCACGGTTGGCTTATCAACCGATGGATTCGCAGATTGCACCGCACAGCGCTCCCGGACAGGGAACGCACTGGCAGCCCTTGACCGGCACGCAGTTGGTTCCCAGCATCGCCTACCTGCACGAGCGCGAGCACAAGCGCGAATCTGCGCTTGCAGAGCGCGCAGGAAGGGACGCAGATTGCCCAGTCCGAGCACATCGATCTGGAGCGCAATCTGCTCTTCAATCTGCGCGCGGCCTTTGTGGATACGCTTGAAGCCAAAGGCGGTACTGGAACTGGCCAAGGCCGATCTGGCCTACTACGACAACATCATCAAGATCAGCCGCGACCGCTTCCACGCCGGCGACATTGCGCAGATCGATCTGGACCGCATCGAGCTATTGCGCGTGCAATACGAAGTGGAGATTCAGATCGGCCATCGTCAATCTGCGCACCGCCAAAATTCAACTTCAGCAACTGCTGAACGAACGCACGCCGGTGGAACAGTTCGATGTGACCGGAGCGTTCGATTTTGCTGACGATTTGAAGCCTCTGGAAGATTTCCGCAAGGTTGCTCTCGACGAGCGACCTGACTTGAGAGCCGCGCTGGAGTCCATCCAGCAGGCGCAGACCAATCACAAGCTGGCCATCGCCAATGGCTCCGCCGATCCGACCTGGAGCGTCTGGTACTCCTATAACCCCGCATTCAACAATCCCTTTGGCAGAGACACGCTGGGCGCCAGCGTGAACCTTCCGCTGCGCATCTTCGACCGCAACCAGGGCGAGAAGCAGCGCACGCAAATCGACATTGGCCGCAATCAGCAATTGACCGAGGCCGCGCGCGCCCAGGTCTTCAGCGACGTGGACTCGGCCTACGCGCAAGTGGAGAGCAACATCGCGCTGCTCAAGCCTTACAAGACGCAATACAAGGCGCAGGCGCTCCGCGTGCGCGACACTGTGACCTATTCCTACGAGCACGGCGGCGCATCGCTGATGGACTTTCTCAATGCGCAGAGCGACTACCGGGCCGTCGAACTGGCCTATGTGCAACTGATCGGCTCTTATCTGACCGCGGCCGGACAACTGAATCTGGCCGTGGGACGCGAGGTGATCCAATGATTATTTCTTTGCTGAATCCAATTCGCAAGACTTCAATCGCTCTTGCGCTGGCCGCGCTGATGGGCCTCGCAATCACCGGCTGCAAGAGCAAGGATGAAGGCGACAGCGCGCCGCCGCCGGCCAAAGTCATTCAAGTGGCCGATATGAATCTGATCACTATCGACGCCAACGATGCCGCCAAGTTTCCCGTCACCGCGGCCGGCCAGGTTGAATCCGCCGCCGAGTTGAACGCGACCGGCAGTGTCTTTCCCGATGTCTCACGCGAGGTTCCAGTGATCTCGCTGGCCAATGGCCGCGTGGTGGAGATCAAGGCGCGGCTCGACGACAACGTGAAGAAGGGTCAACTGCTTCTCAAGGTGCAAAGCCCGGACATCACCAACGCCTTCGACACTTTCATCAAAGCGCACAACGACGAGCATCTGGCCGAGATGGCTTATATGCGCGCCGAAGACCTTTTCAAGCACGGCGCCATCTCGCAGGCCAACTGGAGCAGGCCGAAGACGCGGAAAAAGACGCCAAGGCCGACCTGAACGCGGCCGAAGAGCAACTGAAGACGCTGGGCGTGGACAAGGATCATCCCAGCAGCATCGTGAATGTTTACGCACCAATCAGCGGCGTGATTGTGGCGCAGAACGTGACCAATGCGGCGGCGGCGGGCGTGAATCTCTCCGGCTCGGCGACGGCCTTTACCATTGCCGATCTCTCCGTCGTTTGGATCGTCTGCGATGTATACGAGAACGACATTCCCAAGCTGCAACTGGGCCAGGAAGCGAAGATCAAGCTGAACGCATGGCCGGACCGCCCGTTGAGCGGGCGCATCAGCGACATCGGCCCCATTCTCGATCCCGTGCAGTCCTGCCATGGCGATATCTATAGATACCCGCTGCGCTGGCGCAAGAGCCACTCCAGGCCGAGCAATCCGACGACGAGGATCAACAGGGAGGGCCGGCTCCACAGCTCGACGTCCGTGCGCTTGTCGACCCGGACGATTCGTGGTGCGTCGAATTCGAGCCGGGCGGGCAGCTCGTCGACGGGACCGAGCGCTTCGCCGCGCGTGGCCTTGGCAATGGCCTCGAGGGTCCCGGGGTCGCCGACCGGGCGATCGAGCTCGGTGCCGCCGTCGCGGACCAAAAAGATATCGGTCGCATCGACCTGGCGCCCGGCGATCGTCGCCTTGCCGCTCACGCGGTAGACCCCAGGCGGCAGACCGCCGAGATCGACGGTTTGCGTGCCGTCGTCGCCGACGACGAGCTTCTGGGTCGAGACCTGCTCGGCTTTCGCCGGATCGGCGCCGCGCGTCACCGCGAGCGTGACCTCGCCGTTCGCGAGCGGCTGATAATCGCGGCCGAGCAAGCGCACGGCGACGCGCACGGGCGCACCGGGCACGTATTCGACGGCGTCGCTGTCGACGTGGAGGTTGCGCAGGTCGGGATCCTGGATCAGCCAGCGCATCGCGTTTTCCCAGAGCTTGGTGTACTGGCGGCCGTCGTCGCCGGCGTGTGCCGCCGCGAGAAAGCCGTAGTGCCACAGCGTGTCGGTCGTGATCGCGAGCGAGCGGCCCTTGCCGTACTCGCCGGCGACGATCACCGGCATCGGCTTGCCCGACTTGGTGCGCAGCCGCGGGTGCACCGCGAGCACGGTCGCGTCGGGCTTCGCGCCGGCGACGAGGTTAACGCCCTCGAGCGGCGGCAGGCCGCGCCACGCGGCGAGGTTGTCGTTCGCGGAGTACCTCAGCGACGTCACCGGATGCATCTGGCCCGCGTCGGTGAGCTGTGGCTGGAACTGCGTGGTGTCGAGCACGGGGCCGGCATCGAACGGGCCGTAGAGCTCGACGGGTAGTGCTGCCGCAACCGGCGTGCCGTAGTAGCCGCCCGACGTGAACGACTGCGCGCCGCCGAGCATCGCGAGCCCGCCGCCGCCCTCGACGTAGCTGCGGATGTTCTCGAGGTAGTCGCCGATGCCGTAGGGCAGGTACTCGAAGTTCTGCAAGATGATGAGGTCGAACGACGGCAGCTGCTGCTCGAACAGCTCGCGCGTCGGAAACGGGATCAGCGACATCTCGTCGTTGGGCACGAGCGAGACGCTGTCTTGCGTGCGCAGGATGAAGAAGCTGATCAGATCCACGTTGGGGTTCGACTTCAGCATCTGGCGCAGTGCGCGGACGTCCCACGATGGCGCGCCGGCGACCTGGAGCACGCGGATCTTGTCGCGGATCACGCGCACGACGAAGCTGCGTGCGTTGTTGGTCGTCACGGCCTCGCCTTGCACGACCGGCACCGAGACCTCGTAGACGTAGCGGCCGACGCGCGGCGGCGTGACCTCGAACGTCACGGTGACCTCGTGATCGCCGGCCGGCAGATCGACGAACTTCTGGCGCAGCGGCTGGCCATCGGTCGACAGCGTCACGGGCACCTGCACCGCGGGCAGGCCGGTCGTGTGGATCACGGCTTCGATCCGCACGACGGTGCGCACGAATGCGAACTCGTCGGCCATGATCTTGGCGACGGCGAGATCTTTCAGACCATCGCGCGCGGCCCACACGGTGTGGACGCGGGTATCGAGCGAGCGCAAGAAGTCGCGCACCGCGCCGTCGCCGGCATCCTCGTCGAAGCTTCCGGTCGCCGCGCCGTCGGAGATCAGCACGATGCCCGCGAGGTCGCGGCCTTCGTAGCGACCGCGCACGAGCTCGAGCGCCTTGCGGATCATCGTCGACTTGCCTTCGGCGGTGTCGGTCGCGAGCGCGGCGGGCGTCGTCGCGACGAGCGTGTCGGAGAACGTGTAGTAGTCGATCTTGTGGTCCTGCTCCCACTTCGCGAGCGTCGAGCCCGATGCCGCGATCAGCCGGCGCGCGCGCTCGATGCGCGTCGGACCCTGCGTGCTCTCGGCGAGCGACATCGACTTCGAGTCGTCGATCAACACGGCGATGCGATTGGGCTCGCGTGCGACTTGGCGCAGCTCGACGGCGGGCTCGAGAAACACGACGAGCGCACCGAGTGCGGCGGCTCCTCGCAGCCCGATCAGGAACGCGCGCCGCCACGCCGCCGCGCCGCGGCTCGCTCGCCACGCGAGCACCACGATCGCGACGACCGCGAGGCCGCCCGCGTAGAGGCCGAGCCGGCCCCACGGCGACAGGAACACCCAGCGGTACTCGTTGAAGTCGGTCGTCGACGGCGCCGCGAGCCGCACGGTCAGCGCGACGAGGCCTTCGCCGGCGAGCGCACCGAGCGCTGCGAGCGCGCCCGTGCCGAACATCGCGCCGAGCGCACCGCGGCCGCGCTTGATCGCGATGACCGCAAACAGGCCGAGCACGACGCCCGCGATCGCGAGCGCGATCCGCAGCTCGTTGGTGAACAGCGAAATACTCAAGGCGGATTACTCGCGCCGTCGTCGGGCTTCCATCGCCGCCGCTTCATGATGAACGGCACGTGGACCTGATCGGACTTGTAGTCGAGGCACAGCGCGTACATCACGAGGTTCACGCCGAACCGGAACGCGAGCTCGCGTTGCTTCTCGCCACCGGGCTCACACGGAAAGTCGTAGTTGCCGAAGTCGTCGCGGGCCCACGCGCCGCCGAGATCGTCGGCGACGTACGCGCAGACCAGCCGGTCGTCGTGAAACACGCCCTCGAGCGCGGGCGCGATCGCGAGCCGGCCGCTCGGCTTGTCGAGCAGGTAGAAGCTCTTGAATACGACGTGATCGGGCGGAACGAGCTCGAGGCCCTTCGCGGGCGATGGAAAGATCGCCGAGATCAATTTGCGGACGCTGCCGTCGAATGCGCCGTCGGTCGCGCCCTCGGCGCTGTCGATCAGCAAGAACCCGCCGAACGTCAGGAACCGCCGCAGCGCCTCGATCCCGGCGGCGCTCGGCAGATCCATCGCGCGATCGCCAGCGAGGTAGAGGAACGGCGTCTCGTGGAGGGTCTCCGACGTCGGCAACACGATCGCCGGCTCGTCTTCGACGTCGACCGACGAGCGCTTCCCGATCTCGCGCGCCATGCGCTTGAGCGCGTTCGGCCGCGGGTTCCACGACGTGCCGGCGCCGAGCTGGAGCTGGCCGAACCGAAACTTCGAGGCGGGGCCGATCGCCCGCGCCAACCGCGGCAACGCCAACGTCGCGGCGAGTGCTCCGAGCAAGCCCCGGCGGGAGAGCATCCCCGGAAGGTAGCACCGTGATAGCGTCGCCGCGATGCGCTGCCTCGCGATCGTCGTGCTGCTGTCCACTCCGGCCTTTGCCGACGACGGCGACACGTCGTACTCGCACAAGCGCCAAGTCGGGCTCTCGTTGCGCTCCGGCATCGGCGTGAGCGCGACGGTGCCGTACAAGAGCACGGTATATTGCGGCTCGAGCGATACCAGCACGATGTCGGGCAATGCGGCGGTGTGCACCGAGCGCGCGCCGTTCGCGCTCGGGCTCGAGCTCAGCTACGGCGTCGCCGCGGCGGTCGAGCTCACGCTCGGCTTCACGTTCGGCCTCGAGCACGACTTCGGCGCGACGGTCGGAATGACCGGCCCGATCCCCGTGCGGCTCGCGCCCGGGGCGCGGTTCTATTTCAGCGAGACCGCGCGGTCCAAGCTGTTCGTCCAGCCGCAGGTCGTGTTCGATTTCTCGGACTACAAAGATTCGAGCGGCGCGACGCGCGGCACCGACGTCGGGCTCGGCGCGCTCGAGGGCTACATGTTCGATTTCAATCGCCACGTCAGCGCCTACATCTATCTCGGCGAGACGATCGGCTTCGTGCGGTGGTTATCCGGCGACTTCGAAGCGGGGCTGGGCATCCAAGCCCGGTACCCATGAGCTTTGCCGATCACTTCTCGACCGTCGCCACCCAGTACGCCACGTATCGCCCGCACTACCCGCCGGAGCTCGCCGCCGAGCTCGCCACGCGGTGCGAGCGTCGCGAGCTCGCACTCGATGTCGGCTGCGGCAGCGGGCAGCTCACACTAAGCCTCGCGCCGCACTTCACGCAGATCATCGCGACCGATCCGTCGCAGGCGCAGCTCGATGCCGCCGAGCGTCGCGCGAACGTCGAATATCGCTGTGCGCCCGCCGAGGCGAGCGGCGTGCCCGACGGCTGCGCCGATCTCGTCGTCGCCGCGCAGGCCGCGCACTGGTTCGACTGGCCGCGATTCGTCGCCGAGACGACGCGCGTCGCACGACGAGGCGCTCTCGTCGCTCTCGTGAGCTACGGCATCGTCGAGGTCGACGGCGCGCCGGCGATCGCGCGCTACTACCACGAGACACTCGCCGGGTTCTGGCCGCCCGAGCGGCGTCACGTCGAGAACGGCTATCGCGACCTGCGCTGGCCGTGGCCCGAGCTCGCGCCGCCGGTGCTCGCGATGCGCGCGAGCTGGACGCGCGACGAGCTCGTCGGCTACGCGACGACCTGGTCGGCAACGGTCAAGCTCGTCGACCAGCGCGGTCCGGAACCGTTCGAAGCGTTTCGCGCCGAGCTCGAGCGCGAGTGGCCCGGTAATGAGCGGCGCGAGATCGGCTGGCCGCTGACGTTGCGGCTCGCGCGCGTCGCTTAGGGCCCCCGGAAGCTGGTGTCGATCGAGTCGCGTTCGAAATGGATCGCGGCCGATCGACAGGCTCGGCTCGGCGTGATCTACGTTCGGAGTGGACGCGGAGAAGTCGGTACGCGAGAAGTGGCGCCAGCTGAAGGCGACCATGGATGAGCGTGCTCGGCGGCTTTGGGCTGGCACCGAGGCGGGCGCGATCGGCTACGGCGGCGTGGCCGCTGTGGCGCGGGCGACGGGGCTGGCGATCAGCACGGTACGAAAAGGACGAGACGAGGCACGCGGCGGAGCGCGCCCGGCGGACGTCATCAAGGTTCGGCGGACCAGCGGCAAGCGTGATTTCGAAACGGCACATCCCGAGGTGTGGGCCGCGCTCGAAAAGCACGTGGATCCTGTCACGCGAGGCGACCCCGAATCGTCGCTGCGGTGGACGTGTAAGAGCACCCACGTGCTGGCCGCCGAGTTGTTCGCGCAGGACGGCATTCGGATCAGCGACAAGACGGTGGCCAAGCTGCTGCGCGACCACGGGTACAGCCTTCAGGCGCCGAGCAAGTCCGTCGAGGGTACCCAGCATCCCGATCGCAACGCGCAGTTCGAGCACATCAACGCCAAGGCGCAGGCCTGCGTCGCTCGCGGCGTGCCGGTGATCTCCGTCGACACGAAGAAGAAGGAGTTGATCGGCAACTTCAAGAATGGCGGGCGTGAATGGCAACCACAGGGCGAGCCCGAGCTCGTCGATGTCCACGACTTTCCGTCCGACGCGGTTGGCAAAGCGATCCCATACGGCGTCTATGACGTCGCCGCAAACGACGGCTTCGTGAGTGTCGGCGTCGATCACGACACGCCGGTGTTTGCCGTCACCTCGATCGAAGCGTGGTGGAAACAGGTCGGAGTGAAGCGCTACCCCGATGCCCGCGAGATCTTCATTACCGCCGACGCAGGTGGCAGCAACAGCTACCGCTCGCATGTATGGAAGCACCAGCTTCAGCGCGTCGCCGACACGCTCGGCCTCGCGATCCACGTCAGCCATTTCCCGCCGGGGACGAGCAAGTGGAACAAGGTCGAGCACCGGCTGTTCTCGTTCATCTCGATCAACTGGCGCGGCCGACCCCTCCGTACCTACGAGACGATCATCAACCTCATCGGCAACACGACCAACCGAGGCGGCCTCGTCGTACGTGCGCGCCTCGATCGGCGAAACTATCCGACCGGCAAGAAGGTCACAGCCAAGGAACTCCGCGAGTTGAAGATCGAGAGAGACGCGTTCCATGGCGACTGGAATTACGTCATCAAGCCACGCAATCAGATGCGGTGACCGGCTGACTTGGCCATTCGCGGGC
>CAWCWQ010000091.1:0-4303 GCA_963799145.1 uncultured Acidobacteriaceae bacterium | reverse complement strand
CCTGAAAAATGCGCTCCACCGGGGTGACAGACTGGCGTCGGGAAAACCCTGACCACGTCCACAGGCATTGGCGAATGCTTGAACGCTGTTAAGACACATGCTCTGTGGATCGACGAAGTAACTGGAAAGCCTGCGCAGGAGCGTTCAAACGACCGCGGAGTCGGCCTGGCGGGGCTCGTGCATGCCTCAGGATATGGGCCTGTGGTGCCGGACGTGGCAAACGCCAAGATCGAGTTGACTCCGGAGGGAAGATTTCGGGTCTACAGTGGTGTCGTGGACATGGGCCAAGGCAACGCAAGCTCAAACATCCAGATCGCCGGGGCAATCCTTATTCAGTAACTCTTCCAATATGGAGCTGTTCCTGCCGGACACGGATCATACGCTTCCCAGCGGTTCGGCCTCGGCCAGCCGGTGCACATACACCTTCGGCAATGCGCTGATAGGCGCCGCCAAGCTCATGAAAGACCGCATTCGACGACGGGCCGCTGATATGCTGATGGCTCCGGACGAAGACCCAGGTGGCGCTGATTCCCGGCGCAGTAAGGGACCTTGGGACAGGCCGGGAAATCCCGTTGGCGAAGCTCGCCCAATTCCTTGACCCCTCCGAGCGAATCGCCACACACAACTTCCGGGCTCCCGTGGCAACCGACGATCTGGGCTTTCCGGATGAGCTGAGACTGCACGGCCTTCCACATGCTCTGTACTGCATACTGGAGCCCACCTGGCCTTGGTGGAAGTGGACGAGATCACCGGAAACATCGATGTAAAGGAATATCTGGCGGTCACGGATGCCGGCGCCGTGATCAATCCTCAAATATATGAACAACAGATTCAGGGCGGGATTGCTCAGGCGCTGGGCTACGCCCTCTCGGAAGATTTTGTTGTGCAGGAAGGCCGAACCCTGACGAAGATGTATTACGTCGATCCATAAATTCCACGGGCCGTGATCCTGATGCCGACGTGCAACTTCAAATTTAGCAATACATTTTTTTTTTCCTGCACGCCTTGGTTCAGATTACGTATTGCTAGCTGCTGGGCTTCATCTGGGCCATCGGGGTCAAGGCGGAGGGGGCAGCCAGACAGCAGATGGCGGCCTGACAAAGTGCAAGAACAAGAACAAAGGCAAAAGCAAGAACTTTCCAAAGAATGAAAAAGCAAAAAACTAACCAATGAACAGCATCGCCCAATTCGAAGGCAGAGCCAGCCGCAGCCGGAGCAAGCACGAAGGAGAATCCTCGAATGCTCTATGCGACAGGCACAGCCGGACTCGCGCCACTAGTCAGAGGCAGCTCCCGACGGATCAAGATTATGCGGTTTCGACCCGCGAATATCAGACTGATCAATCGTCGCTAAAACCTGCCCCGGCTGCTGCTGGCCCTGCCCTCGAAAACAGGCAAAAACAAAAACAACGGCAAAAACAACCCCACAGATGCGCAGGAGTTGACAGGGTCACTCCATATCAGAGCATTTCTCCTCTTGGTGTAATGGTGGGTTGCGCCCCACCCTAGCCGCAAGAACAAGAACGCGGCGAGGGTGGGGCACCCAAGACTCTATACCCACAGGAGAAATGCTCTGACCGCAACTACGCTCTACCAACACAGACGGCCCTTCCTTCGGGAAGGGCCGTCTGTGTTTTTGGGAGCCGGGCGGGGAAGCCGGCTTGGGAAGGGTCATTTGGCGAGCTTGTCGAGGTCGAGGTTGAGAGCGAGAACGTTGACGCGGGGTTCGCCGAGGAAGCCCAACTGGCGCTTGGCGATGTGCTGATCGATGAGCTGGCGAATGCGGTCTTCGGAGATGCCGCGGGCCTTGGCGACGCGGGGCGCCTGGAAGTAGGCGGCGTCGGGAGTGATGTCGGGATCGAGGCCGGAGCCGGAGGTGGTGACCAGATCGATGGGCACGGGCTTGCCGGGGTTCTCGGCGGAGAGCTTGTCGATGTAGCCCTGGATGCGGTCCACCAGAGCTTTCGACGGACTGGGCCAGATTCGATCCGCCCGAGGCAGTGGCGTCGTAGCCGTTGCCGGCGGCCGAGGGGCGGGGATGGAAGTACTTGTCCGAGGTGAAGCTCTGCGCCAGCAGCTCCGAGCCGATGACCGTGCCGTCCTTGAGCTGATGAGGCTTCCGGCGGCCTTGTGGGGAAAGATCACTGCGGCGATGCCGGTGACGAAGAGCGGATAGCCGAGGCCCAGCAGAAGCGCGGTGACGAGGGTGAAGCGAATCGAGGTCTTCCAGACGGAATGCATGACGTACTCCTTAAAGCCTTGCCGCAGGGGCTGAAGCCCGTGTTTTTCTTGCGGCATTTGCGGCACGACTAAAGTCGTGCCCTTTCAAAACAGATCCTTCACTACCGGCAGTTACGCCAGATGCAGCGGCTACCAGAAACATGTCGATGGCCTTGATGCCGATGAACGGAATGATGATGCCGCCCACGCCGTAGATCAGCAGGTTGTTGCGCAGCAGAACATCGGCGGCCTTGGGCTCGTACTTGACGCCCTTCAGCGCCAGCGGAATCAGCGCCACGATGATGATCGCGTTGAAGATGACCGCGGAGAGAATGGCCGACTGCGGCGAGTGCAGGTACATGATGTTGAGCGCGTTCAGCACCGGGAAGACGCCGGCGAACATGGCGGGAATGATGGCGAAGTACTTGGCCACGTCGTTGGCGATGGAGAAGGTGGTGAGCGCGCCGCGCGTCATCAGGAGCTGCTTGCCGATCTCGACGATCTCGATGAGCTTGGTGGGGTTGGAGTCGAGATCGACCATGTTGCCGGCTTCCTTGGCGGCCTGGGTGCCGGAGTTCATGGCCACGCCCACGTCGGCCTGGGCCAGGGCGGGCGCGTCGTTGGTGCCGTCGCCGGTCATGGCCACCAGCTTGCCCTTGGCCTGCTCGCGCTTGATCAGGTCCATCTTGTCCTTGGGCTTGGCCTCGGCCAGAAAGTCGTCCACGCCGGCCTCGCGGGCGATCACGGCGGCGGTCAGCGGGTTGTCGCCGGTGATCATGATGGTGCGGATGCCCATGGCGCGCAGGCGCGCAAGGCGCTCCTTGAGGCCGCCCTTGACGATGTCCTTGAGGTAGATGACGCCCAGCGCGGTGGCGTTTTCCGCCACCACCAGCGGCGTGCCGCCGGCGCGCGCAATCTCTTCCACCTGTTCGCGGACCTTCTGGGGCAGCTGACGAGCCCTGCTCTTCAAGGAAGCGGGCGATGGCGTCCACCGAGCCTTTGCGGATGCGCGTGCCGGGCAGGTTGACGCCGCTCATGCGGGTCTGCGCGGTGAAGGGAACGAACTCGGCGTGAATGCCGGCCAGGTCGCGGCCGCGCAGGTTGTACTTCTCCTTGGCCAGCACGACGATCGAGCGGCCTTCGGGGGTTTCGTCGGAGAGCGAGGCCAGTTGCGCGGCGTTGGCCAGCCGCTCATGGCTCACGTCCGGGGCGGGGATAGAACTCGGTGGCCTGGCGGTTGCCCAGGGTGATGGTGCCGGTCTTGTCCAGCAGCAGCGTGTTCACGTCGCCGGCAGCTTCGACGGCGCGCCCGCTCATGGCCAGCACGTTGTACTGGACCAGGCGGTCCATGCCGGCGATGCCGATGGCCGAGAGCAGGCCGCCGATGGTGGTGGGAATCAGGCAGACCAGCAGCGAGACCAGCACGAAGACGGTCTGCGGCGCCTTGGAGTAGATGGCGAAGGGCTGCAACGTGACCACGGCGAGCAGAAAGACGATGGTCAGGCCGGAGAGCAGAATGCTGAGCGCGATCTCGTTGGGGGTCTTCTGGCGGGTGGCGCCTTCGACCAGGGCGATCATGCGGTCGAGGAAGGTCTCGCCGGGATTGGAGGTGATGCGGACCTTGATCCAGTCGGAGAGGACCTTCGTCCCGCCGGTGACGGCCGAGCGGTCGCCGCCGGCCTCGCGAATGACGGGCGCCGACTCGCCGGTAATGGCCGATTCGTCCACCGAGGCGACGCCCTCGATGACCTCGCCGTCGCCGGCGATGTAGCTGCCGGCCGCGACATAGATGACGTCGTCGCAGCGCAGCAGGCCGCTGGCGACGTCTTCAAAGGAACCGTCGGCTCTGTATCGCTTGGCGATGGTCTCGCCCTTGGCCTTGCGCAGCGTGTCGGCCTGGGCCTTGCCGCGCCCTTCGGCCATGGCTTCGGCAAAGTTGGCGAAGAGCACCGTGAACCACAGCCAGAGGGTGATCTGGAGGTTGAAGCCGAATTCGGGGCGGTGATGGACGGTGTTGTCGATGAGCAGCGCCGTGGTGAGCACGCTGCCCACCTCGACCACAAACATCACCGGGTTCTTGACCA
>CAWCWQ010000090.1:0-21721 GCA_963799145.1 uncultured Acidobacteriaceae bacterium | reverse complement strand
CATGGGCCTCCGCGACACTGCTTCTTGTTCATATCAAAGTATTTCTCTGTGTCAAGAACCGGCAACAAATTAATCAGTACATACAGGATTACGTTTATTACTCTGTACTAAACAAAATTCTTTAAAACGTTATTAAAAACTTAATTAGCTTATTCACTTACGCCTAACGAAAATCATACGCGGTTGGCAAAAAAGAAGAGAATTTTACAGAAAACAAAAGATCAATGTTACATACCACAAATAAAAAAAAATCCAAACGATTAAATTTGAACGGCTTCGTAAAATTTCAACGAGAAATTATAGAAGACAAAAACTTACTCCACGCCATTTAACGCTTACTTTCCATACTGTTTCTTGGAAATTTTAAACTGTAACCGCGAAGAGAGCTTGTTTACTTTTTCTGCACGCTTTTTCTGTTTGTCTGCAGCATAAAATGCACTACCGGCGGGCTTTCTGCCCGCCGGTAGTGCATTTTATGCTGCAGACAAACAGAAAAAGCGTGCAGAAAAAGTAAACAAGCATATTATAATTTTATGCATCGTCTCAAAAGCGACCGTTGGGAGTTAAAGGGTTTAACTGGAGCAAATACGATCGATAGGCGTCGAGACAATTCATGCGAAGTGGAGGTAATTCACGAGAGAAGAGATGATATAGGAGAAGGAGGACATGATATAAAGTAGAGATGATATATAGTGGAGAAGAATCGCCCACTCACCCCCGAAGTGCTACGATGAAAAGGATGTTCCAAGTCTTCGCCGCGGTCGTCTTCACCACAGTTCTCGCTTCCGCCGGCCGCCTTTGTGCCGACGGCACGCCGGCCGCCGCGTCCAAGGGCATGGCCGCCGCGCTCCAGCCGTTTGTCGACAGCCACACGCTGGCCGGAGCGGTGACGCTGGTGGCCACCAAGGACAAAGTGCTCGAGCTGGAGGCGGTGGGCTATGCCGACATCGCCGCCAAGCAAGCCGATGCGGACCGACTGCCTGTTCTGGATCGCCTCGCAGTCCAAGCCGATCACGGCCACGGCCCTGATGATGCTCGTCGACGAGGGCAAAGTGAAGCGTCGACGATCCGGTGGAGAAGTACCTGCCGGAGTTCAACGGGCAGATGGTTGACGGTCGGAGCAAGACAAGGACCACGTGCTGCTGAAGAAGCCGAAGCATCCGATCACGGTCAGCAACGTGCTGAGCCACACCAGCGGCCTGCCGTTCACAGTCGCCGATCGAGACAGCCGACGCTCGACCTGTTCCCGCTGGCCTGCCGCGTGCGGAGCTACGCGATGCTGCCGCTGGATTTCGAGCCCGACAGCAAGTATCAGTATTCCAACGCCGGCATCAACACGGCGGGCCGGATCATCGAGGTCGTCAGCGGCATGCCGCTACGAGAAGTTTCTCGACAAGCGGCTTGTTCCAGCCGCTGGGCATGAAGGACACCACCTTCTGGCCCAACGGCCGAGCAACTCAAGCGGCTGGCCAAGTCGTACAAGCCCAGCGCGACAAAGGGCCTGGAAGAGACCCGATCGGGCAGCTCAAGTACCCGCTGGACGATCCGCAGCGGCAGCCGATGCCGGCCGGCGGACTGTTCTCGACGGCCGCCGACCTGTGCCGATTCTACCGCATGCTCGCCAGCGGCGGCGTCCTGGACGGCAAGCGCATCCTTTCCGAGCGGCCGTCAAGCAGATGACCTCCAAGCAGACCGGGCGATCTCCAGGCGGTACGGCTTCGGCTTCGGCACCGGCGGACGACCATTTCGGCCACGGCGGCGCTACAGCACCAACATCGCTACGACGAAGAAGCATGGCCTGATCACGGTCTTCCTGGTGCAGCACGCCGGCTGGCCGAACGCGGACGGCAACAAGATCCTTCCCACGTTCCAGCAAGCGGCGATCAATGCCTTTGCCCCCCCGCCTGCGAATAAGAAGTGACGGTCCACAAGACGGCGGCAGGAGGCCACTTAGGAGTTGGCCCGGAATAGCTTCCCAATTTCGTAGTGGGGTGGACTTCAGTCCGCCTTGGCGGACTAAAATCCGCTCCACAAGTTGTTTCTGACCGATTCCTTACGCTATGCACACTCTACGGCAGTCGATCGAACTATCCTTTCTCGGGGGCGCTACGACGATTGGGGCTTCCTGTACGCTGATCCGCGTGGGTGACACGGCGCTCGTCGTGGACTGCGGCGTTCGTTACAGCGGATCGAAGCCCTCCCGGATTTGGCGCCGTTGGCCGACACAGCCGTGGACGCGGTGCTGGTGACCCATGCGCACATGGACCATTCCGGCGGCCTGCCGGTGATCTCGGAAGCCTGCCCGGGGCGCCGGTGATGGCCACAGCACCCACGATCGATCTGGTGGCAATCCTGCTGCAAGACGCTTTGCGGTTGATGAACGGTCCCGAACGCGAGGCGGAGTTGCCGTTGTACAACGAGCGTCAAGTCGAGCAACTCTTGGCCTCATTCGTTCCGGTGAAGTATCATCAGCCGATTCGCGTGAAAGACATCGAAATCCGCTGGCTGCCGGCATCGCACATCCTGGGGGCCGCGATGATTCAGTTGAAGACGCCGGCCGGAACGGTCTTGTTCACGGGCGATTACAGCGTCTCTGCCCAACAGACCGTGCCCGCACTCGGCCGCCCCGACTTTCCAGGCGGACCTGGTGATCAGCGAGGCTACCTACGGCGAGCGCCTGCACGAGGACCGCAATGCGGCGGAAGAACGGCTGCTATCCCAGATTCGCGAGGTGATCGCTGCGGGAGGTCGCGTGCTGATTCCGGCCTTTGCCGTTGGTCGTGCGCAGGAAATTCTGCTCATTCTGAAACACGCCCAACGCAACGGAACTCTGCCGGAAGTGCCGGTATTCGTCGATGGGATGGTCCGCGCTGTGTGTGCGGTCTACGGGAAGCACGAGCCCTACGCGTCTCGCCATCTGGCCCACGAGATTCGGCGAGCGCCCGCATCCGTTCTACACCGACATGATCCAGCCCATTACGCGGCCCGAGGAGCGAAATCGCGCCCTGGCGACGAGCCCATGCATCATTGTCTCTTCCAGCGGGATGTTGGCCGGCGGACCTTCGGTCGCTTACGCGCAAGCGCTGGTCCAGAACCCGCAGGACGCCATTTTTCTGACCGGCTATCAGGACGAGGAGTCTCCCGGCAGGGCCCTGCTGGACTTGGCGCGGGGCGGAAGGCCCCAAGGAACTGAAGCTTGGCCAGGCGACCCTTCCCGTCGCTTGCAGGTTCGGCACGTACGGACTCTCCGCACATGCCGACCGCATGCAAATGGTTTCTTTCATTGAAGCCCTGGAGCCGCGGACGGTTGTGCTGGTGCATGGCGACGAGAACGCCAAGGAGGCATTGGGCCGCAGTTTGCGTTGCCAGGACGTGATGGCTGGCGCGAGATGGGTGCATTCTCCGCCGCGACTACCCCTCCCGGCCCGGAGCCCGCGGCAAGGTCTCCTTTGATGATCCCCTCGGCCACTGAACTGGACATCGACCGGGCCCGCCATCTGCTGGGGCCCGCCGGCACAGCGCCCGTGCAGGCTGCCGCGGTAGCCGAGGCGTGGTTCGGCCAGCCCGTGGACCGAGATACCGCCGATCGATTCGCGCGGCTGCTCGAAGGGATTGGACTCGTGCGCCGCGACGACGACCGCCGCGACCGCCTCTGGGTGCTCGGCCCGCAAGATACGCATCTGTTTCCGGAGGAGGCCGCGCTGGAGGAACAGCTCAAGCGAGCGAATCCGAAAGGACGTTTGTTGGAGTTCTGCATGCGCATGCGGATTGATCCACCGCAGAACGGAAACCGATTTGCAGGGACCGTTTTACCGTGCCAATATGTCGCTCTGCTACCAGGGCGAAACCATCGTGAGCGGGCCGCGGCAAGCGGCATCCAAGAAGGTCGCCGAACAATTGGCTGCCCAGGTCTTGCTGGAGTTGGTCTCCAATCGCGTTTCCGTAGCGCGACGTCATTCCTGTCAACGAAGAAGACCTGTCACGATTGCAGTCCGCCAACCCGAAGGGGCAACTCTTGGAGTGGTGTGCGAAGAAGAAATGGCCGGCACCGCAATTCGAGCAGCACGCCAATCCTCGAGGATATCAAATCCGTGCGGTGCTCGACCCGGACAACGAGGAACGGACCTGTTCCGTCTGGTATCTGGCGGCAACACTCAAGGCTGCGGAGCAGGCTGCGGCCGAGGACGTGCTGAAGATCCTCGGAAGCAGACCAGCCGGCGAGCCAGACGATGTCTCGTCCGGGGAGCCCGAGCAGCAGGGGTGCGGCCTGAACGCCGCGATGGTCCTGAACGAACTCAAACAGGTCGGGATCTTGCAGTCCTTCGGCTACGAGGTGGCAAACGAGAATGGTCCGAGCCACCAGCCGGTGTTCTCGATCGTCGCCTGGACAACCACGCCCGATGGACAAACCTGGCGGACTGCTCCGGTTCGCGGATCATCCAAGAAGTCGGGCCAGCGATCCGCCGCCGAGGGCCTGCTGGATTTGCTTGTGGAACACGGGATCACGCGACGATAGGATTGAAAGACTACAAATTCAAGTATCGCCTTATTGATCAGCCCGGCGGCTGGATCGGCGACAAGACCCATCCCGACGCGCCGATTCTCGTCAATCTCCGCCTGGATCCCTTCGAGCGCACCTGCTGGCCGAATGGAAGCGTCGGGTCCTATCAATATTGGGACTAGTTCAGGTTCGAGTTCCGGCGCTTTGTGTTCGTCCAACAGCAGGTGGAGAAACTGGCGATTACGGCCATCGAGTATCCACCCATGCAAAAAGGGCGCAGCTTCAACCTGGATGCCGTGAAAGCCAAGATTGACGCGGCCATGAAACAACACGAGGGGCAGTAGTCGATCCCCGCACGGCCCAGCCCAGATCATTATTCCATTTCGATTTTGCACCCCGGCAGTGCCACATGCGAGCTTTTGGATCGCTTCTTCGGTCATGCCAGTTTGGGCAAGGCCGAGGGTCTTCAAGCCCTTGAGCTTCTTGAGCTGATCGAGGGCGGCGTCGGTCACGCCGCTGTTGAGTTTGAGTTCGAGCGTCTGAAGGCGGGCGAGGCCCGTCAGATTCGCCAGACCGGCATCCGTCACGCGGCATGCGCCCAGATCGAGATATTCCAGGTTGGAAAGCGTCCCCAGGATCTCCAGCCCGGCGTCGCCGACCCGCGTCTGCCGGAGTTCCAACCGCTTGAGGCTTTTCAACCCGCGGAGGTTTTTCAGGGCCGCGTCACCCACGCCGGTCTCGTTGAGTTTCAGCAGCGCAAGTTGATGCAATTCGCCTAGCGCGGCTAGCCCGGCGCCGGTGATGGGCAGATCGCGAAGCGTAAGCTGGCGGAGGTTCGGAAAATGCTTCAGGTGCCGAAGCCCCTCGTCGGTGATGCTGTAGCAGCGAAACAGACCGAGTTCCTCCAAGGGCAGGCCGGCAAGCTGGGCCAAACCGCCGTCGGTGATCTGCGATTCCTCAAGCGTCAGGCCCGACCAGGGAGGGGAACGTCTTGAGGATCGCCAGGCTGGCATCGTCGATCTGGTAACTTCGCAGCCGCAGGACCTTGAGTTGCGGCAGGGATCGCAGGCGGGCGAGGCCCGCATTTCCGACCTGCGCAGCCGCGGAGATCCAGCAGCCGCAAGCGGCGAAGCGATTGCAGTTGCGCCAATCCCTGGTCGGTGATATTTACGTCCAGCAGGCCCAGGTTGGTCAATTTCGGCAGACGGCGGAGGGATTTCAGACCGTCGTCGTTCAATAGGGCGCTGCGCTGGATGGTGAGTGCGGTGAGGTTAGGAAGGCCCCGAGATCGTGGCGAGCCCCTGGTTATCGATCTGCACATTCAGTAGCGCGAGATCCGCCAGGCCGGTTATGGTGGCGATTTGGCGGATGCCCGCCATGCTGACCCCTCCGCCCGACAACCGCGCCTTGCGGAGGTGCGGCATGGCCAGGAGGAGCGGGATCTCCGCGTCGGCAATCGAAATTCGATCGCTGGAGAGATCGACGCCTACCAGGTTGCCGGCCGGGTCGAATTCCAATTGCCCGCGAAGCTCGTCGATGCGGCGGATGGCAGCCGCCAATTTGGCGTTCGCCGGGGCGATCGGTCTTCCGGCTCGCGAACGGCTTGGGCAACGGCAAGCTCGGATATTCCGCCCGGCGCCGCCGCGTGCAGTTGGGCAGTCGGCCAAGCGTACGGCAGAAGGGCGAGGAGAAGGGCGGGAAGAAGTGAACGCAGCATGTTAGGAATCCTCCAGATCCCGAGCAGAGCAACGAGCCTCACTATGGTTATGGTCGCACAATCCATTCCCGGGCTCAAGGGGTTCCTGATCTGTCGGAGAAGGAGAGACCTGCGCGGCGGGCTTCAGGTTTTCGGCGCGGCAGCCCGGCGGGTCATCGTCGGACTGAGCTTCTCTTGCGGCAGATAGGCCCCGGCATGGCGGAGGGTCTCGACGAGCTGCTGGGTATCCAAATCGCAGGCTGGCTGGCCCGTGGCGATCGACTGCACGGCGGCCGTGCCCGCGGCCTGGCCCATCATCGACGCGGCCGGCTGCACGCGGATCGTGCCGCTGACGCGCACGTCGCTCGAATTGCAGCGTCCGGCGACCCACAGGTTCCGCCAGCCGCGGGGCACGAGAATGCCGTAGGGAATGCCGTAACGCTCGCCCGGCTTCAGCCGGCCGAGTCTGCGTGAATTCCTTGTAGTAGCGCTGGTACTCGGCTTCGGAGTCGTCGTAGACGTGGATGTCCACGGAGTTGTTGAACACGGCGATCTGGTCGGGAAACTGCCGCCGGGCTGGAGAAGTCGTCGAAGTTCAGTTCGTACTCGCCGACGATCCGCCGCGACTCGCGCACGCCCACCAGGCTGCCCGTGATGGCCAGTTCCATGTTCTCGCAGCCGGGCACGTACTTGCGGTAGAAGGCGAGGAACTCCTGGGCCAGGCGGCGGCCCTTCATCACGCCGTCGCTGAGGCTGCGGCACTTCAGGGCGTTCATCTTGAAGAGGTGGCCGGCGTTGAGCATGCCCAGCGTGTGGCCGACCTGGAACAGTCCCGGCACGTGGCGGTCCTTGGAACTGAAGTGGCCGTCGGCGATGGCCTTTTCCACCAGGGCCTGCTGGTTGGCCGGGCCGGTGTCGTCGGCCGCTTGCCCGTGCCAGTCGATGTTGCCGGCAAGCGCACAGAGGGTCGGCGGCATGATGTTGGCGTATCGCGGCCGGCCTCGCGGCAGGGCACGCCGCAGAGGTCCGCCAGCACGGCGTCGCCCGTGGCGTCGACAAAGGTCTTGGCCCGCAGATAGCGGAAGCCTTCGATGTTCTGGGCGATCGACGCCGCGGACCATCCGCTGTGCCGGCATCGACGTCGACGTCGACCAGGCGCGTGAAGAAGCGGACCTCGACGCCGGCCGCGGCCACCAGCTCGTCGAGCACGAGCTTATAGCCCTCGACGCGGAAGGGGGTCCAGCAGTGGAACCACTTGCTGTAGAAATCGGCCGTGACGTGCGGGGCCAGGAACCCGCGGCGGTGCATGGTGGTGACGATTTCGCGCATCAGGCCGCCGACGAGCATGCGTTGGCCGTCGGCCATGGGATTGAAGGCGGTGACCAGTCCCGAGGTGCCCATGCCGCCCAGGCAGCCGGTGGCTTCCAGGAGCAGGACCTTGGCCCCCAGCCGGGCCGCGCACACCGCTGCGGCCGTGCCCGCCGGGCCGCCGCCGGCGACGACCAGATCGTAGCCCGCCTCGACCGGAATATCCCGGGCCAGCCGATAGGTCTCTTGGCCCGGCCGGCTTGGCTGCCGGCGTTTCGGCCGCGGCGGCCTGCGGTGAAGCCGTCCAGGGCCGCCGCGCCCACCGACGCCCGATGCGCCGATAGCAGAGGATTTCAGGAACGATCGTCGATTGATCTCCAACATGGTACAACCTCGCTCTTCTGGACACGATAAGGCTAATGATCCTCCCATATTAGCAACGCGGAGCGTCCCTTTCCAGCAGGCGATTCGCTTCTCTGCAAAAGACTTGCTGAAACCCACCCCGTCGCATGCTATAACCATGGTTGTCACGGGCCATACGTCCTTCAAGATTACGGAGCCTAACATGCACATGCGTCCCCTGCAACCTTTCCGGCCATTCACGATCAGGAACTCTTGTCAATTCTTAAGCGTTTCGACACTGCTCCTGCTCGTATCCGCGTCCTTGGCTTTGGCAGCAGAGTCTGGCAATGCGAGGCTGGCGGAGATCCCCGCGCGGATGCGGCAGTTCGTCGACGCAGGGGCAGATTGCCGGCGCGGTCACGGTGGTCGGCCGCCACGATCAGATCCTCAGCTGCGAGGCGGTCGGCCTGCGCGACATCGAAGCCCGGCAGCCGATGACCAAGGACACCGCTCTTCCGCATCG
This sequence comes from uncultured Acidobacteriaceae bacterium, assembly GCA_963799145.1. GTDB lineage: Bacteria > Acidobacteriota > Terriglobia > Terriglobales > Acidobacteriaceae > Telmatobacter. Next base: position 13,351 of record CAWCWQ010000090.1, on the reverse strand, counting down.
CCTCGATGACCAAGCCGATCACGGCCATCGGCATCATGATCCTGGCGGACGAAGGAAAGCTGTCGGTGGACGACCCGGTCGAAAGGCATCTGCCGGAGTTTCGCGGCCAGATGCTCGCCGGTCATCGCAAGGGCGGCCCGTCGGTCGCTCAAACCGCCGGCGCGGAAAATCACCATCCGCGATCTGTTGACGCACACCTCCGGCATGCCCAGCGGTCTGCCGCCGGACATGGCCGAACTCGTACGCGAAGCGCGATCGCACGCTGGCCGAGGCGATCCCGACGATCGCCAAGCGCCCGCTGGAGTTCGAGCCGGGCAGCCGCTGGGCGTATTGCAACACTGGGCATCGACACGCTGGGGCGGATCATCGAGGTCGTCTCCGGCGAGCCTTACGAACAATTCCTGCAACGAGCGGATCTTCTCGCCGCTGGGCATGACCGACACCACGTTCTATCCCGAGCCCGCGGCAGCGCCGCCGCATCGCCACGCTCTACGACATCAAGGAGGGCAAGCTGGTCTCCGCCGGCTTCCAGCTGCTCGGGTCCCGCGGAGAATGCCCGCTATCCCATTCCCGCCGGCGGGCTGTACTCGACCGGCGCCGACCTGGCCCGGCTCTACCAGATGATGCTCTGCGGCGGGCAGTATCCAGGGCAGGCGCATCCTGTCGGAAAAGGCGGTGCGGGAGATGACTTCGCGTGCAGACGGGCGAGCTGACCGCCGGCTTCGTGCCCGGCATGGGCTATGGACTGGGCTGGGGCGTGGTCCGCCAGCCCCAAGGCGTGACGGAGATGCTCTCGCCCGGCACGTTCGGTCACGGCGGCGCCTTCGGCACGCAGGGTTGGATCGACCCCAAGCAGGATCTGTTCGTGATCCTGCTGATCCAGCGGGTGGGCCTGCCCAACGGCGACGCCTCCGCGATGCGGCGGGAGTTGCAGAGGCTGGCCGTTGCGGCAATCAAGGGCGACAAGTAAGTTGCTTGGGCCACGAGCAAACCTGCGGGAATCAGCGGACCCTACCGGACGAATGCTCGATGTACTTCGGCCCGGGATTGCGATGCATTTCTCATTTCCACAGGCGGACGAGGAACCGCTCTTCTTCCTCGATCAGGTCGGGCTGCGTGCCATTATGATCCAGCATCCCTTTGACAATCTTCCTCGGCACGCCCATGCCCGTATGCTCCAGATAGTTGTAGTCGCGCATGACATCTTTCAGAAGTTGGTTGCGGGCCGCTCGACAACCGGTCTTCATGCGCGCGGGCGTGATCCCGTTGGGAAGCCGCCCCGGCGATATGACTTCGAGCCTGTCTTCATAGATCGACAATTCGATCGTCGTGCCGGACAAGAGGTAGTCGCGATGCACCAGGGCGTTGACAATCGCTTCCCGAACCGCCTGCTCAGGATAGGTCCAGCGGTCAACCCGGATGCCGCCCTGGAGCGCCGAGGTCACTTCGGTGTTCCTGCGCACGAACTCGATGGCCTGCTCGACCAAGCCATTTTCGACGAAGGTGATCTTGCCGCTGCCGTCAACCTGGAAGAGCGAGACGATGGGGCACGCAGCGCGGCACGCTCCTTGGCGGCATAATCTTTCTCGCGGCCAGGATAGGCCACGGCATCGATCCCGGCCTGCGGCAGAAACCGATTGGGATCGCTGCCGAAGAGGAGCAGCCGCGCCGACTGTGGCCAGCGTCCGATCGCCCTCTTGAACCATGATCTCCGTGTTGACCAGCAGCGTCTGCCAGGCTTCGTCATCCTCGTCCTGGGGCACGGCTCTGATTTCGAGCGCGAGCAAAGTAATCCCTCAAGCGGCGGCGGTCCAGGTCCGACAATGACGAACCCGAAACGGGGCGGATTTCCAGCCGAAATGCGCCCCGTTGCTGGAACAGGCGTTCCAGTTCTTCCGGACTTGCGTCTCGGCTTTGGGTTCCCACGCGAATGTAGTAGGTCCTGTGGGCGTTGTGCCAGACACTATGCACGCCCCAACCACGCTCGACAGAGACGATCGCCACGTCCTTGCCCGGCTCAACGTCGCGCACCACCTCGAAGAAAGGGATGATCTCGGGCCGGATCTTCTCTCGGCACGCCGTCATTACCCATTCCTCAAGTTGGGACGCGGGAATGCCGGAAATGCTGCCGTCGTCCTCGACCCCCAGCAGGACCCGGCCGCCCATCAAATTGGCGAAAGCAACCAGTTCCTTGGCGAGGGTCCGGTTGTCGATGTCGTCGCGTTTGAACTCCAGCCCGGAGTTCTCGCCGTTGGCGATCAGCGCCAGCAGTTCGGTCTTGGTCATGGATGGAATCCGGAGTTATGAATTTTCATAAGTCTCAGGCTCTTGTTTACGTTCGGACGGGAGGGCCACGGCTCTGCCACGGCTCTCCCGACCCCTTCGAGCTTGCTCGATGGTGAATCAGATTGGAAGCTAACCGCACTTGCGGACGCGAGCAGCAGACCCCTTCGAGCTTGCTCGATGGTGAATCAGATTGGAAGCTAACTGCACTCGCCGGCACCCTAGCGGGCAATCTCCTTCACCATCCAGCAAGCTGGAAGGGGTCGGAGGCATCCGAAGCGGCACACCACTGCGCGAAACAAAACCGTTCCCTGGGGACGGACCGAGAACCTGTGGTCAATACCAACTTTTCATCAGCCTACCTCCGTTCTCCCTCCAACGTCAAGACCTCCTTCAGCCAGTGGTCGAGACTGTCTCCCGCAAGAACGCAAAGTTCTTGGCCCTCCTTCCATTCGATGACGATCGTGGTGGGCGGCTCGTTACCGAAGGCGTCCTGCTGGAGAAGACTGCGGAGTTAAGGCTCGGTGAACAGTTCCCTCATTGTCTTCCCTCCTCCGGCCCCTGGCTCGGCGCCCCGAAACCTCTTCCGGCCACCAGCCGGGTTCGGGCAATTTGCCTTCGCGGTACCAGCGGCGCTAATCGGCACGCCATTCGGCGCGGTCGGCAATAACTTCGTCAGATCATTCTTCTACTCCGGCGGTCAGCTTGCCAGCGCCCCTCATGGCCCGATCCGCGTCTCCGTAGAACACCAGTTCCAGCTTCTCCACCACTTCTTCTGGAAAAGCCGCGAATTGGGCCTTATTGGCAATTGGCACCAACGCCGCCGGCCCGTGCAAACAAGAATTGGCCAAGTCACGGTGCGAAATGGCCGAGTCACCCCTGCTAAATGGCCGATTTCGTGCGCGAATTTCATGGCATGGTTCAATGCATCGACCGTTAGGGTAACAATCCGGCTGTGCCTGTAGGGAACGCCCTCCGTGGCGTTCCGGGCTCGGCGGAACGCCACGGAGGGCGTTCCCTACAGAATTCGGGCAGGAAGTGTTACCCGGCTCTGAACCAGGCGCGATTTTTCCCTCAAAAAGGCGCCGTGGCCGCTTCGGCGCTTATAGTTTCGGTTTTTGCTACGAACTAGTAGATAGAGGCTCGTCCACCGTGGATTCGCGATGCCACAAAAAAGAGATCTCCAGGTGTTCCCCGACGGATGGCACTTCGCGGAAGCCGCCGATCGAACTTCATCGTCGCTCACCGAAGGAGGGGTGTTTTCAGCAAAAATATCTACGTGTTTCTGCGTTTTCGGCATACTTCTGTACGTTTGGTGCAGACTTTCGGCCCGATTCTGCACGCGGTGTGCAGAGCCGTCGCCGACGCGCAAGCCGTTGTGCGAATGGGACTTCCATCGCGGGAGATGCTCTCTCTATCCGGTTCGGTGGAGAGTCAGGCTGGTTTGGACGAGTATCGCCAAAGGATTGGGAGCAAACGACTTATGTCCAGGATCGAGCTGCCGGGAAGGCCAACGCAGCGAAAAAAGGCCCATGGTCTTGCACATCTTGCCCGAAAAGATGGGTAAAACCGATGTACCAACCATTGAAAACGCATGACGGATGCTGGGCTCTTTGCCGCGACCGTGGATGGTGATGGCGGTCTTGCTATGCACCGCATGGTTGCCAGGGGCAGTTTGCTGCCCGTGCGGAGGCGACACGAATGCGAAGCCGCCGTTCGCCCCGCGCGGCTCTGCAGGCCGGCAACGTCCGGGTCGTCTTCGTCGGAGACAGTATCACCGGCCTGAGCCGCAATTACGCCACGGGCTTCGCCCATCAAATCGAGTGGGCTTTGAAGGGGACATATCCCCGCTGCTTCGCCGGATCTGGTGGCATTGGGGGGCAGCGGCCAAGGCGTGGCCAGTTGGCGGGGCGTGGAGAAACGCGCACCGGCGGGAGGAGGTCTTCCTGGATGTCCCGAAGATCGGTGTCAAGGCCGCATTGGATCGGCCCGCGGATGTGCTCGTCATCATGCTGGGGATGAATGACGTCCTGGCCCCCTACGTCGCCGATGAACCGGCTTCGCTGGATCGTTGGACCGACGACTATCGAGCCTTGATCCACGCTCTCCAGCAGCGGGTGAAACCCGGGGTGACGGCGTGGCCACCGTCACCCCCTGCACCGAGGACCCTGCCTCGCCGAAGAACCGCATGCTGGATCGCTTGAACCGTCGCGTCGTGATGCTGGCCGACCAGTGCGGTTGCCGGGTACTGCGGACCGGCGAATCCGTCCACGAAGTGCTCCGGAATGGGCGGCGTCTGCGGCCCGATTTCCACGTCAGCTATGATTTTGTGCATCCCAACGAGGCGGGACATCTGGGGGTCGCGATCGCCATGCTGCGCGGGCTGGGGGAAACGGCGGCTGCCCGGCCTGGCGGACCAGCGGCTGGCCGCAGTCTTCAAACAGGCCGCCGGTCCGGCCCCCTCGCTCTCCTACGAGTGGACGCCGCTTCCCGGGCCGCCCAATCGGACCGGCAGAAATTCCGGATCCACTACTGGTGGAACGCAGCCGGGGCGCCGGCAAAGGGGGCCTTGCGGGTGCGGTTGGCCGGAGCGGGATGGGATGTGCAGCCCGGACATTGCCGAAACGCCCGAAGGGGAGTTCCTCGTCAGCGGCGTTCCCGAGCGACGGGTGAACATTTTGAAGTTGGAGGCCGATGACGGCCGCCAGGCTCGCCGACAGGACGTGAAGATCCCGGCCCCCTGGCTGGTCGCGGCGAAAATGGTCCAACCGCTGTGGTCCAACATGCGATTCGATCCAACCCGTGCCCGCACGCCCATCGACGATGCCATTGCGAAGGGCGAGGACTTCCGGATGGTGAAAACGGACTTGGGAAAAGGCAGAACGCTTTCCTGGCAACGTCACTTTCCCGGGATCGACTATACCGGGCGGGATGTGCCCGGGAGCGTGGATTTCTCGGCAATTTCGCATGCAGAGAACTTCGAGGGCGGGTACGCCGCCCGCTGGATTTACTCACCGCGGAGCGGTTGGTACACGTTGTACTGGGGTCCAGGCGTTTGCGGGCGTGCTGCACATGGCGGTTTCTCTGAACGGTGAAGAAGTCTACGTTGGGCACATTACCATGGAGCCCGGCAAACGGAAAGAGGTTGCCGCGCGTCTTCGGCAGGGCTGGAACGTCCTCGTGTTCAAGGCGAACCACTGCACCTGGCAGTGGCAGTGCGCCGTGGATCTGGCCCCCGTGGGCGAGGATGTGCTGGATGATTCTGCGCTATTCCACGATGGCACAGCCGTTGTCAAAGTGAACGAATACCAATGATCAAGCGCGTGTCGCCCCTCTGGGCGAACCTCCTATGTTCTATTGATGTCCTGGGGCTCGGGCACGAGAGTGGAGAAGCCGATCCGTGCAAATTGTAAGTTCCTGCATCGGAGGGTAGAATATAGCAACTCGTTCCAAGAGCGAGGACGAACATGGAAAGCCAATTTGAGTTGGTTTCACGAGCGGGGAGATAGCGAAAATGGAGATCCCGATCATTATCGAGCCCATTGGGGAGAACGCCTTCCGCGCGAGCAGCGGCGGCCTTTGGGGGCTGGAAATCAAAGCGCGAACTCGCGACGAGGTGCGGTGCAAAAACTTCGCGAAATGATCGACCGGCGGCTGCATGCGGGAGCCGAAGTCTTCGGACTGGAAATTCGCGGCCAGGCGCAACCACTCGCTCGATTTGTGGGTATGCTCAAGGAGGACCCCTTGCTCCAGCCGTGGAAGGACGCGATCGCCGAATATCGCCGAAAGTCGGGCGAATGGCCTTGCCTGCCGCTTCTTCCAAAAGGAGAATAGCCTTAACGAAGGAGGTGTTTCGATGGACTCACCTGCACCCGTCATTGTTCGCGGCACGTTTTCCAACAAGACTTTCGTGCCCGCCGGTCCTCTGCCCGAGGCCGAAGGCCCGGCGGAGCTCATCGTCCATGTGCAGCCGCCGCAGGATGCTCGGCCTTCAATCTATGACGCTTTCGGCAAGGCGAAAGAACCGCGAACGGCCGAAGACCTCGACGCACGGCTTGAGGAAGAACGAGCCGCCTGGGGCGTCCCATGATCTATGCGGATTCCGGCATCATTATGCGTTGGGTCGAGGGGGCCAGTCAGGTCCGCGACCCCATCGAATTGCGTTGGCGGCAACTTCCGCCGGCCGATCGCGTGTTTGTCACGTCGCGGATAGCGCGTTTGGAATGCCGCTGCAAGCCTCTGCGGGATCATCAAGACGATTTACTTCACCTGTACGAGATCTTCTTTGCGAGCAAGGAAGTCGACATCCGGGAAGTTGATGCCGCGATCGTGGAGAAAGCAACGGAGTTGCGCGCGAACATTCGGTTGAAAACACCTGACGCGATTCATGTCGCCACCGCGATGCTGGCCGGCGCGGCGGCATTCTGGACCACCGACGCGCGTCTTGCGAAATGCCCTGGATTGGCCGTCGAAGTGTTCAAGGCCATCTGAACAGGAGGTATTGGGGACCGATGGGGTCCTGTCTGTTGTTGTTCTCTGCTTTAGCCGTTCACCCTGCCCAAACAACGGTATCCATGCAAACTCAAGCGGCTTGCCGCGCAATCAACACGGTACACGGACAGTGGTTGCTCACTTGATCGGCGGTGCCGCCCAGCCCGGGGTCGCCGTTGCGAGGCTGCTGGCCCCAAGGACCAGCAATGTCGGCCTTTTCTTCCTCGGCGCAACGGATGATCGTCTCCGCCGGGTGGCCCTCGCGAAGGATCGGGGTCAACCGCACGCCCGCGCGAGCGGGCGTAGTTGGCGGCGGTTTGCAGCAGTTCCTCCAGGCGCGTTCTTCGCTCGGGCCTTGACATCCTCCGTGAGTTGATCCAGGGCGGGGTTGCCCGTCTGCTCCAGGACCGTTACCGCAGTCAACCGGCCGCCGTCCTGCTGGGCCAGCTTGACTGCGGCCTCCAGGGCCTTTTCGCTACCACACGAATCATCCAGTGCAACGAGAATCCGGGGCATCGCTCTCGTCCTCCAAAAGAAACCGTTCCCTGCCGGAAGGAACCGTTACCAACAAAAAAACCCTTGGGAACAAGGTGCTCCCAAGGGGCGGTTCTTCAACGAAAACCCCCTACTTCCAAGGGAAAACCTTGTCGGTAGGGGTCATTATCCGCCAGAGCCGGCAAGCCCGGCGGCGTTTGAAGGCGAACCCCATCGCCTATATAGCTGTAATTCTACTTCGGCACGGCCGCCGAGTCAACTTGAATCGGCTCAAACGGCGATTCGGACTGCCGGACTTCGGAATCGCCGGATCGCCAAAGACGTGGTCGCAACGGACGACGTTGACGGTATATTGGGGGGTGGTAGAATCGTGGGTGGCGATGGGGTTCGCCTTGAACCGCAGAGGTACGAAACCGCTGCTGATGACCCCTACCTTGAGGGATTCTCCTCTGGTAGGGGAGATGTGAATGAATATTCAGGCCCCGCCAGGAGAACCATATTCCTGGCGGGGCTTGTTTTGTTGTACCGTGCCGGGAGCCGCTTCGATGAAAGTCATTACCATCACTCGCGAGTACGGAGCCGGCGGCGGCGAGGTCGCCGGGAAACTGGCCGAAAGGCTGGGCTGGGAACTGCTCGACCGCGAACTGCTCCATCAGGCCGCCCAGATCGAGCACGTGCCCGATGCCGACTTGGAGCGGCTGGACGAAAAGGCCGATCAGCATGGCCGACCGCTTTCGCCTGCACCCGCCGCATCAAAAGTACCTGCACGGCCTGACCGAGGCGGCCCGCCAGGCGGCCGAACGAGGCAACGTGGTGCTGGTGGGCCGGGTGCGCGGCACCTCTTGGGCGAGATGCCCGACGTCGTTTCATTTGCGGCTGGTCGCGCCGCGAGACTGGCGGGCCGAGCGGATGGCGAACCTGGAAGGTTGGTCGCTGGACCAGGCCCGCGCGCGGTGCCTCGAAGTGGACCGCACCCGCGAGCTTTTCTCGCGGTACTTCTTTGGCGATGCCGCGGTGCAACCGGCCCAGTACGATTTGGTGGTCAATACGGCCCGCGTGCCGCTGGAGGACGTGGCGTGCGTGGTTGCCGCCATGGTTCGCCCCGGGCTCGCCGAGGCCAAGTCAGGCAGTCCCGCGGCGGCACGATCGGTCGTGTTGACCCTTTCGCGGGAATTGGGGGCCGGGGAGACGGGCTTTGCGGCTGCTTTGGCCGAGCGGCTGACGATGCACCTTTACGACCGCGAATTGCTGGAACAGGAAGCGGTTCGCTTGGGCGTCCCCGAGGCGGAGATGGAAAAGATCGACGAGCAGCCGGCCGGCATCTTCCAGCGGTTCCGCCCCGGCAGCATTTATCAGCGTTACTTCGAGGCCCTTGAGCAGATCATGCGCCAGTTGGCCGAGCGCGGCGACGTGATCCTGGTCGGCCGGGGCGGCAACTGTTTCTTGCGCGACGATCCCCGCGCCTTCCACGTCCGCCTCGTCGCCCCGATGCCTGTCCGCTTGCGACGCGTGATGGAATACCGCTGGGTGCGCGAGAGCGTCGCCAAGAAACTCATTGCCGAGAGCGATGCCCAACGCCGCAGCTTCTACGAAAGCTACTTCGGCGTCGATTGGGCCAGCCCGTTGGAATACCACGTTACGGTCAATAGCGGCCGGCTGGGACCGGCGGCCCTGGACCTGGTTTCGTTTGCCGCCGAGCGTCATTGGAGCCGCACCGAGTAGACGAGGTCTGCAATGTACAACAAAATCCTAGCGGCCATCGACGGCTCACCGGCCAGTGAGAAGGTGCTGGCTACCGCCGTCGATTTGGCCACCCATTACCAGGTGGAACTCATCGCCCTGAGCGTTGCGGAGATGCCGGAAGTGGTAGCGATGGTGGACGAAGTCGATGAGTTGCGGCAGAGCGCCGACGACTACTTCCGCAAGATCGGCGAGGCGGCCGTCGAGTATGCCCGCAGCCGCGGCGTAAAGCTGCGCAGCATCGTGATCCGCGGCCATGCGGCCAACGAAATCATCCGCTTCGCGGAAGCGGAAGGCGTCGACCTGATCGTGCTCGGGCGCCAAGGTCACTCGCGCGTCACACGGTTCTTCCTGGGGAGCACCACGGATCGTGTGAGCGAACATTGCCATTGTACCGTGATGATTGTGAAGTAGTTTGGAGGGTAAAGGTTTGAGAGAATGGTTGTCGCACCTGGGAACATGGCTCTTCGTCCTCTTGACCAGCAATGTCGTGTTGCTCTCCGCTGGGAGGGGCCGTCGGCACGAACGCGCGCTATTGGCTGGGCCGATGGTTCAACGAGGTGACGTGGTCGCGCGGCTTTCCCCTGGGCACTTTCGTCATCAATGTGAGCGGCTCGTTCATCCTCGGGCTGGCCGCCGTCATCATCTTGGAGCGGTTGCCGCCCGCCCATCAGAATTGGTACTTGCTGTTCGGCACCGGATTCTGCGGCGGTTATACGACCTTTTCCACCTTCGAGTGGGAGACCTTCAAGCTGGTCCGCGACGGCAGTTGGCGGATGGCCTCGCTGAATGTGGTCGGGAGCGTTGTCGCCGGGTTCCTCGGAGTGATTATCGCGGTCACGCTGGCGGGCATCCTCTTCCCCAAACGATAGGAGCGACTCTGTGAAAATCGAAGCCGACGCCAAACTGGTGACGATCTACGTCAACAGCACGGACCAGTGGCACGGGCAGCCGTTGTATTCGGCCATCGTCCAGCTCTGCAAGGACCGGGGCATTGCCGGCGCCACGGTCATCCGCTGCGTGGAGGGCTACGGCGGCAGCGGCCACCTGCACACCGCCCGGCTCCTGGAACTTAGCGAAAACCTTCCGGTGCGGATCGAGATCGTCGATATTGCCGAGCGGATCGACCCGCTGCTGGCCGCCCTGGAACCGATGATCGGCGAGGGCCTTGTAACCGTCTCGAACGTCCACATCCTTCGTTTCCTGCCCGATCCGAAGAATAGGGGCTGACACCCGCAATGCCCCGCGTGACGCCCGAAACGCGCGCGCATGGGCAGCCTGCTATCCGTGGTACCCGCGCGAATTTGTCGCGTAGCGACGTGGTGATGGTAGCCGTGGGTTTCAACCCACGGTTTTCGGAACGGTAGTGGGAGGTGCGTTTCACGCACCCTACCCGTTGCACCTGCTCTTCCATTTTGTGATTAAATCAACAGACCGCTTGCCTGGATGGTGAAACGGATTGGCAGCCAGACGCAGACCATCAACGCCCCGCTTCGACCCCACTCGGCTTGTCCGAGCGGTGAAGGAGATTGAGAACCCGGAGCCGCAACCATGCCGGAAATCTCATTCACCATCCAGGCAAGCTCTATTGTTCCGAAATTCGGTTGGATTACTATCTCCCACTGCCCCTTGATCTTAGGCAGTGTTCAGCAGCCGCGTTTCACATAGGATAACAGACGCTCGCGCGACTGCCTGCGTTTTCCCCGCTATTTTCACGGCGTCTGTTGCTGCATTTGTTATTGTATGCTATATAGTTCGTGAATTGTATTGAATACTATAACATAGGACGCTCTCGATGCTCACCCCCACCGAACAGCGGATCGTCAATGCACTCCGCAAGAGCAAGGTCGCGACAATGCAGGACCTCCGCGACCGTTTCCAACTCTCCCATATGACCGTCTTCCGCGCCCTGAAGAAGTACGGCTACTTCCATAGCTACAACCACAATGCCGGCTATTACATCCTCCATGACCTCCCCCAGTTCGACGACTGGGGCCTGTGGGCCTACCGCAACGCCCGTTTCTCCCGCTACGGCTCACTGCCGGACACGCTTACGGCGCTGGTGGAAAACGCCCCCGCCGGGCGAACGACCGGGGAACTGGAGGAACGCTTGCAGACCCCCGTCGCCAACTTGCTCTCCCGTCTGGTCCACGTGGGCCGTCTTCAAAGTCAGGCCGTCCACGGCCGGCAGGTCGTCTATCTAGCGGCCGATCCTCAGACGGCCGCAGGTCAACGACGCCAGCGACAGGAACTCGTCACCCCGGCTCTGGCCGGCCCGGCTCATCTACCCTCCGGAATCGCGGCGGCCGAGGTCATCGAAGTCCTGCGGGAGAAGGTACTCTTCTCCGACGACTCCCCGGAACGGCTGGCCCGCCGTCTTCAGGACCGTGGAGTCCAACTCACCGCGGGCCAAGTCCGTCACGTGTTCGACCATTATGCTCTGGAAAAAAAACGACATCCCTCGCGCTGATCGAACTGATCCGCGAGGTCGAACACCTATCGGCCGAGCAACTCCAGCGGGCTGCGGACATGCCGGACGGATTCCGCCTGGATTTCGATCCCGCGAACGAAGATCCCGCGGCTGCCGGGGTGGTGCTCAAGACGTTCCGGCGGACTGTGATCAGTCTCCGGTACGGGCGGTTTCAGGCGCGCGAGACCGTCCGCCGAGAGGCCGAACCGGGCGGCTGCAAGCCCCGCCGCTCTGGGCAACTGGCCCGTCTGGTACCCGCCGGCGCCTCCTATGCCTTTGATGTGATCGCCCATCTGGGCGTCGAGATCTTCCTCCACGGCCGCGACCTGGAAGATCTGCAGCGTGCCTTGGCCGAACGCCGACCTGCGCTGACGATTCCCCTGAGCACCATCTGGGACCAAGCGCAGAAGTTCCTTTTCTACCTGGGCTGTCTCCACGAGCGCGCCACGCCCCTGTTGCGGCAGTACCTGGCCGAGCACGCACCGGTAACCTGGTTGCTGGACGGCACGTGTGAGCCGGGAACGGCGGTTTTCCTGGGAATTCAAGAGGCGGCCTCGGGCATCCTCCTCTCCGGCCGTAAGATCCCCAGCGAGAACGCCACGGACATCGCGCCCTGCCTGGCCTCGGCAGCCACACACTACGGCCCGCCCGCTCGCGTTCTCCACGACCTCAGCCCGGCCATGAAAGGCGCTTGCGACAAAGCGCTGTCCGGCACGCATCAAGGGGTGTGCCATTATCACCTCGCGCGAGACATCGGCGAAGATCTGTATCAACAGCCGCAGGACGCCTTGTCGAAACGGTTGCGGAGTTTGAAGCTCCAGTTCCGTCTTCACGAGCAACGGCGTTGGCAGAGCCGGTGGCTGCGGGGGCAGCCCGAACGCGTCCAGTTCGTGCTCGAGGCGTTGTGGGAGGGCCGCTCCCTCGAGGCCCCTTTCGACCAGACGCTGGGCGCGAAGTGCTCTTGGCCCTTCACTTCTGGATCCTGGATTATCCCAGCGACGGCCGGCGGCAAGGCTTTCCCTTCGATCCCTATCTGTTGTATCTTCATCGCCGTTTGGTCCGCGCGGCGGCGATGGTGGATCGTTTGCTCGCCGATGCCGACGTGGCTCGGCAGGCGCCGCAACCTCTGTTTCACCTGCAAGAGCAACTCCGCCAGTACAGCCAGGACGCCCAGATTCGAACGGCCGCGACGCGGTACGAGCGGGCCTTTGCGATGTTCACCCGGCTCCGCGAAGCGTTGCGGATGTCCGCGGGGAAAAACGCCACACTCCGCGAACCCTACGTGTTGCCCGCCAATCAGGAAGAGGAACTGAAGGCGGGGCTGGCGCGCTTCCGAGCAGAGTTGCGGCAGGAAAGTGGCCCGCCAGGCGATACCGACGGCGCGCCGGCCCGGATCGTCCTGAAACACCTGGACAAGTACGCGGAGTGCCTCCTGCCAAAGACGCCTGCCGCGCACGGGCAGGTACTGGAGCGAACCACCAGCAAGCTGGAAAGAAATTGGGGCAGCCAGAAGCGCGGCCGTCGCCGAACGCACGGCCGGGGAAAGCTGACGCGTGACTTTCAGGCCCTCCCCGAAGAGTACGTCCTGGTGCCCAACCTGGAGAATCCCGTCTACGTGGAACTGGTTTTGGGAGGCAGTCTCGATACATTGCCGTCAAGACTGGCTGAAGCGAGCCGAGACGCGGGTTCCTTTGATGCTTGGCGTCGGGGCCGACACCCTCGCTTGCTCGGCCAGCTTCCGCGGCGCATCTTGCGGCAAAACAACTTCCTCGATCACCTTTTCGACGTCTGCAAAAACTCCTGCCAATCGGCGCTACCTGCGGCATAACCCCAACGCCTAGCACTTCCCATGCCAACCGAATTTCGGAACAA
>CAWCWQ010000089.1:0-9400 GCA_963799145.1 uncultured Acidobacteriaceae bacterium | reverse complement strand
TGGCCAAGGCTGCCACACGGTGGCGCGGGCCTTCGAGCAGAGTGGCCAGCCGCCCGTCCGCGCCGGCGATCTCGGCCCAGATCGACTGCTCCTGAGCGGGGTTAACCAGCAGGCGGCCGTCGCGGCTCCGCGACTCCCAGGCGGCGCAAACAAAGCTCTTCCAGTCCAGGATGCCGGGGGCTGGCCATGCCAAGAAGCCTTCAGCTCGCCGGGCTCGATGGAAGGCCGCGCCAAGGGCGCGGGCGGCGCGGGCGCTGGCCGTAACCACCATACCGCCGCCGCGCAGCCACGCATCGATTTGAGCTTCGTGCTCTGGCTCGTGCCGTGCCCCCATTCCAGCTTTATACGCCGGTTGGCCGCGGAGTGCCATCTAGGGCATTCGCTCTGCGGCCATCGAAGCAATTGCTGAGCGCCCAAGATCGAGTGGTGGGTCAGTCTCCGGATGGGCGCCTGCACAGCCGGAACGTGCCTGGATTGGCCTTTGAATGGCTCTGAACAAGCCCTTGTCCTGAGGCAGGCGCTTCCTCAGGGGCTGAGGCCCGCATTTATTTTGCAGCACTTACGGCACGACTGAAGTCATGCCCTGACACAATCTGTAGACTAATGGCAGTTTTGCAAGAGGCTCGAGAGTGAAGCAGTTTGTCATGGAAGGAAATTCACATGCATCGATCGCATCTTCAAAGGTATTGCGGCATCAGGATGCGCGGCGCGAGGATGACCGCAGTCACGCTCGCCGCACTCATTCTGCCTGTTGCCGTCGCTGCCCAGACAACGTACCACGACCCGAAGGGCCGATTCGACCTCCAGGTTCCCGCCGGCTGGCAGATCGGCCCGGACCAGGGAGTCGATCAGGTAATCGCGCGCAAGGGAGCCGCGCAGGCCATCGTCGCGGTCTTGCAGCAGAACACGAGTAACGCTATGACAGCACAGCAGTTCGTCGATGTCACGGCAAAGGAGTTCCAGGGCCAGTGCCCAACATTCAGCAAACGCCAGAGCGGTACGCTCATGCTGGCTGGCACGGCGGGGGTCTACTCGCTCTTTACGTGCAGTGACCCAAAGTCTCCCGCCGTCACCGAAACATCCTCGGCGCTCACCAAGAACTCGTTCTTGGTTGGGTTCACCGGGATCGCGCCGCTGGCCGACTACTATGCAACCCTGCCTGCGCTGGATGGAATCCGTAACAGTCTGCATGTGACCGGGAATGAGAACGCGGCAGCCGCATCGAACGCAGGCGAATCTCTCGCAATGACGGAGCTCAAGAAGGCTTGCACCGTCGGAGCCTTTGCGCAGGATGACTGCGCAAGGCGGATAGCCATCCTTCTGGGCAAGGAAGCGCAACCGGCCGCAGCCGCTTCGGAGCCGGCGGCGGGCCTGGCGTATCGCGACCCGACAGGCCGTTTTTCTCTCCAGATCCCCCAGGGTTGGAGCGCAACATCGGAAGGCGACAACGGCATCCTCGGTGTGCAACTTCGGTCGGGTTCTGACTGGATCAATATCATGCCGCCAGAGCCTGCCGCGAGCCCCAGCGAAGTGGTGCTGCACTATGAGCAGAAAGTGGCCGCGCAATCCAAATCCGATCGCAAGATTCCGTTCGGGCAGTTGGGCCTAATCCAGCTCTTTGGCAATGGCCTTGAGGTGACCTACGACCACGTTAGCGGTGTCTCGGCGCAAGGCGACACCATCGAATCCTACATTGGCGGCGTCGGCGACATCGCGGGCGCAGACCACACCTTCCTGCTCTTGATCACATCCTTCGGAGCGCAGACTAAGGACAAAGCCGGAGCGCTGTTCCTCTCCATTGCCCAGAGCATTCGTCTAGCTGCCCATTGAGGAACGAGGAGTGGCAGCCGCAAGGTGCAGTCTGGAAAGTCCGGCAGCTAGGGAGGTTCACACTGCCGCGGCCCTCTGCTATACTTCCGGCCATGGAAAACCGTTCTCTCGGCGACGCGGGCGGATCGCCCGGCGGCCTCGGCCATTTTCTGCTGGGCTTTATCATGGTGTGCATTGGCGGATACCTGCTGGTCAATCAAGTCACCGTGGTGGGCTCCTATTGGAGTTTCTATGGCGAGAATTCCTTCGGCATCTCTCTCATACCCATGCTCTTCGGCATTGGGCTGCTCTTCTGGCGCGGCCGGAGCATCGTCGGGTGGATTCTGACCATCGCCGGCGCGCTCTTCATCTTTGCGGGCATCCTTGCCAACTTGCACATCTTTTTCCGGCCATTGAGTCTTTTCAACACTATCGTAATGCTGGTACTGCTGGTTGGCGGCCTCGGGTTCATCGCGCGCGGCGTCCAGCCGCATCGCAACCAGTCTGCCGGGTGACTCCGATCCTGGCCTCCGCGGGCAGGCTTCTGCGTTCTCTCGCAGGCGCAATGTGCCCCGAGTTAAGCATTTCCGGCTAGCGCCGGCGGCCGCTCGATACTCATCCGCCGGGCGCACTGGGGAAGGGTCGCGAACCGCTCTCGGGGCTCGGCTTGCCCGCCGAGCAGGTCTGTGACAATGTAAACTGTCACCGGGTTCAACAGCTGGCATACCGTTGAAAAGCAGAGTGCTGTCGGCACCTCGTCCGAAGGGCAGATCCACACCATGTATACCTTGCGCCGTCTACCGATTGTCTTTTCCATTCTCTTTGCTTGCTCTGCACCGACGCCGATGGCCGCGGCGCAGGCCCCGCCCACGGATTTGAAATTCGATTTCAGCGCCGGCCCCGCCAAGCCTGGGTACACGCGAGTCGCCCCGGCTGCCGTCTATTCCGACGACGCCGGCTTTGGCTACGAACCTGGCGCGCAGGCCGCCATGGGCGACAATGGCAATACCGCGACCAGCGACCGGCCGTTCATGTTTTCCGCCAAAGTGCCGGAGGGCAACTTCAATGTGACGGTCGCTCTTGGCGACTCGGCCGCCACGACCACCACGACCGTCAAGGCGGAGTCGGGCCGCTTGATGCTGGAGCGCGTGGAGGTTCCCGCAGGCCAGGTCGTCGAGCGCAGCTTCACCACCAATGTCCGCACTCCGCGCCTGCCCAAGTTGCCGGTGAATGCCACCGGGCGCGAAGAGGTGAGCCTGGACAAATTCGACGGCAGCAACGCGCGCGATTGGGACAGCAAGTTGACTATTGAAATCGTCAGCCCTCATGCCGCGCTGCGCTCCATCGAGATTACCCCGGCGCCAGAGGCCCCCACCGTCTTTATCGCCGGCGACTCGACCGTGACCGACCGCGACGGCGGCGGCGATGTCAGTTGGGGACAGTTGCTCTCGCGCTTTCTCAAGCCCGGCGTAGCCGTTTCCAACCACGCACAGTCTGGCGAGACGCTGAAGTCGTTTTCCAGCGCCCTGCGCCTGGACAAGATCCTGAGCCAGATGAAGCAGGGCGACTATCTCTTCATCCAGTTCGCGCACAACGACTCGAAGGAGGCTTGGCCGCAGACTTATGTTGAGCCGGAGACCACTTACAAGGCGTACCTGAAGGTCTACATCGCAGAGACCCGCCGGCGCGGCGCTACGCCGGTGCTGGTTACCCCGATGGATCGCGCCATGCGCGGCACGGGCGCGCCCACCCACGGCCATGGCGGTTATCCGCAGGCTATGCGCGAGGCCGCGAGCGAGGAGCACGTCCCGCTCATCGACCTGTACAACATGAGCATCGCGCTATACGAGGCAGCCGGCCCCGACGCCGCGAAGATCTTGGCAGACGGAACCCACTCGACCGCTTATGGCGGCTATGAGTTCGCCAAATGCATCGCGATGGGCATCAAAGAGAACAAGCTCGATCTGGCCAGCTTCATCGTGGATGGCTTCAAGGACTTCGATCCAGCTCATCCCGACTCCGAGGCCGCGCTCAACCTGGGCGAGATATTCGACAGAGGCGGAGGCAGGCGTGGGTTTCCGGGTATAGAGGCGCCTGCCGGAAGTCCAGCCGCAGCGCCCGCGGAGAATCCCCTTCCCGGTACTCGCAGCCCCGGTTTGGGTCCGCTTTGAGAGAATCGCATCCCGGAAGGCGCCACTTGCATGAGGCGAGTGCAGAGGGCCGATCTGCAGACCAGCCGCAGGAGTGAGGGTAGCAGACCATGAACCTCGCGGTTCCGCCCATCTCGTCCGTTTCAGCGGTGACACGCCACCCTCGACAGGAGTCCGTGAAGGACTTCCGGTAGCGCTTGACTCCTTGTTGACGAGCATACCCTAGAGCGAAGGGGCGAATCGATCGCGTCTCGATCGCTGGCAGGCGGCCGCCCCGAAACTGACGGGCTTGCGCATTTGGGGTAGGCTTTGGCTATGAGCGTATTCGACGAGAAGCGGGTGGAGCTGGAGCGGCACGAATTCATGATGGGCGTGGAGCGGGGCAGGCTGGCGGTGGCTCTTGACCTGCTGACCGACTCGCTAATTCTGGTTGGCCAGCACGGGGTCTACTGCGCCTCCAGCCGCAACCCGGCCAAGCCGGCATTGGATTTGCAGGCGGTTCTGGGCGGCCTGGAAGGAGCCAAGGCTCTGATCCAGAGCGTGATGGAGGAGTTGCGGACGAAGGGTGCGGCGAGTGGGGGCTAGCTTTTTGACCGTGTGATTTCGCTTCTGTTGTAGCCGAACCTCCTGTCTGCCTTGGCGCGTGAACTGCCCGTCGATCGTGACAAGGTCGCGGTTCAATTTCCGGCTTCATGCCCTTGCTTCATGCTGCTGCATCCCTGGGCTTCACATTCAGCTTTTTTCGCTCCTCCGAACGGGAGGCGCGCTGCGAATGGCCAGGCCGGGGGTGAATGGGACCAGCCTCGGAAACAAGCATTCTCGTGCGATTGTCCTCTTGTGGAATGGCCGCTCCGCCGTGGGGCGGAACGGAGATGGATTATAGGCTTCAGACGCTTGCGCCGCCAGCCATCTTTTCAGCGCCTGTCACCTCAGCGAAACATCCCCTTAATTCGGCATTCACGTGGGATTGCTACCCTTGGCTGAAGTGCGGGAAGTACACCTTTCCGCCCCCATTCGGGCCCCGCAAAGCATCCAGTTTCAACCACAGGTACAACCGGAGGTCATCTTGACACACTCAGTTTCGAGCGCGTGGAAGCGCCTGTTCGCACTGGCCTTATCACTTCTTATGCTGCTCGCCGGAACGGCGCTGCGCGCCCAGGCAACAGGTTCAATCGATGGCGCCATTCTCGACGTGCAAGGCAAGGGCGTCTTCAATGCCGCGGTAACCGCGAGGAGTGGCGCAACCAGCACGGCCAAGACCGCCAGGACCGACGTCAGTGGCCATTTCGCACTTGACGGGCTGCCCGCCGGAAGCTACACGGTGGAAGCATCGGCCTTCGGATTCGCGACTGGCTCCAAGACCGGGGTCGTGCTTGCAGCGGGCCAAACCGAGCACATCTCCTTCTCGCTGAGTATCGGCTCTGTCTCCGAGCAGATCACGGTGAACGCGGGCATCGATTCCATCGCCGCGCAAACTGCGCCTAGCGGCGGGTTTATTGAAGAGCGTTCCGCCCAGTCGCTGATCTCGAATAGCTACGTCAGGAACTTCACCTCGCCCATCGCCGACTACGGCGAGATCGTGCAGATCGTTCCGGGCACCTTCACCACGAGCAGCGACGGCATTGGACTAGGTCAGAGCAAGACCTACTTTCGCGGCTTCCCCGACGGGGATTACGATATCGACTTCGACGGCATTCCTTTTTACGACACCAACTCGCCGACCCACCACTCCTGGGCATTCTTCCCCGCTCAGTGGGTTGGCGGCGTCGACTTCGACCGCAGTCCCGGTTCAGCCTCCACAACCGGTCCTACTCCGTTTGGCGGTTCCATCCACCTGCTCTCCATGCCGCTGACCAGCGAGCAGGACGTCCGCTTCAACTTCTCCGATGGCTCCTGGAACACCAGGCTCTTCGACGGTGCGTACAACTCCGGAAGCTTCGGCCTCTTCGGCAGCCCCAAGAAGTCGAATCTCTTCCTAGATGTGCATCATATGACTTCTGATGGCTATCAGACCTTCAACTATCAGATGCGCAGTGCCGGCTCGCTGCTCTACCAGTACCAGCTATCGCCCAGAACCGTGCTCACTGGTTTTGCGGCGTTATTCATCTGAATGCCAATACACCTGGCTTTGGAGGACCCTACCGCTGCCAGACCCTGGGCAACTCTCCCACAGGCGTCTACTCTTGCAACAACTCGAAGCTGGTCAATGGCGGGCCGAACAACTACTTTGTCGGAAAGGGCGTGAACTTCTACCTCACCGACAACTCCGATCCGGTCAACTGGCTCGATTACCAGTACAGCCACTACCAGGTCTACACAGACTTCGAGTACGTCGGCCTGAAGACGGAGTTCGGCAGCGGCTGGTATCTGGATGTCAAGCCCTACACCTACAACTACGACAACGGCGAGCCGTATGCCAACAACACGCCGATGACCGAGAATGACACCCTGGCCACAGTCTCCGGCTCCTACATCGACCCGGGCATCGCCGCGCCAACCGTTGTCGGAACCACCCTGACAAAGAACCTTGCGTATAACGGCGTGGCCGTCGCCCCGTGTAATCTGATGGTCGTCAAGAGCGGATTAGCCGCTCTGCCCTGCGGCGTGGACAAGTACAACAGTTATCGCAAGTTCGGCGAGACCTCGGTTCTGACGCAGACCTCGAAGTACGGAGTCTTCCGCGCCGGCCTGTGGTATGAATGGGCGCGCACGAGCCGCCATCAGTACCCCAGCGACCCCTTGAACGGCTGGGCCGATCAGCCGCTGCCCAACTTCGACGAGCAGTTCTGGACCAACTCCTTTCAGCCCTATGCCGAGTTCGAGTACCACGCGACCACGAAGTTGAATCTCACCGCGGGCGTCAAGTACTCCGCCTACACATTCGATATCCTGCATCACGCCGACAATGGCAAGACCGTAGGTCCGCTGAGCTGCTACGCAGCCGGCGTCACCCCCGTCGCCGCCTGCCCGGCCACAGTGAGCGACACAGGCAGCTTCACCACCTGGCTGCCATCGTTCGACGCAAACTATCGCATCCTGCCCAACTGGTCGATCTATGGGCAGGTGGCAACCGGCAGCATCGTGCCGCCCAGCAACGTCTACGACTATAACCACACTGTCTCTGCCACCAATCCAACTCCCGGCCTGTTGACCCCGCCCAAGCAGCAGATCTCCACCACCTATCAGGGGGGCAGCGTTTACAAAGGCAACAAGGTCGCGCTCGATGCGGACGCCTACTACATCCAATTCGATAACAGCTACTCCAACGTTACCGATCCGGCTACGAGCGAACAGGTCTTCTACCTTCAGCCTGGCTCGATCAGCAAGGGCATCGAGTTCGAGGGAAACTTTGTCCTCGCCCGCGGTCTCGGCTTCTATCTCAACGGCACCGCGGGCAACGCAACATACTCCGGAAAGGCGAACGCCAACACCACCAGCACCCAGCTCACCGCTCCGTATTGGGTGAAGGCGCCGGCGGGCCTCTGGGTTGCATCGACGCCTGCCGATACAGAAGCGTCTGGACTCACTTATCAGAGCCACGGCCTGGACCTGGGCTTCTATACAAAGCGTGTTGGCGAGATGCGGGTGGATAACGGCGCCTACCACAACCAGGACATCATCCCACCCTTTGACGTGACCAGCGCCTACCTCAACTACACCGTTCGCAACCGCTCCATCTTCGACCAAACCAAGTTCCGGCTGAGCATCAACAATCTCCTCAATGCGAACAACCTGGTCAGTGAGACCCTGACAGGAACCAAGAATACGCAGACCATTCCGGGGACGAGCTACACCGATCCCTTCACCACCACCGCGCCCACCGCAGCCGCCGCGGGCGACACCGTGGGCTTCCTTTCAGGACGCAGCGTCATGTTCTCCGTCACCTTCGGCTTCGCGCCGGAGAACCGCAGGTAAGAACCCCGAGCGGCTCCTAGCCAGCTCCCAGGTAGATGAAGCGGGCCAGAAAGAGTGCGGCGAGGATGTAGAGCAGCCAGTCCTGGCGGCGGAATCTGCCCACGGCCAGGTGGAGGACGGCCCAGGCGATGATGCCCAGGCCGAGGCCGTTGGCGATCGAGTAGGTGAGTGGAATCAGGATCAAGGTGAGAAAAGAGGGAACGGCGATCAGCGGGTCGTTCCAGGGAATCTCCGTGATGGCGGCGAGCATGAGGGAGCCGACCAGAATCAGCGCGGGCGCGGTGGCGGCTGGCGGTACGATGCCCACAAATGGCGCCGCGCCTATGGCCCCCAGAAAGAGCAATCCCGTGACGATGGCTGTGACTCCCGAGCGGCCTCCGGCAGCCACGCCTGCCGTCGATTCCACATAGCTGGTCACGGTCGAGGTTCCCGTCAGCGAGCCGAAGACGGTGGCTGTGGCGTCGGCGAAGAGGATGCGGTTGAGGCGGGGAATGGTGTGATCGGCCTCGATCAGGCCGGCGCGCTTGGCTACGCCGACCAGTGTGCCCAGGTTGTCGAAAAGGTCCACGAAGAAGAAGACAAAGACAATCTCCAGCAATCCTTTGCCGAGCGCGCCGCGGATATCGAGCTGAAAGGCGGTTGCGCCGAGCGCCGCGAAACCGCCGGGGCTTGGCGTCCAGTGGACGAGGCCGAATGCCCAGGCCAGGCCGGTGGTGGAGAGCACGCCGATGAGTATGGCGCCACGAACCTTCTTCACTTCCAGAGCGACCATGAGGATGAGGCCGAAGATAGCCAGAGCGCTGGTGGGATTGCGGAGGTTCCCCAGCGTGACCAGGGTCTTGGGATCTCCCACCACCAGGCCCGCATTTTGAAAGCCGATAAAGGCGATGAAGAGGCCGATGCCGCTGGCCACCGCGGCGTAAAGTTCGTGGGGAATGGCGCGCAGGATCATTTGGCGGAGGCCGGAGACGGTGAGCGCCAGGAAGATGACGCCGGAGAGGAAGACCGCTCCCAGCGCCGTCTGCCAGGGGATGTGCAGCTTGAGGCAAACGGTGTAGGTGAAATAGGCGTTGAGGCCCATGCCGGGGGCCAGCGCGATAGGATAGCGCGCCACCACGCCCATCAAAATGGAGCCGAAGGCCGCCGAGAGGCAGGTCGCGGCGGTCACGGCTGACAAAGGCATCCCGGTTGCCGACAGGATGGCCGGATTGACCAGCACAATGTAAGCCATCGTGAGGAAAGTCGTTACGCCGGCTAGAATCTCGGTGCGCCAGTCGGTTCCCAGGCGCGCAAATTCAAAGTAGGTTTCGAGTCGCTTGAGCATGGAAGGCTGGTTCTAGGAGACCACAAGGGGGCTGCATCGCAAATGGGATTCGCGCGGACAAGCTCGAAAAGCGGCAGAACGGAACTGGCGCCGCAAGAAAAGCGCCGGAGTTGCTGAGTGCAACTCCGGCGGCAAGGCGTTGGTAGAAGTTCGACGAATCTACTGAAGCGCGTCTACGTAGTGCGCCAGCAGCACCGTCTTG
>CAWCWQ010000088.1:0-15773 GCA_963799145.1 uncultured Acidobacteriaceae bacterium | reverse complement strand
CTGACCGCGCTCGTGCCGTACTTACCCTTTGCGCTTCAGTTCGGGAGCTATCAGCTGAATTTTTACGCTATCGGCGACTTGGCCTTTTACATCGCCGTGTTGCTCTTTCTCGTCCTGCGCACCGTCCGCATCGCCCGCGAGCGTGCCCGCGCCGCCGCTGAGTTGGAGGCTGCCCGCACAGTCCAGCAGGTTCTCATCCCGGATGAAATCCCCGCAGTTCCGGGCTTCACCATCCAAAGCGTCTATGCGCCGGCAGGAGAGGTGGGCGGCGATTTCTTCCAGATTCTCCCCATTGGCAGCGGCGGCGTCCTCGCCGTAATCGGCGATGTGAGCGGCAAAGGCATGCCCGCGGCAATGGCTGTGTCACTGCTGGTGGGCACAGTGCGCACGTTGGCGCACTACACGCAAAGCCCCGGTGAGATCCTCTCTGCAATGAATCAGCGCATGATGGCCCGCAGCGGCGGCGGGTTTACCACCTGCCTGGTCCTCCGCGCCGACCCGGATGGCACGCTGACCATCGCCAATGCAGGCCACATTGCGCCTTACCTTGCAGGCAAGGAACTCGCGCTTGAAAACAGCCTGCCGCTGGGCCTTTCGGCTGATGCAAGCTACGCGGAGTCCACCTTCCAACTAGCCCCCGGCAGGCAGCTCACCCTGCTCACCGATGGCGTGGTCGAGGCGCGCGACAAGACCGGCGCTCTATACGGCTTTGAACGCACCAGTCTCCTCAGCATCCAGCCTGCCGAAGCCATCGCCCAGGCAGCGCAGGCATTCGGCCAGGACGACGACATTACCGTCCTCACGCTCACGCGCCTGGCGGCCGGTGAAGAGCCTCGCTCGCTGCATGCCTCCCCGATGCTCGTCCTCGCATAACTCTGGATCCGTCGCAAAGCGAAGGCACACAGTTTCCCGGTTTCCGATGTTATGTAAAAGGGCTGAAGTATCTCTTCTTTACCGAGCGTGCAGCAACGCGCAGTCTCTACAGCGCCGCCAGCGCCTCCGCCTGGCTGGGAAACAGCCCGGCGTACTTGGTGATGCCCACCATGGTGAAGACCTTGGTGAAATGCGGCGAAAGCCCGAAGGCGTGTACCTTCTGGCCGGAGTTCGAGGCTTCAATCATCATCTGAATCACTAGGGCGATGCCGCTGGAGTTGATGTAGTCCACCTTGGAAAAGTCCAGCAAGACCACCTTGGCGGTCTCCTTCGGAAGCGCCTGGTATGTCCCCAGAACGGCGTCCTTCGAGGTGCTGGCGATATCGCCCTCGAAGCGCAGGACGGCAACCGAATGCCCGGCTTGCGAAGTGAGCTGGTCAACACGCGCTTTGGTTTCGCTCTGCACGATATATCTTCTCCGTATCCTCTTGGGTTATTCCGCGTCTTTATTGAGCCGAATGACCAGGCGAACATAACTCCTGCCGCCGTCTGCCCCGGCCACCCACTCCGCTTCGTCTACCAGCGCCTGGATAAGAAACATGCCCATCCCGCGCGCTTCTTCCTCTCCGTGCATCTTGCGGTCGATGTCCGGCTTGTCCAGCTTGTTCAGCCTGCCCGGCTGCTTGTTCATGCCCAACCCGTCGTCGATGACCTTGACTTCAAGAGAATCCGCGCCCGCCGACATGACTACGCCGACGCTCAGCTTTTCGTTCAGCCGGTTGCCGTGCTCGATGGCGTTGATGCACGCCTCGGCCACGGCCGTCTTCAGATCTTCGACGCGGTCCTCGCGGAAACCCATTAACTTGGCCACCGCGGCAGCGCTGCTCATGGCCACCTTCTCAAAGCCCATCCGCGAAGGAAGCCGTACTTCTACCGTAGCGGCCTTGGGAACGCTGTTGGATATAGACTCGGTCATGCCGGCATCTCCGTCGGGCTATCACTGCGGCACAGCGCCAGTGCGGTCATGTCGTCTCCCTGCGGGCCGCCTCCAGAGAAATCCTCGGTGGCTGCCCACAATGCATCGAGAATACCATCGGCCTTGCTCGCCGGGCACCTCAGAAATTCATCCAGGAGCCGTTCGGGACCAAATTCCTCATCCTCCTTGAAGACTTCTGTCAGTCCATCTGTATAAAACAACAGTCGAGATCCTGTCGCAAAGCCGCTCCGCTCGCTCGCGTAGCGCATTCCCGGCAGCATTCCCAGCGGCGTGCCAGCGGCCTTGAAGAGGCGCGGAGACTCGCCCGGCTGGATTAGAAACCCCGGATTGTGCCCGGCGTTCAGCACCTCGATCTCGCCCGCCTCCGGATGCAGCCGGAGAAAGATCGCGGTGACGTAGCGCCGGCGAGCCTCATCGCCCTCAGCCCAGTGGTGCTGGTTCATGCGCTCGGCCAGTTCGTCCAGCGGCATCCCGGCCACCGCCATCGCCCGGAAGGCGGAGCGAAAACTGGTGGACATGATGGCCGAAGCCAGACCCTTGCCTGCCACATCGGCCACGGCCATCAGGACGCTGCCGTCGGTGTGCTCCACAATGTCCAGGTAGTCGCCGCCCACCTCGTAACAGGACACGGAGCGGAAGCCCAGCGAGTAGCCAGGAATGGCAGGCAGCCTCTGCGGCAACAGCGACCGCTGAAT
Organism: uncultured Acidobacteriaceae bacterium; assembly: GCA_963799145.1. Classification (GTDB taxonomy): domain Bacteria; phylum Acidobacteriota; class Terriglobia; order Terriglobales; family Acidobacteriaceae; genus Telmatobacter. Next base: position 13,208 of record CAWCWQ010000088.1, on the reverse strand, counting down.
CTGGCGGGCCGCGTCCAAATCCTGTTGCACGCGGGCAAACTCAATGTTGCGCTTGTGGTTGCGGGCGTTCTCCACAGCCACTGCCGCCTGCAAGACCAGCCCTTCGATGAAGTCCTCCTCGTAGATCGTCAGTTCGCGGCCGCCAGGAGACGCGACCACCAGTTCCGTCATCAGCTGCCCCTCGCGATCTTTCAGCGAATAAGTCAAAGCATAAGCCGTGCCCCCAGCGTCCACCTTCGGCGCTTCGCCGTAAACCAGCCCGGCGCCGGGAAAAGCAGCTCCGGCCATCTCCAACTCGCGCACCACAATGCGCAGCACCTGCTCCAGCACCTCTTCCTCGCGGATGTTCGAATGCACCTGCCGCGAAGCTTCAAGCAGCGCCTGCAACCGCGCCACCTGCTGCTGTAACTCGATCATCTCGCCCTTGCCGGGAAGCTGAAATCCAGCCGCCATTGCACCACATCCCTTCTGGAGTTTCACTCGGGCGCGAATTCGCGGCCGCGCCTCTTCAAGCGCGCGGCCGCAACTCATAGACGTTCCGTGCCATCACCACGCACCCTCAATCTGGAACGAACTCAAGTCCTCGGCTTCGCTCTCGTCCAGATAGTGCTCGACGAGGCGGTCAACGCGGCTGCCGCGCGGCCCGCGGCGCAAGCTCGCCCGCAACTTGGCCAGTTCGTCCAGTTCGCCGGAGGCCACCACTTCCACCTCGCCGTCCTCGGTGTTGCGCACCCAGCCGCGCAGGTCAAGCTGGCTGGCTTCGCGGTGAACGTACCAGCGGAAGCCCACGCCCTGCACACGCCCCTGGATCAGAAAATGAAGAACCATCGATAGGAGTCTTTCAGATGCGCCGCCGCAACGCAATCGCTTTCAGCAGCGGAGTTCACTCGGGAAGCGCGGCGGGCCTCCTGCGATCCTCCACCTTGAACCCCTCCGGCGGCTCATAGAGCCCCGGATCGGGCTCCGACAAGCTGACGTCGGTAATGGTGAAGGTCTGCTTCCCGTAAGCTGGATCGCTGACCTCGGAGCGGAGGTTGATGCCCAGGCTGGGCGCGTACCAGAACTCCCGCTTGACGCTTTAAGGGCGATCGTTGCCGATAGCTCCTTCATTGTAAGTAATGGTGTCGCGCGTCCCGGTCACTTCAATGCCCTCAATGCTGTCCTTACCAAGATCCTCGTGCGCGATGGAACCCTCGTTGTGGGGCAGCGGCCCGCTTTTTGCAATCGCCGGTTTGTAGATCGCCGCGGTGGTTGCGTTAAGCCTCTCCAGGGTACAGTTGCGCGGCCTGTTGATGATAAAACAGTTGTAGAGCGTGTGGGCGTTGGGATCGCCGATCTGAATTGTGGTCTCTTCGGAGGCGATTTTGCCATTCTTGGGCACCAGGGTCCAGCGTTCCTGATAGATGCGGCCCTGGCTGTCGCGCGCAATGGGCCGCTGATTGACCAGCGTGAAGGTCCCGCCGTCAGCCAGGTATCTTTACCCACTCGGTGTGAACTGTCGCCGTGAAGGGGGCGCCCGCGATCGCGGGAATGTAGATGCTCTCCAGCACCTCGGCGACTACACCCTTCTTGATCTGCTGCACAGAAGTGCCGCCGTCTCGCATCTCCACAGCCGGAGGCTGCGCTTGCTGTGCCCAAACGCCGGGTAGCAGGAGAGAACAAAGAAGGGCGCAGGAAAGGCTTCTCATAGGAACCTCCATCGCTTGCCAGACCAATATAGCGCGATTCTTCCGCCCCGGAAATGGCCTACCCTATTCGCGCCACGCGCTACACTGGAGTTCACCATGGTTTTTGTTCTCGACAACTACGATTCGTTCACCTACAACCTTGTCCAATACCTGGGAGAACTGGGCGCGGAGGTCGAGGTCCATCGCAACGACGAGCTGACGGTGGAGCAGGTGGAGGCGCTGCACCCGGAGCGCATCGTGCTCTCCCCCGGTCCCTGCACCCCGAGCGAGGCCGGCATTCTGGTTCCGCTGATCCGCCACATGGCCGGCAAAGCGCCGATTCTGGGCGTCTGCCTGGGCCACCAGGCCATCGGCGAGGCCTTTGGCGGCCACGTGGTGCGCGCGCGGCAACTGATGCACGGCAAGACCAGCCCGGTCGAGCCACGACGGCAAGGGCGTCTTCGCCGGATTGCAGACGCCGCTCACCTGCACCCGCTACCACTCGCTGATCGTCGAAGAGGATTCGCTGCCCGCCGATCTGATGGTCACCGCGCGTACACCGGGCGGCAACGGAGACGGCTCAATCATCATGGGCCTGCGCCATCGCAGCCTGCCCATCGAGGGCGTGCAGTTCCATCCCGAGAGCGTCCTGACCGAAGGCGGCCACCAGATGATCCGCAACTTCCTGGGAATGTGACGATGATGCGGCGTTTGGCTTGCGCTGGAGCGCTCTCGATCGCGGCAGCTCTTTCGGCATCGCACCTGCTTTGTGCGCAGTCCCCGGCCGCACCACAGACCACAGCAACGGAAGCCGGCCCCATCGCCATCGTCGCGCTCGACAGCAAGAACCCCGACAAGGCGGCCACGGTGACCGGCGCGCTCGAAGTCTCTCAGGGCAAGGCGGTCATTGCGGCCAGCGGCGCCGTCACAGCCGGCGTCGAGACGACCGAAGTCATCCTGCCGCATCGCGGCGCGCTGCGCGTCTGCGCCTCCACGACCGTCAAGCTGGCCGCCGATTCGAGCGTTCCCGCCGGCGAAGTTCCCGGCCTGCTGTTGGCCATGGATCACGGCGCAGTCGAGATGAGTTTTGCCGCCAGCCTCGCCGCCGGGCGCAACTCCGACATTCTGCTCACCCCAGACTTTCGCATCCTCATCGCCGGTCCCGGCGCGGCCGAAGTCAAGGTGCGCCTGGGCCAGCAGGGCGACACTTGTGTGGATAACGCCGGCGCCAACGCGCCTTATGTTCTGGTCTCGAGCGTCTTCGACGGCGGAGCGTATCGCGTGCAGCCCGGCCAGCGCGTCATGTTCCAGCACGGCAGCCTGCATGAAGTGGTGGACCAGGAGAAGGAACCCTGCGGTTGCCCGCCGCCCGCCGCGCCGCGGGGCAACGAGTTCCCGCTGGCCCAGAGCGAAGGCCTCGCGCCGCTGCCCGCTCCCGCTCCTACCGCCGCAATCCAAAGCGATGCCGCGCCGCAGGTGCTCGAGCCCCTGGTTTACAAGAGCGCGGACCATGCGCCTCAACCGCCCGCGGACGCAACTCCTGCTCCCGGCGCAGCCGCAAATCCGCCCGCAACCAAGCCGCAAGCCAAGAAGAAGTCCGGCTTCTTTGGCGGCCTCGGCCGCTTCTTCCGCCGCATCTTCGGCGCGGAATAGAGGATGAGAGCGGCCCTTTTCGCAAGCCAAAAGCTGGCCGGCGCAAGGCCGCGCACTCACTCAGTTCGACCATCTTCGCGCCGGTTTGGATGGGGATGCGGTCAAGGCTGATTCAGCTCTGAGCGGCGAAAGCCCCAAAGGCCGGCAGACCCTCAAGCGGATTAGGCGGCGCCGGAGATCTGCGTCTGGCGTCCCCGAAAGAGCGCGCCGTTCAGTTCCGCGCCTATCAGCACACTGAACGCGGTGATGTAGAGCCAGACCAGCGTGGCGATGCCGGCGCCGAAGGAGCCGTAGAACATGGAGTAATCGGCTACGCGGGTGACATACCAGCCGAAGGCCAGTGTGGTCGGGAACCAGAGCAGCGTGCCTGTGACTGCGCCGGGCGCGACCCACAGCCAATGCTCCTTGCGCCGGGTGCCGAAGTGGTACAGAACGGTGAGAACGGCCATGCCGGTGACCAGCGCGATGGACCAGCGGAGCATGCGCCAGAAAAGAACCACAATGTGGCGCAACTCGTGTACTGCATTGTCCATCGTCCAAAGCTCTATCTGATGGCCGAAGACCACCACCAGCGTGGCCAGCGAGAGCGGAACCAGCGCGATTGGCACCAGTAGCAGCGCCCGCAGCCGGCGTCCCCAAAAGCTCCAATCGCCAATCGGGAGCTGGTAGGCCCGCCGAAAGCCCTCCATCAGCGACAGCATCACGCCCATTCCGGCAAATACGCTCAGGCTGGTGGCCGACAGGATCACCCGCCCCGAGTGAATGTGGCGGCTGAGAACGTAAGACTGCAACAGGTCCAGGGTGTCGGCGGGCAGCAACTGCTCGAAGGTGGCGCGCACCGCGCCCTCAAGCGAGTTGCCAGCCGGAACCTGGGCCAGCAGCGTAGTCATCACCAAGAGGGCGGGGAAGATCGTGAGCATGCCGGAGTAGGCCACGGCCTTTGACGTGTTGACCACGTCGTGGGCCAGAGCACGAACTGCGGCATCCCGGACCTTGGCAAGAATCCTGTTCATGAGCCTCACTGCCAAGAGTAGAGCATCGCGGGGGCATCCGGCCACTGGTCTTTGTTGCCGGGTGGATCGGCTTCGCGGCAGCCGGCAATTCGCGGGTTCAACTCAAATCGCCTTACAGCGACCCTTGATCTATTACGCTTGCCACAAAGCTCTCCACCGCATCGATATATTCGCGCGGACGGGTCAGGAAGCTCAAATGCCCGGTGCCCGCCGGCAGAGTTATCGTCCGCGACCTTGGGTAGAGGCTGCCCAGATAGGCGATCTCGCGCTTTGTGAATCCCCGATCGTCTTCGGCGGCGATGATCTGAACTGGAACGGAGTTAGCCCACGCCAGGCCTGCATGAATGGGATTCTCGCGGAAGAAAGCTGCATACTTGACCAGGAGCGAAGCTTGATGTTTCAGGCGCGCGCCGGAGTCTGGCAGACGCAACTCCTCCCGATAAAACTGGAGCCAGAAATCCGCCGCTTCAGACGGCTTGAGCAACCGCCCCATCTGGGAGCCGACTGCGCGCAGGAGCAAAGCTTCAGGAAGCAGCAGCATAAGTCTGGTAGCGGCAGGCAGCAGCACTGCGCGCGCCCCCAGGTAGAAGCCGGTGCTGGAAAGCACCATGCCGGCCACGCGCTCCGCATGGCGAAGGGCGAAGGATTGCGCAACCATTCCTCCCAGCGAATGGCCGAGAAAGATCGCCTGCCCGATGCCCAGCGAATCGAGAATCCCCGCGATGCCTCGATTGACATCTTCGACGGTCTTGGCGCTGGTGGGAATGCCCAGAGAAACAACCTGGCAGTTAGATTCGAGGGCCGTATTTGTCGAGAAATTCGACTCGGCCGTGCTGCCTCCGCCGCCGGCGATGACAATCGTACACTCGCTCTTGCCGCCAACGATGTACTCCCATCGGTCCATCCCCAGTTGCAGGATGCGCGTGGAGTGGGTCTCGCGAAACACGCGCAGGGTCTCCGCCATCTGAGCCGATGCGTCCATTACTTCCTCCGCTGTCGTTTTGCTGTCGGCTCCAGCATAGCTCAGTTCAGGGCCGGTCCGGGCGAACCGTTAAGCCAATCGGCGCCTTGAAGGGGCATGGCTTCACAGGCTGAGGAAATACTCCCCTGGGCCGGCAGAAGCGTCAGGGCATGGCTTTACAGGCTGAGGAAATACTCCCCTGGGCAGGCAGAAGCGTCAGGGCATGGCTTTACAGGCTGCGAAAAACTCCCCCAGGGCCCGCAGAAGCGTCAGGGCATGGCTTTAGCCGTGCCGCAAATGCAGCAAATCGATTGCGGGCTTTAGCCCCTGAGGGAATAATGGCGCGGCCGTCGAATCAAATCAGCGGCCACCAGTTGATCCAAGGCTCTGCGGGTCCAGCCGGGCGATGCGTCCGTTGGGTCCGACGACAAAGGGCAGAGAGAGCGCATTCCAGTTGCCGTCGTCGAGCGGGTGCCAGGTCTTGCCGTCGTCGCGGCTGATGTCACTGCCGTTGGTTCCTACTGTGATCCAGAGTTTGAGGGCCTCGCTCCATTGCACGGCGGAACGGAAGCCGTGGGGCGGAGTGACGGAGGCGGTCCAGTGTTCACCGCCATCGGAAGACCACGCGGCTGTGCCAGCGCTTTCGCTGGGTTTGGTGTAATCGCCGCCGACGGCTATGCCGTGTTCGTAGTCACCGCGTCCATCCGGCACAATGCCCTCGGGAAACCCTTCCAACGGTAGAATCACTGCACGAAACGAGACGGAGAATACTCCAGAAGATTCGGAACCGCCAGCCATCGGTACCGAGATACCTTTTGACCACGCAAACCTAAGTTCATCAGTCCATTTGTCCTTTGGGCCCAGACACACGTCAGTCATGTTGCTGAAGCCCATCAGAATCCTTGCCCCACCTTTGCCGCCAATTCCAATCCATGAACGGCTTGTCGCGTAATCCGGAACTGGACGGCAGTTTGGAAGAGATTGAAACGGAACAAACGCAGCGGAATTGCTGGCAGCAAACGCCGCTCCGTCGAGCGCAACGTCTTCTGTGGCAAAGCCACGGCCCGTTGGCCAATAAGCCCAATTCCTCCCACCATCAATAGTGGAAAGCGTGAGGAATCTCCGATTCTTTGAAATCCTAACCACAAAGGGAGGCGGTGCTTTCCCAGCATGGTATTCGAGGGGATTCGGGTCATTCCGAACCCGCATTCTGAGAACAGGGTCGCCTAGCAGAAAACCGTGCTTCCGATCCCAGAAAGTGAAGGCGTCGAAGAAGCCTTCCGGATCGGTGTTCTTCAACAACAGTGCCCACGTCTTGCAGCCGTCGGTGGTCTTGTAGAGGCGGCTCTTTTCGCCCGGGCCGGAGGCCATCACAATGGCGGTGTCGGAGTCCCATGCCTGCACCCCGCGAAAATCGAGTGTAGCTCCATCTTTCGCCGCGTCCGGCACGGCGCACTTCTGCCAGTGCGCGCCGCCGTCGGTGGTTCTGAGTACTGTTCCGCCCGTTCCGCTGGCCCAGGCCACCGTGCCATCCACTGAATCGATGCCGCGCAAGCCTGCGGTAATGCCCGACCCCTGCATCTGCCAGAGCTGCTGCGCCGGGAGCGGGGATTGCGGCTGCGCTTGAAGCGGCGCGGGTGCCGGGGACTGGGCGGCGGTGAAGGCTGAAACGGCGATAAGCAGCGTGAGCCGGATAACTTGCATGGCTGGCAGTATAGTTCCGCGGCCCGCGGCCCATCCACCTGCGCGCCGCGAATGGCTGGGCGCCAGGCTCTCTCCCCGGCAGTTTGTAGTTACGCAATCTCGGATCGAGCGCGGCGGGTATACTTTCCCCGAGGGCTTCCCCCTTTCCGGATCAACCGTCTATTCAAAGGAGCGCCGCGCCAGTCCCATTGGGTTCGCCATCCTTCCCAACCGCGCCATCACCCCATGGAGGTCAAGGTTTGCAAGCAGGCCGATCTGGTGTCCCCTCCACGCTCACTGTCCCGCTAAATTCGCGCTGGACAAGCATCCCGCCGCTTACCAGCCGGCTCATCGCCGCGGCTCTTCTGGCGGTGTTCGCGACGCTTCTCTATACCTCCGCGCGCCAGGAGTCCCAGGTTTTCGACGAGTCCGACCACCTGTACGCGGGCTACGAGTACTGGAAGCACGGCGACTTCGGAACGAATCCCGAGCACCCGCCGCTGGTGAAGATGCTGGCCGCGATCCCTCTGCTCTCCATGAGCCTGAAAGAGCCGCCGCACTTCCCCGCGCCGTTCTTCAAGATGGAAGACTTCATGAACGGAACCAAGTTCCTTTACGGCAGCGGCAATGCCGACGTGCTCCTCATGCGCGGCCGCACCGTAGTGGCACTCTTCAGCCTTGCCTTGGCTACCCTGGTGTATCTTGCCGCCGGTGAGGTCTTCGGCCCGCTGGCCGGGCTGTTGGCGCTGGGCTTGTTTGTCTTTGAGCCCGTCATGCTCTCGAATGGCGCACTGGTCACCACGGATATCCCGCTGGCCTGCATGTTCTTCGCCGCCAACTATGCCTTCTATCGTTTTCTGAAGAAGCCGGCCGTTGGACGCCTGGCGCTGTGCGCGGCCACCGCCGCCCTTGCCATGGCGTCAAAGCACTCGGGCGCGCTGGTGCTGCCCACGCTATTACTGCTGGGCCTGGCCGATTACCTCGCGCACAGACGGCCATTCAGCGCCCATTTTGAAGTGGATAACCACCTCCGCAGCCTGAATCTGCTGCAACTGGCAGGGGCGCTGGCGGCCATCGGATTGGTCTGCTACGGCTTTCTCTGGACCGTCTACGGATTTCGCTACGCGGCTCGGCCCGGTCAACTGTCGCTGATCCCGGCGTTCGCCGATTACGCAACCAACCTGAGCCCGCTGAAACAGGCCGTGATCATGTTCTTCGCGCGGCGCCATCTCTTTCCGGAGGCCTACCTTTACGGCTGGATCGATATCCTGCAGATCTCCGGAACCCGCCCCACCTTCGTCTTCGGCCATCTGTACCCCAAAGGGCAGTGGTTCTTCTTTCCCGGCGTCTTCATCGTCAAGAGCACGCTCACGCTCATGATTCTTCTCATGCTTGTGCCATTCGCAGGGGTCTTTGGCCGGCGGCGCGAGTTCCTCTTCTTCGCCATTCCCGTCGCCTTGTTTATGGCCGTCTCCGTGGGGTCGATGCTCAGCCTGGGCGTTCGCCACATTCTTCCCGTCTACCCGTTCTGCCTGGTTCTTGCCGGCGCAGCGGCTGCCGTGCTGGCGGCGCGCTCAATGCCCGGCAAGATCGCGGTTGGCGCTCTCCTGGCGTTCACTATTGTCTCTTCCCTGCACTCCTTCCCTGACTTTCTGGCCTATTCCAACGAGGCATTTGGCGGGCCTGCGAATACCTGGCGGGTGGTTACAGACTCCAACGACGACTGGGGCCAGGGGTTGAAGTGGGCCAAGACATACATGGATCGGCATTCCACCGAAGACTGCTGGTTCGACTACTCCAACCCGGAAATCGATCCGGCCTACTACGGCATTCACTGCAAGCCGCTGCCCTCCGCCATTGGAACGCTCTTCGGCATGAGTTTGCCATCGGTGCCCACATCGATAAACGGCACCGTTTACATCAGCGCCATGGAGGTCTCAGGGCTGTTGTGGGGGCCAGGCTCGCTCAACCCCTACAGGGTACTTGCCGATCGCAAGCCGGACGCGGAGATCGGCAACGTCATCCTGGTCTATCGCGGCGCCTTCGACTTTTCCCAGCTTGCCGGGCTGAACGAGGCCGAGACCGCCGCCACCCTGCTTAGTGTGCATCGCATTCCCGAGGCCCTTGCTTCGGCCCAGGCAGCCGTCCAACTGGCGCCCGATAACGCACAGGTAAACGCCGCTCTGGGTGCGGCTCTGCTTGCCTCGGGCCGTGCGCAGGAGGCGCGGCAAGTCACCTCCAAAGCCCTTCAACTGGCTCTGGCGGACCATCCGGAGTTTCAGGACCGGCTCATCCGAGCGCTCAAGGAGCAATTGAACAGCGCGACCGCCTCCGATCGAGGGTTGTAGAACGTGTCGATCGAGGCATCAAATTCGCTGCCTCCGGCTTTCACCTTGACAGTCGCAAGCCGATCTCAGAGACGCGGATGCTGCTCTGGAGCCGCCAGGCGTTGGAGTTCTTTTCGAGTCTCACAGACATCCGACAAGGAAAGTGCTAGAGTCCTGGGTATTGCCCGGATCGGGAATTGTCGGAGGAAAGCGATGAAGGTCGTGCGCGGAGTTGCAATCGGCGTGCTGGGGTTCCTGGGTGTTTCCGCAATTGCGGGGGCATTGCCGCTGATTCTGGACCCGTCTGGCGGGTTGATGCACATGCCGCGGAGCATGCTGAGACATTCACCGTTCCACACCTTCCTGATTCCGGGATTGATTCTCTTGCTGGCCAACGGTTTGCTGAGCCTTTTGGTGCTGACCGCGGTATTGCGCAGGAGGCCCGGATACGGCTGGTGGGTTGCATTTCAGGGGTGCGTGGCGACAGGGTGGATCGTGGTCGAGGTGGCGATGGTGGGCGGGTTGGATTGGCTGCAGTTTCTCTATCTCACCGTCGGCCTTGCGCTTATGGCGTCGGGCGGGGCTCTGACGCGAGAGAGTCGAGCGGCTTGAAGAGGACAGGAGTACAGACCCCCGGTGCGAGTTCGATCGCTTGCATGGGCGTAATTCCAGAGAGAATTGGCGCGGAGCAACTCCTCAGTACTCGATCTTGCTGGTCGAAGCCATCCACGCGGCAAAGCTGGCCCAGGCTTCGTCACCCAGCAGTTGCGTGGCGGAAAGCGACCGGGCGGTTCGATCCTTCTTGAACTCATCGTAGAGGAATGCGTCGCCGAAGCCGGCGCGGGCCGCATCCGCGGCGCTGGCTCCGTAGTAGATGGCATCAATGCGCGCCCAGTAGGCCGCGGCCAGGCACATGGGGCATGGCTGGCAACTGGTGTAGAGTTCGCAGCCGGCCAGCGTGAATGTGCCCAGCACACTGGCGGCGGCGCGGATGGCGTTCACTTCGCCGTGAGCAGTGGGGTCGTTGGTCGCGGTTACCGAGTTCGCGGCCTCGGCGACGACTTGGCCGTCGCGGACAATCAGGGCGGCAAATGGGCCGCCCCTGCCTCTGACCACATTTTCGGTCGCCAACTGAATGGCGCGGCGCAAGAACTCCGGGTTGGGCGCGGATGACATGGTCTCAAGTATATGCAGCCGCGAGGGCGGCTTCCAGCAAGCTGTTTAGAATGTTCACCGGCCAGTGCCACCTTGTTGCTCGGAAGCGAGACATGGGGCATCCCGCTTCACATTGTGCGCACATTGCGCTATGATGATGGACAGGTGCTGGAGGGATATGAAAACTGCTGTTGCCGTATCGAGCAAACTGCGTGCGGAGAACATCAATCTCCGCGTCAGCCGCCGCCAGAAAACGCTGATCGACAGCGCGGCCGACGCACTGGGCAGAAATCGCTCCGACTTCATGCTCGACGTGGTCTGCCGGGAAGCGGAATCGGTGTTGCTCGACCAGTGTTATTTCAACCTGGGGGCGGAGGAGTTCAAGCGTTTCACTGCCATGCTCGACAATCCCCCGGCGGACAATCCGAAGCTGGCGCGGCTGCTCAACAGGAAGCCCGCATGGGAACGATAGGCGGCTTCGACGCCCGAATTACTCGGCCGGAACGCCTGAATGCGGATCACGACCTGACACAATTCTCTTGCTGTGAGCCATCTCTCGACAGCTGGCTAAGAAACCGCGCGTTGCAAAATGCGAAGAGCGGCGCCTCCCGAACCTATGTTGTCTGCGCCGGTAGTTGCGTCGTGGGCTACTATGCGCTCGCGGCAGGCGCCGTGGCCCATACGGAAGCTACTTCGCGGGCAAAGCGTAACATGCCCGGCCCCGTGCCCGTGATCCTGATTGGACGGCTTGCCATGGATTCCCGATTTCAGAGCCGCGGAATCGGGGCGAGTCTGCTCCGCGATGCCGTTTTGCGAACCTTGCAGGCGGCAGAGATCGCTGGAATACGAGCCATTCTGGTGAGCGCGATCTCCGCGAACGCGAAAACGTTCTATGAGAAATTTGGTTTTATCTCATCGCCCGCCAACCCGCAGACTCTTATGATCACGGTGGCGGAAACGGCAAGGATTCTTGCGCGGTTGGGATGAGTTGCATCGACAATGATCGATCAACGCCTTCTGGCTGCGGCTAACGCGCAGATTGATGTTCTCCGCGCGCAATCTGCTCGGTTCAGCGGCCACCGTGCCCATTGATTTACCTCCACCTGTACTCACAATCAGTGTACATTGATGTGCGCACAATGTAAACACTAGATGACGGAATCCCAGGTCTCAAATGCGAGACCTGGGGCACCCGGCGTCACAATTCATTGAATCTGTAAACGAACCAGATGCCATGCTCCTTCTTAAAAACATATTCAAACTGTAGTGTTCCCTTTTCAAACGTAAGGTTTGCCTGAATCGTTGTAACGAGGGTGTCCCATCTGTAGTTGAAAGTTGAGCGGCGGTTCGACCCGGTTCTGAAAGAATCGGGTTGCCAACCTTTTGAAAGGAGAACCGCCGTGAAGAAAGCTTACCGCACCATCGGCAAGCAGGGGAAAGTCAACGAGCAGGAACTGATCAGCTTCCTGGTCAAGAATGGGCAAGGTCTTCTGCCCATGGTGGATCTGATCGAGCAGTGCCAGGTGGCCTGCAACGAGCTGATCGACGTTACCGGACGAGCGGCCATTCAGGCCGTGTTGCAACTGTCGGCCATGGAGGCCGCGGGAGGTCCGCCGCAACAAGGCAAGCGGCGCTCCGGAGACGTAGTTTTCTATGGCCGTCAGCCAGGGCAAGTGTTTCTGAGCGACCGGAAGTTGGAAGTGGAACGGCCGCGCTTGCGCCGCAAAGGATCAAAGGGCCATGAAGTGGAGGTTCCCGCTTACGCCGCCATGCGGGATCAGGAACAAATGCGGGCGCGAATGTTGGACACTCTGTTGCATGGCGTTTCCACGCGCAACTACAAGGCCGTGATTCCGGAGATGGCGGAAACGGCGGGCGTGTCGCGCTCGGCGGTGAGCCGGGCGGCGATCGAGGCCTCGGAAGCGGAAGTGGAAGCGCTGCTCAACCGGCGTTTCGATGAACTGAAGCTGCTGGTGATCTACGTCGACGGGCTCATCTTCGGCGACTACACCATGATCGGCGCGGTGGGCGTGGATGTGGAGGGCAACAAGCATGTGCTGGGCATCCGCGAAGGCGCCACGGAGAACTCCACGGTCATCACCGCGCTGCTGGAAGATATCGTGGCCAGGGGCGTCGATGCGAAGCGCAAGATTCTGTTCGTCATCGATGGCTCCAAGGCGCTGCGGGCCGCCATCAACGCCGTCTTCGGCGCTCACCAGCCGGTGCAACGCTGCCGCGCCCACAAGCTGCGCAATGTGCTCGACTACCTGCCCAAGGAAGACCGGCCGCAAGTCAAAAGTGTGCTCCGCGCTGCCTGGAAGCTCCCGCCCAAGGAAGGCATGGCGCGCATCAAGAAACTGGCCGCATGGCTGGATCAGAGGTACCCTTCCGCGGCCGGCAGCCTGGTCGAAGGTCTGGAAGAGTGCTTCACCATCAATCGTCTGGACGTACCACCTTCGCTGTGTCGCTGCCTGGCCACCACCAACATCATCGAGAGCCCACACGCCGGGGTGCGCATCCAGACCCGACGTGTTACTCACTGGCAAAACGGCAACATGGTCCGGCGCTGGATGGCCTCAGCTTTCCTCCGCACCGAGAAGCGATTCAACAAGATCATGGGCTATCGCGATCTGTGGACCTTGGAAGCCATCCTCAACCCTGCGCAGGCTGCTTCCGCCAAGATCGCTGCGTAGTAACATCAACCTAACCGCCGCCCGCCACTTTCAACTACGCGCGGGACATGCTCGTT
>CAWCWQ010000087.1:0-3046 GCA_963799145.1 uncultured Acidobacteriaceae bacterium | reverse complement strand
GTAACGAGGTTTTCCTCGTCTCCTTTGGTGTCCATTTTGCTTGTACTAAAGCTTCGCAATGCCCCAATCCGTTCGCCAAGTTTATCCTCGATCCCAACGAACTTGTCGTAGCTAACATTAGCTTTCGTTTCGGGTGCGAGGAGGTTATAAGCCATCGCGTAATCTTTGGCGATAAGGGCCTGATTGTAGGCTTTGAAGACTTCCCTTGCTTCGAACATTCCTTGGAAATTTGGGATGTTTGCAATCATAACTACAGAAAACATAACAGCGAAAACCGAAATGAGAACGAGGATAATTATCTTGCGGCCCTTTGGATTCACCCGACCTATCGGACTTCTTGTCATACCGGTGCTCTCCGTTGGGCTCATTCAACTTTACATATCTTCGAACAACTTGTCAGTTTGTCTCGAGCCTCACACCGCAAAGTCGATAAACCCGCGCTGTGGGTCGGTGGAGATCAGCTTCACCGTTACCTTGTCGCCTACGTCCAGGCCCTTGCCGCCGCTGACCACCATTCCATCCACGTGCGGATCGAGGGTGCGAACGAAGGTGCCGTACTTGTTGACGCCGGTAACGATGGCCGGGAAGCTCTGGCCGATGCGCGGGTGCAGCACCACGGCGGCGATGCGCTTCTGCATCTCGCGCTCCACCTTGCGGGCGTTGTCTTCCATCAGCGTGCAGCGGACGGCGATGTCGTTGAGATCGCCTTCGGAGTAAGGCTGCGGCCGCTTTGGCGAGCCAGGCCTTCATCAGCCGCTGCGTCACCATATCGGGAAAGCGGCGGTTGGGAGCGGTGGAGTGGGTGTAGTCCTGCACGGCCAGGCCGAAGTGGCCCGGCGAGGGCTCGTTGGGCTTGACCAGCACGTACTCGCCGGGGCCCATCAGCTTGATGACGGTCAGCGAGAGGTCGGGAAAGTGGTCGGGGTCCTTCTGCTTCTGCGCCAGCAGGAAGTCGTTGAGGGCCTTTGAGTCCGGCTCGGCGGGCAGCGTCGTGCCCAGGCCCTCGGCCACCTCGACGATGCGGTCCCAGCGCTTGGGGGTGCGGACGATGCGGCGAATGGAGGCCACGCCGGCGTCCTCGAAGGTGCGGGCGATGACGCCGTTGGCCGCCACCATGAACTCCTCGATGAGCGAGGTGGCGCGATTCTTCTGGAGGCGAACGATCTCGACCGCCTCCTCGGCCAGCATCACGGGCCGAGTCTCAATGGTCTCCAGATCGAGCGCGCCATGCTGGAAGCGGCCGCCCACCATGCGCTGGGCGGCGGTGTCCTGGAGCTTGAGCTGGGCGGCCAGATCGGCGCTGGCGGCCACCTTGGCCGGCGCGGGGCCGGTTCCCTCCAGCCATGCGCCCACGCCGTTGTAGGCCAACTGCGCCCGGTTGCGGACCAGCGCGGCGTAGACCTTGCCGTCGGAGGCAGTGCCAGCCGCATCCACGGAGAACTCGATCACGAGGGCCACGCGGTCTTCGTTCTCGTTCAGCGAGGTAATGCCCTCGGAGAGCTCGGCGGGCAGCATGGGAAAGACCTTGACGCCGGTATAGACCGAGGTGGTCTCGCTGCGGGCATGGGAGTCGATCGCCGTGCCCAGGTGGACGCGCGCATCCACATCGGCCACGCCCACGAGCACGCGGATGCGGCCGTCGGGCAGCTGCTCGGCCCACTCGATCTGGTCGAGATCCTTGGAGGTGTCGTTGTCGATGGAGGACCAGAGCAGGCCGCGTCAGATCCTTGATGCCGGGCACGGCGGGCGGGGCGGGATGAGCCTCAATCGCGGCCAGTTCCGCGGCGGTTGCGGCGGGAAAATCGGGCTGAAAACCGTGCTCGATCATGGCGGCGTGGGCCGCGGCGACAAGATTGAAGTGATTGTTATTACTGGATTGCATATAGAATCTCGCTCCTTGAATGTGAAAGGCCAGCCTAACACGCGCGGCTCTCACCCTTCGAGCCAGATTCCCACCCTTTTCGTAAAAGGCACGAAAAGGATGGGGCACCATAATTCTTTGAAGCGGCGAAGATGCTCTATTGAATGCCGAGATCCGTGAGAACCTTTGGCTTGGCCTCGTCCACCGCCAGCAGGTTGTGGCAGGCGGCGCAATCCTGAGTGATGCTGGCGCCGTCCTTGGCCGCGTGGTCGCCGTCGTGGCAGCGGAAGCAGCCCGGGTAGCTCATGTGGCCGATATGGTTGGGATGCGTGCCCCAGGTTACCTTCATGAAGGGAAAGACGTTCTGGCTATAGAGGACCACAAGCTGCTCGCCCGCCGTCTTGACCAGCGCGGCCTTCGCCGTCAGCACCTCGGGATGCTGGGTGCGATAGAACTCCTCAAGCAGCGCGGGAATCTTTGCGCTGGCTTCCGCTTCGCTCGAGTAGGTCGCCTTCAGCAGCTCCATGCCCTCCTTGTGGACCCAAGGCAGATCGGGCGAGACCGCGCCCTCGGCCATGGCGCGGTTAAGCGCGTCCTCTGCGGTGACGAAGGTATGTGCCGCGCGATTGTGGCAATCGATGCAATCCATCAAGCGGCGCTCGCCCTGGGGCACCGCGCCGCCGGTGGCCGAGGCGGCGTAGACGGTCTGGGATCCGTCGGGGTTTTGCCGCTGCACCCAGGGAATGCTGGTGCGCGTGGGGTCGGTGGCGATGTATTCAATGTGGCCGAGGTGGACGCCATGAATCCCCTTGAGATTGGAGAGAGAGTCGCGGCCGCCGAGGTGCAGCACCAGCACTGTCTGCGTCTCGGTGTTCTTTTCGTCATCGGCAAAGCTGGATTTGACCAGCAGCTTCTCGCCGACAAAATGGGCAGGCGTGTGGCAACCTTCGCAGATGTCGCGGGCCGGGCGCAGGCTCTCCACCGGGGATGGGATCGGCGTGGGATAGCGATCGAAGGTGACTTCGACAAGCTGCTTGGTGCCGTTTACCTTGGCGGCAAAGTAAGAGGAGGCGCCGGAACCGATGTGGCAGTCCACGCATTCCACATGGGAGTGCGCGGAGATTTTGTAGGCCGTGTATTCGGGATGCATCACGTGGCAGGACTGGCCGCAGAACTGCGGCGAAT
>CAWCWQ010000086.1:0-17010 GCA_963799145.1 uncultured Acidobacteriaceae bacterium | reverse complement strand
GATCGCGCTGCAGCATCAGCACCCGCATGCCGGTATCGTCGTTATGCACTACCGTGCCTTGCGCCGCCTGCCGGATCAACTCATCCCGCGCCGGCTTGAGCGGATGCGCAGCTTCTTCGACGATCTCCCACTGCGTAGCCGCCGGCAGCGGGATACCCATCTGCGCCTCCAGTTGTTCCAGACGATTGAACGGAGTTCCGGCGCCGTACTTGAGCTGAGCGATCATCGCAGCGGCCGTTTCATCGTACTTATCCGGCCCCACGCCTTCCGGTTCCTGCGCCGTGAACACCTGCCCGCAGGCGCCACAACGCAGTCTTTCGAGTGAGTAGACAGTGGCCGCGAGCGGAGCCTGACCGATAACTCGTACTAACACCTTCGGCTCTTTCTGTCCGTACACATTGCCTTTGCCGCACTCCGGGCAGCGGTCTCCGTGGGTCAGCCTTCCGATGCTTGATATCTACCTTGCTGCGCACCACCAAACGCCTCTGCTCCATTGCGGCCATGCCCAGGTGGCGGTGGCGCATTGTCATCCGCCTGTGTTCCGGCACTGGCTTCCTGCTTTCCAACCACCTCGCTGGTCTTCTCCGTATTGCGCGAGCGCACCAGCAGCGCCGCCAGTACGTGCAGCGCGTCTCTGAGCTTGTCGTGATCGGACTCGCTCAACGGCGCTTCAAGCGCGCTGTCCAGCACTTGGTCCAGCTCCTCCAGGTTCACGTCGATGCGACGCCGGGCAGACTTCATGCCATGCCTCCGAGTAACTCGCGAAAATGCTTCGTCAACGGATAGCCCAAGACCTCCTTGATCGAACGGTTCGGTACGTAACTGTTCGATTGCTTGCCGCGGCCCGTGGTCCGTCCAAGTAACACCCAGTTAGCCGCCCTATAACATGTTCCGCGGAATCGCTCCGGATCGACGAACGTCTCAAGGAAGTAAATCGGATGACCGTACATCTGCTCCCAGTCGTCGGAGATCCGCGCCGCCATTCGGCCCAGGATATGCGAAGCCAGATGCTCGACCCGTACCCACGGCAGGATCAGGAAGCGCGTGTTGTAAGCTATGAAGCGGATGCGACTGCGCCGCGCCGCGGCGTCCCAGCCGATGTACCGGTCGCGGCTGCCAAGATGGCGCGGAGCCGATGACCAGGCAAGGCACGCGATGGGTCGGCCTGCAGCGTAGACAACATACTTCAAGTGCTCTCCAACCGGCTGCTCGTAGCCAAGATAGTGATGTTCCTCCATCAGGCTGTTGAACAGGGGCTCCTGCGCGCTGCGCCGCACCTGCTCGAATTCCAGAGGCTGCAGTTTGCGCAACGGATCTTCGAGAGCAGTCTTATCGATCGGAACCGGTTCCGGCCGGGCCCTGTGCGCCAGCGGATTATGCCGCACATAACTAACCGGCGGCAGCGTGATCTGACCGGCGCGCTCCAGCATCAGCAGCATGCCCCGGCACACCATGTCGCGCAACGCCCCATTGGCCTGACGCCACTGCCAGGCTTCACAAATTCGCGTCGATAGTTTGCGACGGCTTTCCCTCGGATACCGCTCGATCAGTGCGCGTATGGAGACGATGTCTTCCTCTCCAATCACACGCCCGCGATATCTGAGCTCTGCCATTGCCCAGAAGTATGAACCAAGTTTCTTTGGAACGCAAGGGGGAAATTGAAATATTCTGCCGGCTCTATTTCAGCTCGTTCACCCGCCGCCACATCGGCGCGGCGCGCACGCGCGACACGTCGCCGGCCACCATCAGCAACTGCGCTTCGTAAGCTTCAAGCTGCTTCGCCGCGGAGCCCGATTCAGGCCACCAAGTGAACCGTCCATGGGAAAGGCGCTTTTGCGCCAGCCAATATCCCTGCCCGTCATATGCCAAGATCAAAATCGACTTTGCGCTCCGGTTGCGGAAGAAGAACACACAGCCGGAAATTGGGTCTTCACCGAGTTGGGCCTGGCAGACCCGAACCAATGAATCTATCCGCTTGCGTCCGTCCACCGGCTCGATCGCCACCAGTACCCGCATCTGCGCCGTGACATGGATCATCGTTCTGCTTCCCGCCAGGCGCGAAGAAGGCTTGCCCAGTCAGGAGCTGCCGAACCCTTCCACTGAATGCGCATCTTGCCGCCAACCGGAGACTCGAACTCGATCACGCACTCCGACACCGTCGTCGGATGCGCAGAGATCAGCTCGACAAACGCCGGTGAGGCTGCCCTCCTCGGCGCTTTCACAACTCCACCCAGTCGCTTCTTCAACTGCACATAGTCCAACCGCAGCGGGTGAGCTACCAAATACAAACCGTGTTGCCGAGCCAGTTCCACCGCAGACAGCCATAGCGACTCCGGCAGCCTGGTCCGAGGCGGATGGCTACCTCGAAACTGCTCCAGTTCGCGTTGAAGTTGAACAATTGGTTCGGGAATCGACGATGAGCTCTTGCGCCTCAATATCAGCCGTCCTCGCCGGCTGATTCAACCTAACAAGGTCAGCTAAATCGCGTCACGCACCCTTGCCGGAAACTCACGATTGAAAGAGCGTCCTCGATGGTTTTGAGCTGGATGCTGAGGGATGGTTGTGCGAGAAAGAGGCGCTTCGCAGCGCGGCTAATGTTTTCCTCTTCTGCAACGGCGATCAAGTATCTGAGGTGCCTAAATTCGAGTAAGTCTGACATGCTCTCACGCTCCGCTTTGCGACATATGGTGCTCGGCGAATCGTTCAATACCACAAACGGGTCAGTCTACCCATGATGGTGTTGTAATCATAAGCGGAGGAATCAAGAAAGTCAACAAATGGCCGATTTTCGTTTCCTGCCACTAATAAATAGACTGCCAGCCATAGGCGGCAGCTATGGCTGGGATGAATGCGCCATAGTTTAGAAGTATTGGACAACCCCCGCGATTCACTCCACTCTAAGAGAGTCCATCGTGTCGGCGCAATTCATCGTGCCCATTGCAGGGCTCACCAGAGATTGCTAGAAGAGGCATAGACAATGGCTGTAGTGACAGCAACGAGTATCCCCACAACGAAATCGGAGTTGCCAATGGCAGGCGAAAACGTCACAGAGAAAAAGGGTCCGGGCAGGGTTACGATCTCTCCCGAAGAGAAGTTCCTCATAGGACGCGTAGAGGCAGCCGGCATGCTCTCCATTAGTTGCCGCGCTCTGGATTACCTGGTTGCGAACAAACAGCTCCTCATTCGTCGGATTGGCACACGAGTCCTCATCCCGGTTTCCGAGCTGCGAAGATTCTCCCGTTCAAACCACCCAGAACGCCTTGTGGGATGATTCGGCATCTTGACCTGGCAAACCGCTGATCGAACCCTAATTGAGTCTACGAGAGTTTTCTATTGCATTTCATGCCGTGAAATGATTTATTTCATGACATGGAAGGAATTAGACCACGCTGGTTTCGTCGCAATCTCCAAACGGCCCTTCGGGTCTTGCCCGTCACTGTGTTGACGGGCGCGCGGCAGACCGGCAAGACCACGCTGACGCAGGCGATTGAGCCAGCGCGGGCGTATTTCACTCTCGATGATGTCGGCGTTCTCGATCAGGCCGAGCGCAATCCCGATTCGCTGCTCGCCACGCGCCCCGTCATTCTCGATGAGGTCCAGCGAGCGCCACAGATCTTGCTGGCGGTCAAACGGGCCGTGGACACACACCGGCGGGCGGGCGACTTCATTCTGACCGGCTCCGCCAACCTGCTGCTGATGAAACATGTGGCGGACACTCTGGCTGGCCGCGCGATCTATTTGGATCTTCGGCCGTTTTGTCCCACCGAGTGGCAGGAACGCAAGGACGCATTGTTGCCGCTGGATCGCTTGTTTGCCCCGGATTTCGATTGGCGGGAATGGCCGGACGAACCGGGCGACTGGCCAGGATGGCTGCTGCGCGGAGGATTCCCGCCCGCGCTGCAAATCGCCTCCGAAGCCGACCGCGGCCTGTGGTTCGCCGCTTATGTGCAAACCTATCTGGAGCGGGATTTGCGCCAATTAAGCGCCGTCTCCAGCCTGCCTGATTTTCAGCGCGTGATGATGCTGGCCGCGCAACGAACCGGCAAGCTGCTCAACCAAGCCGACTTGGCCCGCGACGCCGCGCTCAGTCATCCGACCGCGCACCGGTATTTGAACTTGCTGGAGACCGGCTGCCTGATTACGCGCATCCGCCCGCTGGCGACCAATCCCTCGACGGCGCTCGTCAAAGCACCGAAGTTGCTCTGGACGGATTGCGGCCTTGCCGCCTGGCTTGCCGGAATCAAGTCGTCCGCGGACGTCACGACGCCGCATGGACGCGGGATTCTGGTTGGAGCAAACCCTGTTTCAGACCCTGGAGACATGGCGCGCCCTCGATCCACAACAGCGCAAGTTGCACTTTTGGCGCGACCGCGCGGGGCACGAAGTGGATTTCATTTTGGAAGAGGCCGGCAAGTTGGTCGCATTGGAGATCAAGGCAGGCAGTCAGGTGACCACCAGCGACGCGACCGGAATTCGCGCCTTCCGGGATCGTTTGAAGCGCAAAGCATCCCTTGTGCGCGGCGTGGTGTTGCATGGCGGCAAAGCGCGTCCGCTTGAAGCCGGCGTCGTCGCGCTGCCTTGGGGATGGATGGTCCCCAAATCGCGCTCCAAATGAGGACGAATTGAGCGCTCGCAGCCAACAAAGTTTGAAAGTCTGCTGCTGTCACCGGGCCTACAGTTCCGGCCAGGTCTTCGATTCCGGAGCGTAGTACGGCCTGTTGTCCGCCGCCGTGCAGGATTGGCAATCAGCCGCGACCGGATGCGGGCAGCATGGTGGAGAGGAATTCTGGTGCATGTTTTGGTGCATGTTTGGTTTGTAATTTTGTGCTTCTTTGTGCAACTCAATGCAAAGGTCGTGCAGGTCGTAAATGCTGTTAATAAATGAGTTATACAGCGCAATGCATCTCAGTGCGACTCCATGCAAAGGTGCCAAAATCTGACTACGAATCAGTAGGCCGGGAGTTCGAATCTCTCCGGGCGCACCATATAAAACAAACATTCTAAAGAGATTAAGACGTTTTTGAATCAGGTGTTAACACCCATTTTGCGTTGCCCCGTCCTTTGTGCGTTCTTTGCACAAAGGGTGGGAACCACAGAAACCCATGCTGGTCTGTAATCACCTGGGCCGAGACGCTCCGATGCAGCCCCGCGGCCTGCGATGGCTTGGATCGAAAAATCGAACGGACACTCGATCGGACGCCGACCGCCGCAAATTCGAGCTACGCAAATTGCTCTCCCGCCCCCCAGAGTGCTAATCTAGGTTTGTGACCGCTCTCCGCTCCGAGACCGCCGAAGTCTGTTGTTGCGCGACGATGTGTTGCGTACGCATGTCTTCTGGCGTGAGGGATGGGCAGAGCTAGAGTTTAGCGACAAGCCGGCACCTCAATCGGACCCACCGCCAGATATCGACCTGGCAGGTGGGTTTTCTATTTTCGAACGAAAATCGAAGCGGGCGCGGCCAACGGGATCTTCGCCGCACCGCTTACTCACATGGGAGACATGCAATGGGCGTTCCTGAGATGCGAGCGGAAGAACTGAAGAAGCGGCTCGACGCTGGTGAAAACCTCTTTCTGCTCGATGTGCGGGATGAGTTCGAATTCGAAACCTCCAACATTGGCGGACACCTTATTCCGCTGGCAGAGCTGCCACGCCGGGTGCATGAGCTCGACGCCAACCGTAAGATCGTTGCGCTCTGCAAGATGGGGCCGCGCGGGGCCAAGGCTGTGCAATTGCTCAACAAGGCCGGCTTCAACCAGGTGTGGAACCTGACGGGCGGCATTCATGCGTGGTCCGACCGGGTCGATCACGCTGTCCGCAAATACTAGCGGCAGCCCCACTTGCCACGTCGAGTTACGTCCAGAATGAACGCGAATGCCCCTGCCCCGTCCATTCTCCGTCTTCTGGGGCAAAGAGTGGGAATCATAGAAGTCCATGCTGGCGTGGTTCGACTCTGATCGACTCGAACCTGCCTTTTCAGGAATGGACAGAAGTGCTTGGATCGGAGCGGCTGACAGGCGCCTTGCTCGATAGGCTCACCTATCATGTACACATCCGGGAGATGAATGGCGACAGCTACCGCCTCAAAGAGAGTCGCGGCAAACGAGGCTGACAAGCCCCTCCCAAATGCGCCTCGGGGGAGGAGGGCCGCTTCCGCTGCACTCCAGATGCCCTTGTCCCCCGAAAAACCCTGACTTACCGTCTTCCTACTGGTTCCCTTTTACTCCGCCACGGTGGTCTACTTTTCCTCCGCCCTTGACAGCGGTTCGGTGAATCCGGTGACCGGACCGTCCTGGATTTGCACTCGCTCACCGTTTGGCAAGAGGTTGTCATGGGTATGGCTTAGAGTAATGGGTCGCCCATTCCGCGCACCTGGCATTGAGGAAGCGCCAGCTTCCGGATGCGCTGTCAATCTCCAAAATCATGTAGGAGTTGGGTCGTAGCGCGTGGCTGCGACGACGTAGTGCTGGGGGCCGAAGGTATGGGAGAAATCGACCCATTTGTGCCAGTGACCGGAGAGGACCAGGCGCACGGAATCGGAGTATTTGCGCAGGAGCGGGTGCAGCCCCAAGTCGGAGAACTCTTTGGGTTCGATGATCCAGAGGGGGTAATGGATGAGCACGATAGTGGGCATTCGCTGAGCCAGTTCGGCCTCCAGCCAATTCAACTGGACCTGACCGAGCGTTCCCACGCCCTGGTTGTAGGCGGGGTTGGCGGTGTCCCATGAGATACCGAGGAAGTTATTGAGGATAAGAAATTTCCAGCCCTTGTGGTTGACCGCGGAATAGGGCGTGGCGTGCAGTTTGTCGGCGAAGAGCCGGTGGGTCAACTCGCGGGAGATGCGGGGCAAGGAATAGTCGTGATTTCCCAGGGCCAGGTGGACGGGGGCATGGAAACCGGCGATGATCTCGGCGGCAATGTCGAGTCTGCGTCCGATTCTGGAAGTAGAAGTCGTAGTCCGTCGAGGGGCAATCGTGCACGACGTCTCCAAGGTTGAAGACTAGGTCCACGGCCGGAGACAGCCGATTGATGTGCTCGCGGGCGGCTATGAGCCGTTCCGAAGTATGAAACATGCTTTCGGAATCTTCTGGGGTTTCTTCCGGTCCTATGTAGAAGGGATCGATGATGTGGGTATCGGCGACGATTGCAACATGGAAGCGCCTGCGAGTGGCATCGACCTTCAGTCTTGCTGCCAGGAGCCCTGGGGTGAGTGCAACGCCTGCGGTGCAAAAACTCAAGGATGCGAATTGACGGCGGTTCAAGGAATCTGCCTGCTTTCAAATGAGATGAACGCTGGGAAATACGAAGGCGATGCATCCTCGCGCAAACCCATGACGGCGGAACGAGAACCTCGTCCCAGACCGAACGATCCGGTGTGGGACGAGGTGCAGTGTTGGATTGGTTTGGTGGGTGCGCTCAGAAGGTCACTTTCAAAGCAGCCTGTATCACACGGGCCGGAATGGGACCCGTTGAAGATATCTGTCCAAAATTCCCACTTGAGATGCTGTGGCTCGGAGCGCCGAAACTGGGTGTGTTGAGAGCATTGAACATCTCCCAGCGGAATTGGGTTTTGAAGCGCTCGAAGGTGTTGAAGTTTTTGATGAACGCCGAATCCATGGAGTAAACCGGCGGCCGGTCAGATGATGTATTTTCCCGCGTTCCCTGCGGTTCCAAACTCGTTGGGGGCAAAGGCGGCCTTGTTGAAATACTATTCAGCCAATGCGACTTGCCTCCCTGTCGGACTCCGAGAGGCTGTCCGGGAACCCGGTCGGCAAGATCCTGCCCGACGTCGAAGCCGGAGCGGTTTCTTCCGTTGCCGGGGTTAATGGAGAAAGGCTCGCCTGATTCCGCGGTGTAGATAGCGCTAACTGCCAGCCGCCAAGTACATTCTTCACCAGGAAATTGTTGCCCTTGAAGGAAGGCAGCAGGTAATTGCCGTAGGTGACCCACACCAACGGAACATTGAGACTGGACAGCCCCTTGTCGTGGCCTACGTCGTAGGGATCGCTGACGCTGGATTCGAAGGTAGGGATCGCCCGATCCGCCGACGTCGGTTGTCTTTGACCAGGTGAAGTTCGATTGGAGCTGGAAGCTGTGGGAGAACTTGTGTTCGATGCCGGCCTGCAAAGCGCTGTAACTTGAGGTGCCGCCGTCCTGAACCTGGAGGATGCCTTGAGAAGTTGAGTTGATGCGCGGATTGGTGGATGGTGGCGGAACACCGGCACCCACCGCGACACCAGGATTGGCATCCACTGTTGTTGCCTGGTGGAACGACTCGCTGCCCACATAGGCCAGATGCAGAGCGTTTGTTTTTC
The DNA here is from genome assembly GCA_963799145.1 of uncultured Acidobacteriaceae bacterium. GTDB lineage: Bacteria > Acidobacteriota > Terriglobia > Terriglobales > Acidobacteriaceae > Telmatobacter. Next base: position 8,698 of record CAWCWQ010000086.1, on the reverse strand, counting down.
CGAGTTGCTGCTCTACCGAGAGGTTCCAGCTCTGGGTGACACCGAGCTTGAGGTTGGGAATGAAGGTGGCGGGAATGTTCTGGGCACCCGCAAAAGTCGAATTGGCGGGCGGGTTCTGCTGCGGCCCTGCAAATGGCGGGAAGGGACTCTGTCCGGGCTGCAAGTACCGCCTCCGCCGGGGAATTTGGTCCATGGGTTGTCAAACGGGATAGCCGCGCCGTGCCGAGGCTGTAGGTTGGCGAGAAAGGTGCTACATCGCCACACCATCTGGTAGAAAGCATCTTCCATTGGCGTGGTGAAGAGTCCGAAGGCGGCGCGAATCGAGGTTGTCGGGATTGGGGTCCATGCAAGGCCAATACGCGGTTCGAAGTAGCTGTAGCTGGCCTTGTAAAGCTGGTCGTTCAAGCCCGCATCTCCGGGAAAGACGAGCCGACGGGTGCGTTGGGGAACCGGGTGCTCTGTTGGCCCGGCACGTAGGCCGCGCCGCGGCCGCCTGCCACATGCGGCCGGAGTGTTCGGGTCCCAGCGCAGTCCAAGCGTCGCCGTCAAATTCGGCTTGATCTTGTACTGATCCTGCGCATAGAGGCCGAGCATCCATTGCGAAGTGGTATTTTGCTTCGCCTGCGCCCTGGGTAATGCTCTCCGCGTCTCCGAGCAGGAAGTCGGCGAAAGGAACGCCGGTGATATTGGCCGGTGAAATTGATGATCGGGCTCTCGACAAAGAGCGAACTTTCGGTGTGATGGCGATGAAAGATGTCCCCGCCCGCGGACAGGGTGTGGCGTCCGATGACCTTGGTAAAGGTCTCGGTCAGGCTATAGTCCATGCGCTTGGTTTTGAATGGGTTGCTTGAGAAGGAAGTGAATCCCACGGTGGGCGAATAGGAGTTGTTGTTGCCGTCGCTGACGTTGAAGCCCTCCAGATAGCACTCGTTTGGCGGATCCTGCACATTGATGAATTGGGAAAGGCAGATGGGCTTGCCGCTCGCATCCAGCACCGGGGTTCCGGTTGTGAGGTCGTAGCCGATATAGCCGAAGGCCAGCGTGTTCAGCGTGGTGGGGCTGATCGTCCACGTATGATTAAGGACCTCGCTCAGAAAGACGCCATTTGTGCCGGCAACCCCGACCAGGATATTGCCCGGCGTGGTCTGCGCGGTCTGCGTATAGTAGTTCACAAAGCTGCGGACGAAGAGGCGCTGCTTGTCGTTCAGGTCGTAATCAAGGCGCGCTGTGTTTTCATCGTAGGAGACCGGCTGGCGCGGATAGGCCACGTTTGTCTGGCCGGTTTGCGGGTTCTGCCCCACGGGGATGTCCGCTAGCATCTTGACCGCTCCTGGACTGAAGAGCGCGGGGTTGATCTTGTTGCCGACGAAAGGAGCGGGAAGAATGATAGGTTTGGCGCCGGTGAGCAGCGCAGTAAAGTCGCCTTGGCGCTCCGCCTGCGTGGGGGTAAAGACTACGTTGGTTTCGGCCTGGGAGCTTTGCCGCGTGCCCTGGTAATTGGCGAAGAAAAAGATCTTGTTCCTGGAATACGGGAGATAGCCGCCCAAGGTCGGCTCCAAACTGATTGCGATGGAGCGGATCCACAGCCTTGGTCGATCCCCAACCGGGACCGCTGAAATAATCTGCGGCGTTGAACAGATTGTTGCGGAAGAACTCGAATGCGCCGCCGTGGAATTGATTGGATCCCGACTTGGTTTCAATGCTCACAATGGCGCTGGGCGCGAAGCCATTGCGGGCATCGAAGTTGTTCGAGACAACACGGAATTCCTGGGTCGCGTCTGGATTGGGAAAGGGCAGGGCAAGCAGCAGGTACGGTATCCATGTGCGATACACCGTCGAGCAGATACCAGGTGCTGCCCTGACGCTGCCCACCTGCCGATGCCCCGGACTCGTTGGGAAAAGAGTTGGTGGTTTGCAGAGTCGAAGCATTGCTGTTCAGTTCATTGGTTACGCCAGCTGACAGCAACACCAGCGTTCCCGGATCGCGGCCGTTCAAAGGCAGATCCTTGATGGTATCTTCGCCAACCACCTGGCTCAATTCGGCGGTGGTGGTGTCGATCAATTCAGGCCCCCCTGGACAGTCACCGTCTCTTGAGAACCGCCGACTTTCAATTTGAAATTCAACGTGGCGGACTCTCCGACGGTAAGCTGGCACCCCCGTCTCGACCAGCGTTTCAAACCGGTCGGCTGCCACAGTGATTTTGTAATGTCCAACGGGCAGTGAGTTGAAGGCATAGTTGCCAATGGCATCGCTGGCAACCGCGGTTACCAGGCCGGTTTCTAAATCGGCAGCAGTCAGCTGGGCGTTTGAAACAAGCGCGCCGCTGGTGTCTGTCACCGATCCCGAAAGCCGCGCGCTTGTGCTGGATTGCGCCAAGCAAAGCCCGGACAGCATCGCAACAAGATCAACAAGGCTGCCGTGCCGCGGCCAAACGGTAATGAGAGCGTATCTTTCAGCATCGTCCTTTTCTCCTGACCGATCGCGCCCTCAGTTTCTTTTTTCAACATGCGGGGAGCGAATCTGGGACCACCTTGCACTCGGCAGCGGGGTGGAATTCAAGTGTGTGGAGGAGGGGGAGAGATGGCATTGTTCGCCAAACGCAGGGTCAACCCCAAGGCGCAGAGTTCCTTAGTCGTTTTATGAAAGTTCAATGAATCCGTAATCAGAGCCTTCATTTATAGAGGGGTATACCCCTCGTTGAGCCGATTCTTCGCCCTTCACCCTGCTGAAACAAGGCTGGTATATAAAATGCCGGTAAGTACGAACAATTGAGAGAGATGCCAATGAGAACAGCCACGGAAACATCTGAATTCCCAGAGCTGCGCGGTACAGGTCCAAATGAGGAGGAGCGGGCTTCATGCGGTGAGGAGCGGAAAGCCTTGAATCGAATTCTTGCCAGCAGGCAATTCAACAAGGCACCGCTGCTTTCGGCATTTCTGAGTTATGTATGCGAGGCGTCATTGGCGGATGAGAATGTCCGGATCACCGAACAGAACATTGGTGTCAAGGTTTTCCGGCGTCCAGCGGACTACGATCCGGGCGAGGACAATATCGTCCGCAATTATGCCCGCCAGTTACGCAAGCGTCTGGAGGAGTACTACTTTCAAGAGGGCAATGACGAGGCGCTTCGGATCGAGATCCCGCGGGGCGGCTATGTCCCGGTCTTCCTGCCGCGGAAACAGGCAGACGAGTTGGCGGCCAGCGCCGAAGCCTCTGCGGATGCCAGCGCCGATGCCACCGGGCCTGCGGAGATTGACGGTGAGGAGTGGAATCCGGAGTCGGAGGTCGCCAAGGCTGCGTCGAGGGGGCGGATCTGGGCCGCGGTGGCCCTCCTTGTAGTTCTGCTGGTTGGTTTAGGAGGGTGGCTTTGGCTCCGGCATAGGCCAATCGTGGACGCCAACGAGGCGGCACTGAGCGCTTTCTGGCGGCAGGTTTTTGTGCGCGACAGGAACACTTATATAGTGCCCGCCGACACAGGATTTGTGATGGTCCAGGAGATGGACCGGCGCACGTATTCGCTTGCCGAGTATGAAAGCTGGCCCAGCGTAGAGCAATACAACCACATTTATTCCTCTTACCTTCGGACGCAGAGGTATACGAGCGTTCTGGATCTGCGGATGGTCGAGCTATTCGACCACCGTCCTGAGGCGGGGTCGAGTCGTTTAGTTATCCATGCAGCGCGGGACTTGAAAATCGAGGATCTGAGCGAGGGCAACGCCATTCTTCTGGGGTCGATCTATAGCAATCCCTGGGTGGAAGTGTTCCAGAGCCGGCTGAACTTCCGTTTTGACTACCTCCCGGCAGAGAACCGCTCGTCGATCGTCAACCTGCACCCGCTGCCGGGCGAGCAGCCTAATTACGGGAGCAGTTGGAACAGCTACTCGCATAACACCTACGCGGTGCTGGCCTTTGTGCCCAATCTATCGCACACCGGGCATGTGTTGCTGATTCAGGGACTGGATGGAGCGGGAACCGAGGCCGCGGCAAGCCTGCTCCTGCGCGCCGAGGCCTTCCGACCCATTCTCGAACAAGCGCGGCGGCGCGACGGCAGCTTTCGCGGATTTGAAGTACTAATCGACTCTACCTCCGTTGATTCCCATGCCACCAGTCCGCACATCTTGGCTCTACGACTGTCGGAAAACTAATTGGTCGCACGTTCCGGCAATCCGAATGAAATGCGCGTCCGGACAAGCGCCACCCCGCAGGTCGTGGTCCGCGCATCGACCTTGCGCAAGGAGATGGACGTCATTCAACGGAAAGAAGTGAGATGATCCCCGGGCAGAGCCGAGTCGATGGTCACCACGGCGCCTTCGTTTAATGCACTTCTCCCGCGGCAATGCCTCGATTCAGGCGTGCCTGCCGTGGAGACCGCAAGAAGTTGTACGACGCTTCCGGAAAACTGTGGAAGACGTTCCACTACTCTGCATGACAATACGGTGTACCCTCAAAGCACCGAGGGATCGAACTCCAACGCAGTGGTTCCCTCTGATTTTGTAGATCAAGCGACTCCCGCCTCGCCCACCATCGAGACCACTGCCTTGGACAACGGTACGGTCTCCCAGATCCACTTATTGATCCTCTTTTCTGTTCCAATAAACGCCGAGGCCAGCCAGCGCATCGCCATCTCGCCGTTTTGCCAGTGGGTCACGCGGCGTGTCTGGATGCGCACTCCGCCAGGGATGGTGAGAGTTTCGACCTCTGTGCGCTTGGAGATGAGTCGCTGAGACGACGGTTCGCGCGGGGACCCGGCATTTCGCCAATGCCGCCGGAATCTCTTCAAAATGGGCATTCGTTCCAGTTTGACAGTTAGGAAATTCCCATGCTCTCGATTTCTTTCAGCGGCGAGGACGTCGCGCGCTCTCTCGCGATTGAATGAGTTCGGTAGGGGAAACGCCGCCGGCGGCCGCAGGAGCCCATGGCTATTCCCAAGGAGCCTGTCCGATGCCTGGTCTTCACCGCTCGAATTCCGTCTCCGCGTCCGCGAATGAATCCTATCCCTCCAGTTGGAGTCGGGAGCACATCGAGGTTGACGCGACCGCGGGCCGGCTCGGGAGCCGTGCTTCCGTTTGTCGCACCCGAGTCCGCGCCGCGCTCCTTCTCCCGGCGGCTGCCGCGTGCCTGTGCCCCGCGCTCCACGCGACACCGCCATTGCAGATCAACTTCGTGGCGGCGCAGAGCGTGGTGCCGACCTCCGCCTTGAGTTATCCCTACCGGGTGGCGGTCGACGCCAGCGGCAACCTCTACATCAGCGACACCCAGGCCAACCGCGTTCTCAAAGAGACCTGGGTTGCGGCCACCCGCTCCTACACCGAGAGCGTCATCGTCTCCACCGGCTTGGCGGAGCCGTACGGAATCGCCGTCGACGCCAGCGGCAACGTCTACATTGCCGATAACGGGCACAACCGCGTGGTGGTGGAGACGTATGCGGCCGGCAGCTACACCCAAAGCGTGATGACAACGACCACCGCGCTGAACTACCCCACCGGCGTGGCTGTCGATGCCAGCGGGAGCGTATACCTCGCGGATACGGGCCTCGGCAAGATCTTGAAGGAGACGCCGTCCGGCGGCGGCAATTTCACCGAGACGGTGGTGAGCAGCAGCGTTCTGCTGGCCCAGATTACAGGCATCGCCGTCGATGCGAGCGGCAACGTCTTCGTCAGCGACATCGACAACTGGCAGGTCTACGAGGTGGCATATTCGGCCGGCACCTATGCCGCCATAAGCACCGTCCCGACCAGCGGCCTGAATTATCCCTACGACATTGCCGTGGACGCGAACGACAACCTCTATATCAGCGACTTCACCAACAAGCGGATTGTGAAAGAGACGTACATCTCCGCGGGCAACTACAGCCAAAGTGTCTTTCCCACTGCCAACCTCGGAGGAGCGCTGGGCATCGCCGTGGGTGCCGGCGGCAACCTCTATATCGCGGATACCTTCGGCGAAGACATCAAGAAGGAGACGCTGGCGGGCGCCGACTTCGATGAACTCCCGGTGGGAGCCACGAGCGGAACCGAGTACCCCAGAATCCGCGCCACTTACATGCTCTTCAACTTCACCGGCGGCTTCGACGGCGACATGATCGCATTGAGCGCGATCTCGATCGTCACCGAGGGCGCGACGGGGCTGGACTATGCGGCTGCCGGAACCCCGGCCGGCAGTTGCTCCACCTTGGCCACCTACAATGCCGGTAACTCGTGCTTCGTCAAGGTCGCGCTGTCGCCGAAGTATCCGGGCGTGAGAATGGGCGCGGTGGTCCTGACCGGAACCCTTGCGACACCGCCGATCGCGCACGGTGTCCGGCCTCTCTACTCCAACCCGACTCTCTCCGCCACCGGCTACATGTCCGGCATCGGGACCGGCCCGCAAATCAATTTCCAGCCTGGAATCGTTTCGGAGGTGGCTTCTTCGTCCGAGCCCCTTCAACCTCACCGATCCGTTCGGGGTCGCGGTGGACGCGAGCGGCAACGTCTATGTCACCGACTCCACCAACAACGCGGCCTACAAGGAGACACTGTCGGCGGGCAGCTACACGCAGACGTCGATCGCTACTGGGCTCAGCGATCCCCAGGGATCGCGCTGGACGGCGCCGGCAACGTCTACATTGTCGATGTGGGGAACAACCGGATCCTCAAGGAGACACTGTCGGCCGGGGTTTATACGCAGTCGGCCGTCGTCACTGGCCTCAACTTCCCCACCGGTGTGGCCGTCGATGCCATGGGCAACGTGTACTTCTCCAGCTTCAACGACGGGGCGATCTACGAGGAGAAGCTCTCCAACGGCGTCTACTCGAAGGTGACGGCTGTGACCGGACTCAACGAGCCGAGAGACGTCGCGGTCGACTGGAACGGCAATCTCTATATCGCAGATACCGGCAACAACCGGGTGGTCAAGGAGACGCTCTCCGGGGGCACCTATACCCCCTCAGTGATCGGAAGCGGCCAGGCCTTTCCTTACGCCGTGACGGTAGGCGCCAGCGGTATCGTGTTCATTGCCGACACGGACAATCACCGCATTCTCGAAGAGACGCCTTCCGATGGCGGGTTCACGCAGTCGGCCGTAATTCCCGGCCCAACCGCCCAGGGATTGCAGGTGGATCAGAAGGGCAACATTTATCTGACCAACGTGGGCAATACGGGTGTATATGAAGTCAGTTTCCTGACCGCGCCCAACTTCAGCTTTGCCACCACCGTCTTCGGCGCGACCAGCTCCGACAGCCCGAAGAGCTTCATCGCGCTCAACGCCGGCAATTCGGACCTGTCTTTCCCGGTCCCCGAATCGGGGACCAATGCCGCCATCTCCGGCGGCTCGGGGAGCTTTGTCTTCGCGGGCTCGAGCACCTGCCCGGCCGTTCCACCGGCCGGCTCGGCGGGCACTCTGGCCGCCGGCAACAGCTGCGTCTATGCCATCGATTTCGTGCCCACTGCCAGCGGCCCGCTCACCGGCACGCTGACGCTCACCGACAACAATCTCAACCAGGAAAGCGCGACCCAGACCAGTTCGCTTAGCGGGACCGGCTTGGGGCTGGCCAGCTACGGCATCGCCGGCCTGCCGGGTAGCACGACGGCGGGAACCCATCTGCCCTTCACGCTCACAGCCAAGGTCGCGGGCGGCGCTACGTTCACCCAGTACACCGGCACCGCGCTTTTGACCAGCTCCGATGCGCAGGCCACGTTCTCGCTCACCGCGGGCGGCGCGCCGATCACCAGCTACACCTTCACCGAAGAGGATGCCGGCGTAAAGCCACTCTTTGCCACTCTGGGCACCGTGGGCCTGCAGACCGTCACCGCCGAAGACAACGTCACCAGCGTCGAAAGCACCAGCGGACAGGTGTCGGTGGCCGCCGGTCCCGCGGCCATCATCAAGCTTGCGGGCAAGGGCCACACCTTCCACGCCGTCATCGGCGATCGTCTGGTCGATAACTCCGACGTTCTGGCCAACTTGGGCGTCCTGGTGACCGACGCTGATCTGAATCCCGTGCAGGGCATCACGGTGACCTATGCCGCGCCATCGAGCGGCGCCAGCATTCATACCGCGTCCTTTATTCAGATCACCGACGAGAACGGGCTGACCAATGTGACACAATTCGCCAATGGAACCGCGGGCGGGCCTTACTCCGTCACAGCGGCTGTGGCGGATTCGACCGGCAGCCCGGTCACATTCACGCTGACCAACCTGGCGGACAGCAGCACGTCCGCGCTCGCCGCCACACCGGCCGAGAGCGTGGTCTACACCCACGCGGTCACGCTAAAGGCCACGGTGACCCCGTCCGCGACAGAGTTTTCCGTGGGCCCGCCCACCGGCACGGTCAGCTTCTATGACACCGTCAACGCAACGCGGCGTCTGCTGGGAACGGCCACTCTGGGCGGAAGCCCGGGCGGCTCGCCCGACAGCGCCAGGGAGCGGGCACCCCCATGAGGAATGCGGGGCGCGTCCGGCATCGAGCCGCGGACTGAAGCCGGCGCACCCGATGGGCGGCGGAGTCTCTCCTGAATTCTCCGCCACCGCCAGCCTGATCATCTCGGCCCCTGCCGGCGGAGCCCACAGCTACACCGCCAGCTACGCCGCCGACACGAACTTCACCGCCAGCGCGGCCAGTGCGGTCTCCTACACGGTCACCAAGGCCCCGGTGACGGTGGCCCGCCCAAGTCTCGCAGCCTGTCTTGCTCACCGCCGGGCTGGCTGGCTCGATCCCGC
>CAWCWQ010000085.1:0-7219 GCA_963799145.1 uncultured Acidobacteriaceae bacterium | reverse complement strand
TCCCGTTTGCCATTCATAAACGCCATAGCCAAGGATCATCCCCCCATAAATGACGAGCAAAACACCAATGAAGAACCAGATGGGAATACCGGAACCATGCATGTTGTCAACCCTTTCCTTTTCTCGCTCACAGGCGAGAAACTCTCCAAAGCGTCTTTCAAGACCGTTTGGCATACGGCCCCTCAAGTCGCTCAGGGGCTAAAGCCCAACGTTTTTCTACCTCTCCCGGCACGACTGAAGTCCTGCCTTGACACAAAGCGCTTCTTGAAGCCCACTCCAGTTACCAGAAAACGATGTTGAGCGCGGCAAAGATGCACACCGCGAGCAAAGCCCACATCCACTCGCTCTTGTAGAACGGGACCGGATCTTCCTTGGGCAGAATGGTTGCGCCATAGACCAGACCGTCCAGTTCGGCGATGGGCTTGGGCTTGGTCAACAGGCTCGCCACGACAATGACGATGGCGGTGAACATGAATGCCCACAGCGCGCGGAAGACATTCTCGGCCATCGGCTTGGCGTCGGGCGAAAGCGCCACGCTGGCCAGCGCGGAGGGAACCAGCTTGACCCACAGGAACAAGCTGGCTGAAAAAACAATGCCGAGCAGGAGGCCCAGAAAGCCGGCGATTTTGGTGGCGCGCTTCCAGAACATGCCGAACAGAATGGTGCCCAAAAGCGGCGCGACAAAGATGCTGAAGAGAGCTTGAACGTAATCCATGATGCCGTGGAATTGCCGCACCAGGTAGGCAGCGCCGATCGAGACAATCACGCCGGCCACAATCGACAGCCGTCCCACCAGCACATAGTGGCTGTCGGAGCCTTTCTTGTTGATGAGCGGCTTGTAGATGTCGTAGGTCCAGACGGTGGAGAACGCGCTGATGTTCCCGGCCATGCCGCTCATGAAGCCGGCAATCAGCGCGGTGATGCCGAGACCAAGCAGGCCAGGGCCCAGGTAGCGCACCATCATCAGCGGCAGCGCCTGGTTGTAGGTGTGCAGCTCTGCATCCGGCGCTCCTTTGAGAACCTTCATCTGATAATCGCCAGGCAGAGTGGTCTTCTGCATTGCGCCCAAGCAAGAGGCGTCATCGAGCGGAATTCCCGTTGACCCTGGCGCGCAGGAGGCTACCACGTCCTCGCCAACCAACTGACGGCGGCTGCCGTCGGGGTTCTGCAACAGCACCAGGCCTAGCAGGCCGGGCAGGATGACGATGAACGGAACCGCCATTTTGAAAAACGATCCGATGATCGGCGCCATGCGCGCGGCACGCAGGTTGCGCGCGGCCAGTACGCGCTGCACCACCAGAAAGTCAGTTGTCCAGTAACCGAAGCTGATAACGAAGCCCAGGCCGAAGACGATTCCGGTCCAGTGCACACCCATGGGGTTGTCGGCAAAGTGACCGGTGTCGCGCCACAGATGGAAGTAGCTATCGGAGTGCATGTTGGCAATGATCTGGGTCTTCAAGCCGCTCACTCCGCCAGCTTGATAGAGGCCCAGAATCGGCACCAGCAGCGCCCCGCCCCAGATCAGCACGAACTGCAGTACCTCGTTGAAGATCGCCGAGCGCAAGCCGCCCAGCGCCACGTAAGCCGCCACCGCCAGCGACGAGACAATGATGGAGAAGTTCATGTCCCAGCCCAGCACCACCTTCATCACCACGGCCATGGCAAACATGTTCACGCCGCTCATCAGGATCATTTCCGCGGCAAAGGAGATGGCGGCCACGCTGCGGGCCTCTCCGCCGTAGCGGAGGTTCAGATAGCCGGGGACGGAGTGCGTCTTGCAGACGTAATAGAAAGGCATCATCACCAGGCCGAGGAAGAGCATGGCGGGGATGGCGCCGATCCAGTACCAGTGGGTGGCCAGGATGCCGTACTGGTAGGCCGAGCCGGCCCAGCCCATCAGCTCCAGCGAGCCGAGGTTGGCCGAGACGAAGCTCAAGCCGGCGATCCATGCGGTCATCTCCCTGCCGGCCATGAAGAACTCTTCGCCTGTATTGGAGCGGCCCTTGAGGTAAAAGCCGATCCAGATCACCATGGCGAAGTAAATGGCGATCACGGCGATGTCGAGCGAGCGCAGATGCGCTATGGGTTCAGTGTTGAAGGCGAGGAATGAGGGCAGGGAGCCGAGAGAGCCGGCGGCGAGGTTTGCTGGGACCAATCCGAACATTGCGTCACCTGAATGGAGGTCGATTCGCCCGCGGAGCCTTCGGACGATCGTCCACAAGTAAATGGGTTTATTCCAACACCTGTCAAGCGCCAGGCAGCCTGCCCCGGAAAAGAGCTCGACCCCGCCGCAAGGGCGTGGTGGAGACCTCTGCTGCAAGAGAACCGAACTGCGCCGGCGGCCTGGTAAGCGTTTACCGAAGGAGTGTATCACATTCTTCCCGATCGCCGGAAACCGCCCAGTTCGGCGCCCATGGGGTCGGCCTTCACCTCTAGCGAAGACGCTCCAAAGTTCAGCCTGGCGGCGCTAGAAACTCCTCGCCAGAAAACAGTTGACACCATTATGCCAGAGAGTGTATCAATGTTTCGCATTTGAACAAATCTCCTTATGGAAACCAGAGAAGATGGCTGCTGGTTCCGGCACCCGCCTGAGGTCAACAATGTCCGATGTCGATAATTTGGGAGGAAGAAAGGGAATGTCCATGCTGAGACGCTTCACCGCGACGGCGCCGGCGTTTTTCCTGGCGCTCGTCATCTTTGGCTCTGCGCTCCACGCGCAGCTTTCCACCAGGGCAACAATCACTGGAACAGTGACGGATTCCATGGGCGCGGTAGTGCCGGCCGCGACCGTAACCATTACCGACGACTCCACCAAAGTCGCAATCAAGACGCAGTCGAACGGCGATGGCGCGTATGTTGCGCCGGGCCTGAACGTGGCCACCTACACGGTCACTTTTGCCAAGGCAGGCTTCAAGAGCTACACCGTGGACGGCGTCGAACTGCACCCGACGGTCACGGCCACCGTGAACGGAGTGCTTACGGTGGGCGCTGCCACCCAGACCGTAACGGTCGAGGCAACCTCCTCCCAGGTGGAGACCTCCACTCCTGAGACCTCGGCCGATATCGACAGCGACGAGGTCAGCACGCTGCCCATGAATGGGCGCAACTACCAGGGCCTGGCGGTTATGATGCCGGGCGTGACCAACCTCCAGCAAGGCTCGGCGATGACCACCGGCGGCCGCTCCACCAACAGTCAGCTCTCCATCAACGGCCTGGACGTGGCCCGCAGCTTCTATGTGCTCGACGGCGTGTGGAATGAGAACACCGGCAACATGCAGCAGACTTCGGTGGTGCCAAACCCCGACTCCCTCGAAGAGGTGCGCGTGCTCCAGAATAACTTCTCCGCGCAGTATTCGCTCATGGGCTCGTCGGTTGTGCTGGCGCAAACCAAGAGCGGCACGGCCAACTGGCACGGAACCGCGTGGGAGTTCTGGCGCAACAACGATCTGAATTCAAAGCCCTACTTCTCCACCACCATCCCGCCCTACCATCAGAACATCTTCGGATATAACGCCAGCGGCCCGGTATACATTCCGCATCTCTATAACACGAACAAACAGAAGACTTTCTTCTTCTGGGACGAGCAGTTTGTGATTCTGCACGTGCCCAACCAGGTCACCAGCACGATACCCACGGCGCTTCAGGCCTCCGGCTGCTTTTCCTCGCCAATCAAGGATCCCGCGGATCCGACCGGCAAGACACTCTTCCCCTTCGGGACCGGCAGTTGCCCCACGACTTCTTACCAGATCCCGAGCGCCAGAATCAACACCAGTTCCGCGGCCTACCTGAAGACGCTCTATCCGGCGCCCAACTACTCCCTCGCCGGCACCACCACCAACTACATCAATAACAAGGCGCAGATTACCGATCAGCGCGACGATGAGATCAAGATCGATCACAACTTCAACCCCAAGTACCACGCGATCGCCGAATACCTCGACGAATATCAGTCGTACGCGCAGAATACCGAGAGTCCAGGCACGACCCCAATTAGCACGGAGACGGACTTCACCCACAACAAGCTGGCGCAGGTCGCGCTGACCCAGGCGCTGACGCCGAACATGGTCAACACCACAAGCGTGGCCATGAACATCTTCCTTTTGAATCTGACCCTGGTCGGAACGACAGACATCAGCCAGGTGCCGGGTTTCACTGAGACGTTCTTCTATCCCACCGGCCTCTATTCCAGCCGCACTCCCGTGGTTTCGTTCACTGGCGGCATGGCAGGGGAAGGCATCCAGGCGGCGCGGCCGATCCCCCACGCATCCGATCTGGACAATACGGTCACCGACAACTGGAGCTGGCTCAAAGGGAAGAACTACTTCACGGCAGGCATAACCTTCGTTTGGAACACCAAGCGCCAGGTTTCGGGCCAGCAGACCAATGGGAATCTCTCCTTCAACGGCAACTCCACCAAGCCAAGCTCCGGCTCGGTTCAACAGGATGACTCGCTGGCGGATATGCTGCTGGGCTATGTAGGCGGCTTTAGCCAGGCCAGCAATGCCCCTCACGGCGATATGCATGACTTTTCGTATTCGCCGTACGCCGAGGACCAATACAAGCTGAACAAGAACTTGACCTTGACCCTGGGCCTGCGGATTTACCACTTGCCCCTGCCCTACGGCGTGCCCAACTCCGAAACCAACTGGGGCGCGGGAGCGTCATCGGGGAACATCTACAACAACCCATCCTATGTAGCCGCAAATGCGCCCACGGTGAACGAGTTCAGCGGCGCCACCAACCTCAAGTACCCCGCCACCTACAGCAACGGCATGCTCTACAACAGCGGCGCATCGGGCGGCTTGCCGGTAAACTTTTCCAACGCCCACAACTGGTACTTCGGACCCGACGCCGGCTTCGCCTGGGATGTCTTCGGCGATGGCAAAACCAGCCTGCGCGGCGGCTTCGGCATGAGCTACACGCGCATCTTCACCAACCAGGATTGCTCCTTCACTTGCATTGCCAATCCTCCCGCGTTCAGCAACCAGAACCTCTCGAATCTGGCATTCCCTTCAACCACGACCTGGGACATAACCAAGGCAGGCGGCGCGGCGAACACGGAAAGCGTCATATCGGTCTCCGCGGCGGACTACCAGATCCAGGCCTCGCCGGTAGCCAGCTACTCGCTCGGAGTCCAGCATGAATTCCCGCTTAACGTCACCGCCTCGGTGGTGGGAGCCGGCAGCCGTATCCAGCACCTGGTGGGCACATGGAACTGGAATCAGCCGCCGCCCGTCACCGTGAATGGCGTGGCCTACGACTACAATCCGCTGATAAGCTCCAATCCCGCAAACGGCAACAAGGGCGACAACTCGGCTTACTGGGCGCCTTATCAGGGCTTCAGCTCCATCAATACCATTTCTACCCGTTTGTGGCAGGAGTGGAACGGCCTCGAGGCGCAGCTCAAGCATCCGGTGACGAAATCGCTTTACCTCGCCGCGGCGTATACCTGGTCGCACGACACCTCCAACAACGGCGTGGCCGACCCATATCACCTCAATCGCTTCCACGGCAACGCAGCGGGCCTGAACTTCCCGCAATCGATGGCCATCACGGTGCTCTACCAACTGCCGTTCTTCCAGCACAGCGGCAATGAATTCGAGAAACTGACGATGGGCGGATGGCGCATCAACGACATCACGACCTTCCGCAGCGGAGGCTCGATCACGCCGGGTGTGTCCTTTTCCACTTCGGGACTTACCAACCGGCCGTTCGTGGTGGCAGGCCAGTCAACCAACGGACCCAAGACCTGGAAACCCAGTCTCTGCGGCGCCACATGCCAGTGGTTCAACGGGGCGGCGTATGTGGATCCGACTGCTCATATAGGCGGCGGCGCGGCTAATCCGCTGTACGCAACGCTCTATTACGGCTACTATGGCACCGCCCAGAACGGCACCATCCGCGGGCCGGGCCAGGAGGTTTGGAATCTGAGCCTGTTCAAGGAGTTCCACTGGAAAGAGACGAACATGGTTGAGTTCCGCGCTGAGGCGTTCAATCTGCTCAACCACGCCAACCCCTCGAATCCGAATGCCAGCATCGGCAATGCGAACGTAAACAAGATCACCGGCACGGCCGATCCCCGCATCCTGGAATTGGCGCTGCGCTACAAGTTCTGACGCCGGCGCAAGACAGCAACAGGCGCCACCGCCTGCCGCGGGTGGCGCCTGTTGTTGAAATGTTCAAAGACACCGTGCGATCTGCCGCGCATCGTCTTCGGCGCCCGTATGCGCGGCCCTTACCTCAAACGAAAATGCCACAAATTGAATTGCGCCAGCGCCTTGCTCCCTCGGCCTCCAGGATCAACCGCTTGCGCTCTACGCCCCAGCGATAGCCGGTCAGCGCGCCGCTCGCTCCCACCACCCGGTGACACGGGACGACCAGGGCCACACGGTTGGAGGCGCAGGCCCGGGCCACCGCGCGCACAGCCTTGGGCTCGCCCAGCTCCCGCGCCAACTGGCTGTAACTGCGCGTCTCGCCTCGCGGAATGGCTCTGAGCGCCTGCCAGACGCGCAACTGGAATGCGGTCCCCCGCAGGTCCACCTGCGGTGAGGCCAACTCTTTGGATGAGCTTATTTGGACGCAAACCGTTGACACCGCCGCATCCACCAGCCCTGCAAGCGCTGGATCGGACCGCAATTCAGCCAGCGGAAACTCCGCCCGCAGCGTGGCCTCCGCCTCTGCGGCGGTTCCGGCCAGCGCCAGCCAGCACAAGCCGCGCGCCGTTGTTCCCACGATCACCCAACCAAAGGGTGAAGGGCCGGAGGCCCAGGCGATCTGCTCGCCGCGCCCTCCCTGAGCAAAGCGGCCCGGCGTCATGCCCAGCGCCGCGCCCTCGTAGGCCCGGCTCGACGAGCCGAATCCAGCTTCATAGATCGCATCCGTCACATTGCCTCCTTGTTTGAGCGCCCCGCGCAAACGGGCAGCCCGCAGCGCGCGCTGGTATTCGAGCGGCGTCACGCCCATCTCCCGCTTGAAGAGCCGCTGCACCGTGAAGGGACTCAATCCCGCCACGCGCCCCAGCTCCTTGAGCGGCGCGGCGCGGTCGAGGTTGGCCTCGATATGTCTCCGAACCTCCTCCAAAGGGCTGCCCCCCGCAGGGGTGCTGGGGCGGCAGCGCTGGCAGGGACGAAAGCCGGCTGCTGCGCCTCGCTGGCCGAGCGGAAGAAGCGCACAGCAACGGAACCGGTACCAAGAGGCCACAGAGACGTCATATTGCTCC
>CAWCWQ010000084.1:0-6933 GCA_963799145.1 uncultured Acidobacteriaceae bacterium | reverse complement strand
GCAAGTCCGCGGCGACCGACAGGACTTGGGGCCGTGGCGTGCCGGACCCGGTCAGAAAGCGAATCAGGGGAGCATGGTGCTTATAAATCGAGCTATATGCAGCTTCAGCCTCTCTCAGAGTCGGCTCCATGATAATGTTCAGCACTTTTCGCCGCTCATCGGCAAAAAGCGAGGTCAGAGAGTACGTGGACGTCCCGAAGTATTTACCCAGCAGAAGTATGGTCTTCGGGAAGTCGGCCCCGGCGAAAGCCGCTGAAATCTCTTTGGCCAGCGCTTCATATTTTTGGGCGCCCTGATATTCACCGGTACCGCAGGCGATGCTATGATCACCAAGATGCAGAACGCCAAAGCACAAGCTGGAGGATACGTGCGTAACCTCGGAAGTGACCGTGGCCCGCCCGATTACCAGCCTTGAGCCTCCTACCTGAAAGCTGCGGTAGTCCTCCCGGGTGGCGGAATACGCATAGATCGAACTGCGTTCACCAACATCCTGGAACAGCGAGCTCAAGGCATAGTGGGCGCCCACATCTTTCATATCGAGCATGGCCGGCCTGACGAATTTCTCATAAATGGCGCGGCCATCGCGGTGTTCAGGCATGTTGCTTTTGGCATGCTCAATTTGTTCGAGAAAGCCAGGTTCGAAGGAGTCGTTAAAGAGTTGGTCGGCCAATTGCAGAACCCTGCCGGCGTATCGAATGATCTGAACCGTCTCGATCCCGGAAAGCTCGTCAAAAAACCAGCCGCAACTCGTGTACATGAGCATGGCGTTGCGTTGGAGTTCCATAAGGTTCAGAACAGTGATCTCCTCCCCGGAATTTAGGGGGCGGGTTGCGTGGCGGTTTAGAAACGCACTGATGCGATCGGGTGATCGATCCACGATGATGTCGATATAGTCGTCTCGAGCCGCCCAGGGATCGGTCAGAAACTGTCCGGCCGCTTGTTCGAAAGCCGGATTCACGGCATCGCGGAGCCAGTCCAGGGCCGCACGCAGGGGGGCTCGCCAGGCCTGGTTCCAACCCGGGTTGCCGCCGCTGTTGCACCCGCAATCCGACCGCCAACGTTCTATGCCGTGAACGCAACTCCACGAGCTGTTTTCAAATATCTCCACTTCGTACGCCGGTGGATGATCCTCCAGGTACCGGCCATAATTCGTCACCTGTGCCAGCCCGTTGGACTCAATGTGATAGAGCGCATGCGCCAGGGCCATGTCACCGTAGCGATGATGATGCCCATAGCTTTCGCCGTCCGTTGCGATGTGGACCAGGCGCGGAGAGTCGTCGGCGAACGCGGCCAGAAGCCGGTTGGCGAACGCCTCGCCGTCGTTGAGCAGTCCTTCAAATGCCAGGGCCTGTGCAATGGGACCGTCGTAAAAAAACAGGTTCATGGCGCGGCCAGACGGGAGCGACGGCCGGTAGGCTATGGCAGGATAGATTTTTCCACCACTCACGTCCTGCCATTCATCACCATCAATGGGCCGGACCCGGCTTGCCTGCCTGGGAGCTAGTATGGCAAAGCCGATGCCGTGTTGTGCCATGATGTCCAGGCTCTCGAGATCTACCGCCGTCTCCGGGAGCCACAATCCTTCGGGCTTGCGTCCAAAGCGATACTCAAAATCCTTTATCCCCCAGATAATCTGGGTGTTCTTGTCGCGGCTGTTCGCCAGCGGCAGGATCATGTGATTGTAGGCTTGGGCCAAAGCATTCCCATGACCGGAGAATTTCTCCAGGCTCTGGCGGTCAGCATCCAGGATGGCCTTATACGCTTCGGTGGCATGTTTCTGCATCCAGAGCAAGACCGTCGGGCCGAAGTCGAAGCTTATACTGGCATAATTGTTCACCAGTTGGGCGATTCGCCCTTCAGTGTCCCAGATTCTCGACACGGCGTTTGCCGCGTAGCATTCGGTGGCAACCCGCTCGTTCCAGTCGTGGTAAGGGAACGCCGAGTCCTGGATCTCAATGGCCTCAAGCCAGGGGCTTTCCCTGGGAGGTTGATAAAAATGCCCATGGATACAAATGAATCGGTCCATCAATTAGGACTCCTTTCTGCAATATCATGACGTATTCACCCAGCAGCGCAGCACCTCCGCCACACTCCACGCCTGCGCCACGCAACCGCGCGGCGTGTATGGCGCTTCGGCATCGAAGACTTCGCTGACCGAACCGATGCAGGCTTCGTCCAGGTGTGCCGCGAGACCTGCCAGGAATCGCCGTGCCTCCGCCTCCTTACCCGGATTCAGCTTGAGCCACGCATCCACATAAGGCCCGATGAGCCATGCCCACACTGTGCCTTGATGGTATGCGGCATCGCGGGAGCGCAGGTCGCCGTAGTATTTCGCCTTGTAATCCGGGTGCCCGGGCGCGAGAGAACGCAATCCAACGGGCGTGAGCAGACGATCCGTCACCACGTTCATTACGGGTTTCCAGCGAGCTTCGTCGAGCACTGGGTGATCGAGCGAGATCGCGAAAATCTGGTTCGGACGGCACGCGTCGTCACTGCCACCGTTCTCTGCTTCCACCACGTCGTAGAGATAGCCTCCCTGTTCATACCAGAACTGCTCGTTGAAAGACTCTCGCACACGATCGGCCGTCTCGTTCATGCGGCGCATGGCGGCCTCCTGGTCATCTTCCTTCAGCCACCCCTCCATCAACCGCAAAGCGTTGTACCAGAGCGCATTAATCTCCACCGCTTTGCCCCGCCGCGGCGTCACCACCCAGTCGCCCACCTTGGCGTCCATCCATGTGAGCTGATATCCTCGTTGCCCCTGGCGCAGCAATGAGTCCTTCGGGTCCATGCCGATGCCGAACCGAGTTCCGTTCCTGTGATGCTCGATGATTTCCACCAGCTTGGGCAGCAACAGCTTCAGCGTCATGCGGTCGTTCGTAATCCGCACGTATCGGTGGATGGCATGGAAAAACCACAGCGTGGCGTCGGCGGTATGATAGAGGCCGTCGCTTTCGCCTTCGGGGAACATATTGGGGATCAGCCCATCGCGCACGTAATGGGCAAACATCCGCAGTATCCGGCCCGCCTCGTTCCCGCGGCCGGTCATCAGCGTGAGTCCTTCCAGACTGATCATGGTGTCGCGGCCCCAGTCCGTGAACCACGGGTACCCCGCGATAACGGTCCGAATCTCATCGCCGGGGACCCGCACACGTGCGTCTTCCAAGCGGCTGACGGGCGTGATGAGGAACTGATCGGCGGCGAGCACCAGTTCCGCTGCCGGTCCCTTCTGTGCTTGAGGCGGAGCGGCGTCAAGCAGCAGCTTGCGGCGATCCATCTCCGCACGGAAAGCCCCTTCCGGTGACAATGCCCGAATCGTGTCCCACTCTTCGGTCGATGCCACGAGCGTCGTCCGGTCGCCCTCGATCAGATCAGCACGGAAGTAACCGGGACTCCAAAGTGACCCCTGCCACTCGTATCCGCGGTCGCGCTCGGTACGATAGGGAATCAAAGAGGTTTCCTTGCGGTCGAAAGTAAATGCCATCGACGGACCGTGAACGATTAGCCGCAGCAAGGGCAGGTCCGCAGCGCCCGTTATCTCGAACTGGTCCTCATACACGGATAATCTGTAATACGTCGAGCGCGGCTGGCTGACGGCCGCATCGTGCGAACGGAAATGCATCGCAGGCCGGAGCCCTAACCTCAGCTTGCCTGTCCCGGAGAGCAGAAGATACGTCACGTGCACCGTGTTCTGGCGGTACGGAAGGAAAAGGCGTTTTTCGAGAACAAACCCATCCACCTCGTAGCGCCACACCGGCAGTCCGGCTTCCAGCCGAAACTCGCTGAGAGCAAGGGTTGCCTCCGGTGAGATGCCGGCGAGCTCCTCCGCGCCCGTGTATACCACGCGGCGGTCCGGCAGACGTAGGCGCTCTGAAAGTCCGTTCAGCATCATCATGCGACCCAGCGGGTTGGGCAAAGCAGCGATCAACAGTCCGTGATAGCGGCGTGTGATGGCGCCGGCCACAGTTCCCGACGCGTATCCGCCGAGCCCGTTGGTGACTAGCCACTCCTCCATCATGTGGGGGTCCGATTCCGGACCGCAGACCTCGCAGTTGCGAACAACTCTAATAGGGTCAGCCATGCCTTTCTTGCTCCATTGATGTTGGACGCAATGCTACCGCTGCATGTCCCGGGATGCGCCAGTTGTCTTCGGAATCGAGCCGGGGCGTCCCCGAGCCGCCGTATCGGGGATCCTCGCTCGACCATAATGTCTGCCATGTCATTCCATCCGGCGGTGAGAGCAGAGGCTCCGGCGCAGGGTCCAGGTGCAGATCACGTCCGAAGTTCACCAGAAGCAGGCGGTCGTCACCCTCCTCGCCGAAAAAGCGCAGCAGCAGGCACTCTTCGGCGAGCACGGCCCCATCCACACCGCCCGGAGTTTGGGCATTGAAGACGGGATCTTCGCGGCGCAAATGCAGCAGGTCCCTATGCAGATCGTAGGAACACCGATTGCGTTCGCGCTCGCTGAAATCAAGTTTACACCGCTCGAATGTGGAGGGATTCGCCGGGTCGGCCAGGCTTGCCAACATCTCGCTCGTGGCCAGACTGCGGAACTGCGCCAGAGACTTCCTTCGGCCTTCCCTCACCAGCTTGACGAGATCAGGCTTGTGGTCCGCAAAAAAATAGAACGGACTTGATGATGCGAACTCCTGCCCTTGAAAAAGCATGGGGGTTCCAGGCCCTAGCAGCATGAGTGCGGTCATCGCCCTCAGCCGCCCGGGGCTGGTCATGAATTGCACGCGTTCGCCACGGCCGGAATTGGCGATTTGGTCGTGATTCTGAATATATGTTACAAATTTCGATGGAGGCAGCCCGAGGCCGGGTGTGCCGCGGCGCTTCTTCTGCCACTTGTAACGCTGTCCCTGGTAGAGATAGCCGTACTTCACCATCGATATGAACTCCTGCGGCTTGCCCAGGTAGTCGGTGTAGTAGGCCTCGTTGCGCCCGGTCATCGCGACCATGCCGCTGTGATGGAAGTCGTCATTCCAGAGAGCGTCCAGCCCGCTGCCGCCGCTCTCGATCGGACGTACCAGATTCGTAACTTGCGGCTCGTTCTCCGCCACGATGATCGTATTCCGTCCGCGCGCCGCTTCCCTCACGCGTTTTCCAATTGCCGTCATGATGTTTTCCGGCGAGGCGTCGAAGATCTGCTGTGTGGCATCCAGCCGCAGTCCGTCGATGTGGAACTCCTCGATCCAGTAAGCGGCGTTTGTTAGGAAGAATTCGCGCACCGGACCTGCGTTCTCGCCATCGAAGTTGATGGGCTCACCCCACTCGCTCTCGTACCTGTCGGTGAAATAGTCGGGCGAAAACTCGTTCAGATACTTCCCGTCCGGGCCGAAATGGTTGTATACCACGTCGAGAATCACCCCCAAGCCGGCGCGATGAGCCTCGTCCACGAAACGGCGGAAATCGTCCGGCTCGCCATACAGCCGAACCGGAGCGAACTGCCCAACTCCGTCGTAGCCCCATCCGAAGCGCCCGGGAAAATCAGCCACGGGCATCACTTCGAGCACGGTGATTCCGCAGTCGGCCAACTCCGCGAGTTCCCGCTGAGCGGCCTGCCATGTCCCTTCTCGCGTGAAGGTCCCGATGTGCATTTCGTAGATGACCTGGCCCTCAAGACCGACGCCCTGCCACCCGCTGTCGTTCCACCCGAAACCCGAAGGATCCACCACCTGAGACGCTCCGTGGGGCCCCTCCGGCTGATACCGCGACACCGGGTCGGGAAAGCAACCGGCGTCATCCAGCCGGAAGCGATAACGAGTGCCTTCAGCGGCCTGCGGGACCAGGCCCGCAAAGTATCCGTCCGCCTGCCGTTCCAGGTTTACGGTCGCGGGAGCTCCAGGACCAGCCTCCAGCAATACTTCCACTTTCTCTGGTTGAGGCGCCCAGACACGAAAATGGGTGCCTCCGTTCGGCTGCAACTCGGCACCGATGGGATATCGTCGTTGCAGGTTCATGATCGTTCCCCGTTAACATTTGGTTTCGCTTTTCTATTAAAGTCCACCCGTCACACCGGCGAATCCAGGTGCAAGGCCGTTTTTTTGAATTTCCGTCTTCAGCCGGAACGACACGGAAGGCTTCATTGTTCGTTGTGATCTGCTGAGCATGATCGCTCGCCGGGAGGTTCTCCTCTGCCCCGAACGACCTGTCACCGACCAGGCGGAGAAGTTCGAATTTATGGCGCCTGCCACCCCATGATCGGCACCGTGCTGATGCTGTTCTTCGGGCTACCCTCGATAACCCGATCGCTATACGCCACGTAAACCAGCACATTGCGCTCGCGGTCGAAGAACCGGACGACCTGAAGCTTCTTGAAAACGAGGCTGCGGTGCTCGTCGAAGACGCGCTCGCCGTCCTTGAGTTCGCCGACGATCTTGATCGGGCCGACCTGACGACAGGCGATGCTGGCGTCACTCGTGTCCTCCGCCACGCCCAGTTCGCCCTTCATCCCTCCCGTTTGCGCACGGGAGATGTGACAGGCGACGCCCTGGACTTTAGGGTCGTCGAAGCCGTCGACCACGATCTTGTCGTTGGGCCCGAGCCAGCGAAAATGCGTGCTGACCGAGCCGGTCGTGCCGCGTTCGGGGCGACTGAAGACCCACCAACCGAAGATCACAATGACCAAGAGAATCCCGCCGCCGAGAATAATTCCGATCCGTTTCATGATGGTTTGCCTTCCTGGAGTGAATTTGCACCCCACCTTAGAGCCATTGGGGGATGAGGCGATAGATGAGATGATGGTTAGCGATCACACGTTATTCCGTGAACACATTGGAGATCGAGGTAACATAGCCACCCTGCCTGTCGTTGTCTACACAGGGGAAAAATAGTGCTTCGACCACCTTTCTGCTGATCAGGTATTCAGGCGGAACTTATTCCGAGCCACCTTTGCTTGCTCGCATAAAGCTGCGCAAATTCCATACCCGA
>CAWCWQ010000083.1:0-8023 GCA_963799145.1 uncultured Acidobacteriaceae bacterium | reverse complement strand
TCCTTTATCAGGGCCGCAGCTTCAAGAGCTATCGCGGCATGGGCTCGCTGACCGCCATGAGCCAGGGCTCCGGCGAACGCTACTTCCAGAGCACTGCCGATTTGGCCAGCGCCGAGATGGGCACCGAGGGCGTGGTCCAGCGCGAGCGCGCCAGCCAGAATCGCTTGGCAAAATTCGTTCCCGAAGGCATAGAAGGGCGCGTGCCCTACCGCGGTCCGCTGGAGTCCATGGTCTTCCAGCTCGTCGGCGGCCTGCGCTCCGGCATGGGCTACCTGGGTTGCGCCACCATCGCGGAACTACAGGAGAAGGCGCAGTTTGTGCGCATCTCCGGCGCCGGCCTGCGCGAGAGTCACGTCCACGACGTGATCATCACCCGGGAGGCGCCCAACTATCATGTCGAGTAAGCGCCGCGGCCTCAAGCACTGGTTGAGCGCCTGGCTGCCGGTCGCCGTGAGTGTCGGCGTCATCGTAATCGAGTCGACGAAGTGGTTCGGCTCCGAGCACACCAGCGGCCCGCTGCGCTGGCTCTTCGAGTCCATCTTCGGTCCAGTAACCGACGCCCGCTGGGCGATCCTCCATCATCTCATCCGCAAGTCCGGCCACTTTCTCGGCTACGGGCTGATCGGGCTCGCCTGGCTGCGCGCCTGGTGGATGACTCTGCCCCGCTCCCGCTTCCTCCACGACGCCCTTCTCGCCCTCCTGGGTACGGCTTTGGTGGCCAGCTTCGATGAGTGGCACCAGAGCTTCCTGCCCAACCGGACCGGCTCTCCGTGGGACGTGCTGCTGGACTGCTGCGGAGCCATCTCGCTGCGAGATCCTGGTCTACATCTACATGCGACTCGTCAGGCCCAAGAAGCTGGTCCACGCAGCATAGTGCCTTCCCTGACCCCTGATCTCCGATCTCTGACCCCTGCCCCTGCGTTACCATATTCTTGAGTACAGAATCGGGGCACGCATGTTCGTCGTCGTATGGCAGTTTGAGATTGCCGAAGAGAAGATTGCCGCCTTTGAGGCCGCCTACGGGCCCGAGGGCGCATGGGCTCAACTCTTTCGTACATCCCCGAAGTATCTCGGAACCGACCTCCTGCGCGACGCCTACATCCCCGGCAGCTACCTCACCATCGACCGCTGGACCAGCGAGGAGGACTTCCGCGCCTTTCGCAAGGAGCACGACGCTGAGTACGAGTCCCTCGACCGCTCCTCGGACGCGCTCACCAGCCGCGAAACCCGCATCGGCGCGTATATCGGCTAAGCCCCCGCCACCCTAGCCAGTTACACTTTCAGTGGAATGCCCCGGCCCGATCCATTCGCGCCCCAGCTCGACCTCAGCTTCGATGAGCCCCGCCAGACCCGCCGCATCTGGCCGGTCCGCGAGCTGGTCGCCCAGGTCCGCGAACTCGTCGAGCAGGAGTACGGCGACGTCTGGGTCGAGGGCGAAATCTCCAACTTCCGCCCCGCGCCCTCCGGCCACGTCTACTTCACCCTCAAGGACGCCGACGCCCAGCTTCCCATCGTTCTCTTCCGCCGCCAGGCGATGCTGCTCCGCTTCCGCCCCGAAGACGGCCTGCACGTGCTGGTTCGCGGCCGGGTCAGCGTCTACGAGCAGCGCGGCCAGATGCAATTGGTGGCCGAGACCATGGAGCCGGTCGGCGCCGGCTCGCTGCAACTGGCCTTCGAGCAGCTCAAGGCGCGCCTCAAGGCCGAAGGCCTCTTCGACGCCGACCGCAAGCGCCCGCTGCCCGCCTTTCCCCGCACCGTCGGCATCGTCACCTCGCCCACCGGCGCCGTCATCCGCGACTTTCTGAACATCGTCGCCCGCCGCCACTCCGGCCTCAGCGTTCTGCTCTGCCCTGTCTCCGTGCAGGGCGAATCAGGCGCCCGGCCGAGATCGAAGCCGCCATCGCCGAGCTCAATGCCGCCAGCTCACGCGATTCCGGCCTGGTCGACGTCATCGTCCTCGCCCGCGGCGGCGGCTCGCTTGAAGATCTGGCCGCCTTCAACTCGGAGCGCGTCGCCCGCGCCATCGCCGCCTCGCGCCTGCCCGTGGTCTCCGCCATCGGCCATGAGACCGACTTCACCATCGCCGACTTCGCTGCCGACCTCCGCGCGCCCACCCCTTCCGCCGCCGCCGAGCTGATCACCGAAGCCCAGCACAAGATCGCCGAGCACCTCGCCAACCAATCCCATCGACTCGATCGCGCCGCTCGCTTCCAGCTTCTGCAGGCCCGCCAGCGCCTCACCCGCTCTGCCGTGGCAGCCGCGCCGAGTCGCGCATCTCCACGCTGCTGCACCGCTCGGCCCAGCGGCTCGACGACCTCACCTTCCGTCTTGAATCGGCCCTCGGCAGCCAACTCCGCCTGCGTCAGCTCGATGTCGCCGAGCCTCACCGCCGCGGTCCTCCGCCACGATCCCCGCCAGGCTCTTGCCCAGGCTCGCGAACGCCTGCTGGCCTGCCGCACGCGCCTCGACCGCTCCCTCGAGCGCCTTCATCGCGCCTCTGCCGCCAATCTCAGCGCCCTCGACGCCCGCCTCCACTCGCTCTCGCCGCTGGCCGTTCTCGACCGCGGCTACGCGCTGGTCCTCGAGCGACGGCGGGCAGCCTCATCCGCTCCGCCGCCCAACTCACGCCCGGCGATCGGCTGACGACGCGCCTGGCCGACGGCGCCTTTACCAGCCGCGTGGAAGCCACGCCGAGCGGTGCCGCGCCCGATCCCACCCTGAGGCAATAGAATCAAGACTGACCCTATGACCGCAGCAGCAATGGCACCAACCGGGACCGTACCAGCCGCACGCAAACTCTTCGGAACCGACGGCATCCGCGCCGTCGCCGGCGAATATCCCCTCGACCCAACCACCATCTTCGCTGTCGGCCTGGCTCTCGGCCACTCGCTGCGCAACACGGCGGGCGAACCCAGCGTGATTCTCGGCCGCGACACGCGCGAGTCCAGCCCGTGGATCGCCGCCACTCTCGCCGCCGGGCTGCGCCAAGCCGGTGCGCGCGTTGAGAGCGCCGGCATCGTGCCCACCCCCGCAGTCGCCTTCCTCGCCCGCACGCATGGATTCCAGGCGGGAGTCGTTCTCTCCGCCTCGCACAATCCCTGGCAGGACAACGGCATCAAGCTCTTCGGCGCCGACGGCTTCAAGCTCGCCGATGCGGTCGAACTGGCCATGGAAGACGAAATCCTGCATCACGCCGCGCAGATCGCCGCGCCCGATCCGGCCACTCTTCCTGCTGTCGTGGACGACCCAGCCCTACAGGCCGATTACATCCAGTTCCTCATCGACTGCGTGCCGGGACTCTCGCTCGCCGGCCTGCGCATCGTGGCCGACTGCGCCAACGGCGCAGCCGCGGCCGTCGCGCCGGAGCTATTCCGCCGTCTCGGCGCTGACGTCGCCCTGCTCAACATCGCCCCCGACGGCCGCAACATCAACTTGAACTGCGGCGCTCTTCACCCCAGCTTTGTTGCCGCCGAAGTCAAAGCTCGCGGAGCGGATATCGGCCTCACCTTCGACGGCGACGCCGACCGCTGCATGTTGGCCGGCTCCCAGAACAACGTCATCAACGGCGACGCCATTCTGCTGATGGCCGCGCGCGACCTGAAAGCCCGCGGCCTGCTCACCGGCGATCTGGTCGTCGCCACCACCATGTCCAACATGGGCCTTGAAGCGGCGCTCAAGCGCAGCGGCATTCGCATGCTGCGCGCGCCAGTCGGCGACCGCTATGTCCTTGAACAGATGCAGCAGCACAACGCAGCGCTGGGCGGCGAGCAGTCCGGCCACATCCTGCTGCCCCACCTGGCCACCACCGGCGACGGCCTGCTCACCGCGCTCGTCGTCCTCGACCTCATCGCCCGCACCGGCAAATCCATCGACGAGCTGACCGCCGACCTGAAGGTCTTCCCGCAGGTCATCGTCAACGTCAAGGTGCGCGAGCGCAAGCCGCTCGAATCCATCCCCGCCGTAGCCGCCGCCATCCGCGCCGCCGAAGAGGAGTTGAAGGACTCAGGCCGCGTAGTCATCCGCTACAGCGGCACCGAACCCCTGGCGCGCGTGATGATCGAAGCCGAAAGCGAAGAGGCGATGCGGCGGCACGCGGATGCGATTGCCGAAGCCATCCGGATCGAATTGGGAGTGTAGCAAGGCAGCAACGCGGCCACTGTGCGCCACCCCAGGGCTCACGCCGCGCCGCTGTCAACAGGCAGGCTCGGTGAACTCCGCCAGAATCCTCCGCACCGCTTCCTCGGCGGCCCTCGTCCCTTCGGCCGAGAGGCTCATCCGGATCGGTTGCCGCGGGTCGATGGTGATGGCGTAGAGCACAACCTCGCGTGCCTCCGCCCTGGATGTAGAAGACATCCAGCAGATCCTTGACGCCGATGTCGTGTGCGGTAAGCGTGGGCGGATAATCGCGCGAGAAGCGCGGCGTGGTGCGCGTGACGGTGCCGATCGGGTTGCCGTCGGCCGCTGCGTCGATCAGGATGATGCGGTCGGCGCTCTGCAGCGGCTCCAGCAGGATGAACCCGCCGGTGCCGCCGTCCAGGCACTCCACGCCGGCCGGCAGAGTGTGCTTTTCCAGGGCCCGCACAACGTGAACGCCGATGCCTTCATCGCCCATCAGGACGTTGCCCAGCCCAAGCACCAGCGTCTTTACCCGGTTTTCGATTCCTGGCTATTTGTCACTCTTCTCCCGCGTCGAACTTCCATCCGCCGATGATCGAGGATACCGTGCCGCGGCCCTCGATGTAGTCGTGATAGAAGGCAAGATAGACGTGAACGATGACAAAGGTGACAAAGAACCACAGGAACAGGTGGTGCCAGAAGCGCACGCCGAACTCGCCGCCCATCAGCGGCACGACCCAGGTAAACATCCGCGGCAGCCACGAGTTGCTCATGCTGGAGTAAAGCGCGAAGCCGGTGATGGTCTGGAAGACAAACGCCAGGAAGGTGACGAAGTAGATCAGGCCGGCCAGCGCGTTGTGTCCGGTGGAGATCGGCCCGTGCAGCTTGGTCTCCAGCACGTCGGCCTTGATGACGTCCACGATCTCCTGCTGCTGCGACTTCTTCAGCGGGAAGAAGGCGTTCCAGCTGGGAGTACTTGTTGCCGACAAAGCCCCAGTAGAGCCGCGCCAGAAAGTTGAAGACGTAGACGAACGCGCACACGAAGTGAATGAAGCGCACCCAGCCGAACCAGTACTGCTGATAGGCCTCGGCCGCGTAGAACGCGCGGATGGGAGCGCCGATCAGGTAGCCGGTGACGCACAGGGCCACCAGGGCCACCGCGTTGATCCAGTGGTAGACGCGCACCGGCAGTTCCCACACATAGACGCGCCGGTACTCGACTGGCTGGTCGCCGTTCGTCCGAAACGCGTCCCTTACGCCAATGCCATGGGTACTCATAGCCCTCACTCGAAGGAAACCTGGTGAAGGTGCCGTCCCTGCGGATCGTACAGATGCACGGCGCAGGCCAGGCACGGGTCAAAGGAATGGATGGTGCGGATGATCTCCACCGGCTGGTCGAGCTTGGCCACCGGCGTGCCGATCAGCGCCTGCTCAAACGACGAGCGCTGCTGCTTGGCGTCGCGCGGCGAACCGTTCCAGGTGGTGGGCACAACCAGTTGATAGTTGTCGATGGCGCCGTTCTTGATCTTGATCCAGTGCGCCAGCGCGCCGCGCGGAGCCTCGGTGAGGCCAACGCCCTCCGCCTCCGCCGGCCAGCTCTTCGGTTCCCACTTCTCGCCGTTGAAGGTGGAGACCTCGTTGATCTTTACCCGCTCCATCAACTGGCCGTAGAACTCCTTGAGCCAGATCATGGCCAGCGCCGCATCCAGGCCGCGAGCCGCGGTGCGGCCCAGCGTGGAGAAGAGCGCGGCGACGGGCACCTTGAGCTTGCCCAGTGTCTGCTTCACCAGCTCCTGCACGTCCGTGCGGCCGGAGGCGAAGGCCACCAGCAGCCGCGCCAGCGGACCCACCTCCATCGCATTTTCCTTCCAGCGCGGCGTCTTCAGGAACGAGTATTTCTGGTGTCCTTCCAGCGTCTCAAACGGCGGCTTGGGCCCGGTGTAGTTCAGTTTTGTCTCGCCCGCCCAGGGATGGATGCCGACGCCGTCTCCGCCTTCGTAGCTGTACCAGGAGCTGGCGATGTACTCCTTGATCTCCTGCGAGTCGGTGGCGTTGACCGGATGCACCTTGCTCAGGTCGCGATTCAGCACCACGCCGCGCGGATACTTGAAGGCCTCCGGCTTGCCGTAGCCCTGGGTGGGGAACTCGCCGTAGCTGAGGTAGTTCGTCAGCCCGCCGCCCCAGCTGGCCCAGTCCTTGTAGAAGGAGGCCACGGCCAGCAGATCGGGAATGTAGACCTGGTTGAGAAACTCGTCCGCCTGGTCGATGAGCCGCTTGACCAGGTTGAGCCGCTCGCAGTTGATGGCGGCCACTTCATTCATGTCGATGGAGCAGGGAACGCCGCCCACCAGGTAATTCGGATGCGGATTCTTGCCGCCGAAGACGGCGTGGATCTTGACGATCTCCTTTTGCCATTCGCAGAGCGTCGAGGTAGTGCGCCACCGCGATCAGGTTCACCTCCGGCGGCAGCTTGTAGGCCGGATGGCCCCAATAGCCGTTGGCGAAGATGCCCAGCCCGCTGGCGGCGAAGGCCTTGATCTTGTCCTGCACCTCGGAGAAATAGGCGGGCGTGTTCTTGTCCCACTTGGAGAACGATCTGCGCCAGCTCCGCCGCCTTCTTCGGGTCGGCCTTCAGCGCGTTGACGATGTCCACCCAGTCCAGCGCGTGCAGGTGATAGAAGTGGATCACGTGATCCTGCACGTACTGCGTGGTCATCATGATGTTGCGGATCAGCTCGGCAGTGGGCGGAATCGTAATGCCCAGCGCGCTTTCCACGGCGCGCACGCTGGTCAGCGCATGAACGGTGGTGCACACGCCGCACACGCGCTCGGTGATGGCCCAGGCATCGCGGGGATCGCGGCCCATGAGGATCTTCTCCAGGCCGCGCACCATGGTGCCTGCGCTGAATGCGTCGGTGATGACGCCGTTTTCTACCACTGCCTCAATGCGCAGGTGGCCTTCAATGCGAGTTACCGGATCGACGACGACGCGTGCCATGGATTACTGACTCCTTTTGATCTTCGGCGTGGACTTCCGCAATCACGCTCCGCTTGCGAATGTTGGTCACCACCGCGTGCGCCGCCACTCCGGCCAGCGTGGCCACTCCAACCACCGTGCCCACCGTGTCCGCCGTGCTCTCGATGCCGAAGCCGGGGAACGAGGCCAGATGCTGATAGAACGGGCCGTTGTCCCAGAAGCCGGCTTCGCTGCAGCCGATGCAGCCGTGGCCCGACTGGATGGGATAGCTGGTGCCTTCGTTCCACTTGACCACCGAGCAGGCGTTGTAGGTCACCGGCCCGCGGCAGCCCATCTTGTAGAGGCAATAGCCCTTGCGCGCGTTCTCGTCGTCCCACGACTCGACAAAGAGGCCGGCATCGTAGTTGGGCCGGCGATAGCAGGTGTCGTGGACGCGGCGCCCGTAGAACTCCTTGGGACGGCCCTGGCTGTCGAGCGCCGGAACCTGCCCCAGCACCAGCAGATGCGTGACCACGCTCATCATCACGTCGGCGATCGGCGGGCAGCCGGGCACGTTGATCACCGGCTTGTCCACCAGCTTGTAAATCGGCGTGGCGCCGGTCGGATTCGGCTTGGCCGCCTGCACGCAACCGTTCGAGGCGCAACTGCCCCAGGCCACCACCGCCGCCGCATCCTTGGCCACGGTCTGCAGGATCGATTCCGCGGTCTTGCCGCCGATCATGCAGTAGACGCCGTCGTCGTGCGTGGGCACCGCGCCCTCCACCAGCACGATGTACTTGCCCTTGTTCTTCTCGATGGTGTCGGTCAGGCACTTCTCCGCCTGGAAGCCGGAGGCCGCCATCAGGGTCTCGGTGTAGTTGAGCGACAGCACGTCCAGCAGCGCATCCACCACGATGGGGTGCGACGCCCGAATGAACGACTCACAAATGT
>CAWCWQ010000082.1:0-14522 GCA_963799145.1 uncultured Acidobacteriaceae bacterium | reverse complement strand
GCTTGGATCGTCCGTGATGGTCTCTTTGGTCAGCCGGTAGATGCCGTCGTAGTTCCACTGGAGCGTGCGGCCATTCTGCTCGGTTGCGTTGGTGCGGATGCCGGTGAGGCCCAGCGTGTACTTGTAATCGGCGACCGGCGGCGTGGAAAGCTCGGTGAGCCGGTTGAGCGTGTCGTAGGTGAAAGTGGACGTCAGCCCGTTGGGATACTTGACCGTGGCCACGTTGCTGGCATTGTCGTAGGTGTAACTGGTGGTGTTCTGGCCGCTGAGGCGGTTATCCACAACCGTGCTGAGGCGGTTCTGACCGTCGTAGGTGTAGGCCACCGAGACGCCGTGCGTATTGGAGGAATTGATGCTTTCCACTTGGCCCGCCGGATAGTAAGTGTAGCTCAACGTGCCCTCATTGTTTGGAACACGGAAACGGATGGTCGAGGTCTGTGGTCTCCCCGGTCCCCAAAGGCGAGGGACCGGGGCCACCCTCAGTTTTTGGTTATGGGACCGGGGCCACCCGCCACTTGGCCCGCCGTGTAGTAAGTGTAGCTCAGAGTGCCCTCATTTGTTTGGAGCACGGAGACCGATGGTCGAGGTCTGTGGTCTCCCCGGTCCCCAAAAGCGAGGGACCGGGGGCACCCTCAGCTTGGTTTGGAAATCTCACCGGGACCGGGGCCACCCGCCAACGGCTCATCCGCCGCTGGCTGCCTCCGGCCCGCATCTGCCATCCCTATCCTGCGCGTCGTGTGCGCGTCACCACCTAAGGCAAGAGCCGGATGCGGGAAATCCGCCTGTCCGGATCTGTGCGGGGGGCGGGCCGTAAGGTCCGTCCCTACCGCGACGCTTTCGGTTTCGGGTGGGGTCAAGAGCAAAGAATCCCAGTTCTCTCCTCGCGGTGCGGGGAATGAGGCTCCCTGCGATCATCCATCGACAGGCTCGTTCGGCCGTGATGATCGTTGACCCGCTCCTCTACTGCTTCACCAGCTCGACGCGGCGGTTCTTGGCGCGGCCGTCCTCGCTGTCATTCGACGCAACAGGAGCGTAGGGACCGCTGCCGTAGGCCTTCAGCCTGGCGGCGGGAACCCCGTACTTCGTTGTGAGCGCGGAGAGCACTGCCTCTGCGCGCCGACGCGAAAGGTCCATGTTCATGTCAAGCCCGCCCTGGTTGTCGGTGTGCCCCACAACGTAGAGCTTCAGCCTGGGATCGCCTTGCAGGAGCTTGGCAATCTCGCCCATCGTTGCTTCGGACTCGGGCTTGACGTCCGCCTTGCCCGTGTCGAAGTAGATCCCGTAGACCGAAGCGTGGCCGGTGCGGTTGATGTCGTTGGCCAGCGTTGCGGCGTTCACCGTAATGAGATCCGACTCCATGGGCTTCACTTCGATGACGTAGAGCTCGACATTGGCGCGGGAATCCCCGCCCTGGTCGTCGACCAGCAGGCTCACATATACGTCGCCCTCCGGCCGCGCGAGTTTCGCTGCCACGTATCGAATGCCGTGGTCCGGTCCCCAGTAATCGTCGTAATCGCCGTTGCCGTAAACCCTTCCGGATGAGTTCCCCGGCCCGGCGCAGTCCTGCGGGCCGCAGGCAAATAGCGTCTCGAACGCGGCCTTCTTGAGCGCGCCTTGATAGTTGCGAAAGACCTCCAGCACGGTGCGCCCCTGGGGAGCGACATAAACGATGCGGGTGACCTTTCCTTCCAGATGCTGGCTCTTGGCAAATCCCTGCTCGCGGGTCTTGCCGAGCGGAAGAGTGACCTCATCGAACTGCTTGCTGAGATAGTGCGTGATGTAAGAGCCGGGATATCGCGTAATCAGGGGATGGTCTTTGCTGCCCTCTTCGTCCTGATCCTGTCCCGCCGCGAAGGGCGCCGCCAGGCCCAGCAACAAGCAGGCCGCGAATGCTTTGCGAATAAGTGTCGTCATAACTTTCTCCCAGCCGGAGCACTCATCTTGCGTTCCCGGCTACAGGGCAATATAGCACCGGTTACATCTGTTCGCTGCCTTTATTGCATCGCCTGCCGAAAGATGTTTGCAGGTACATGGGCTGCTGAATTCGAGTTCTTCGCCTCAGAGCGGAATCCCTCCCGCTGCCCGGCTCATCTGAGAGAATAAGGACAGTGAATCGAGCGCAACATCTTGTCTTCCGGCGGGCGGGCACGCCGGTTCTTCTTGCCGCGCTGGCGCTGATTCTCTCTGTGGCCGCAGCCGTACCAGCCGCTACCGCCCAGGCCCCCAATCCAACCTCTGCCGCGAATCCCTTTTTCGGCAGCGTCACCGCCCATCCGGCAAGCGATGAGACCCTCAAGCTCTCGCTCGACGATGCCGTCAGCCTCGGCCTCAAGAACAATCTCGGCCTGAGAGAAGCGGAGAGCGGCGAAAAGGCCCTCCAGGGGGAAAAGAACGAGGCCCTCCAGAATTTTTTCCCCACCATCACCGTTGGCGGCGCGCTCGGCCTTCACCAGCAGAACCTGGCCGCGCTGGGCTTCGGTCCCGGCGTCATCAAGGAGTTCGCCTCGCTCTTTCCCGGCGGCAAGACTCCCGCGGGGTTCTCCTTCATCACCCGCGACGACCTGACCGAGGGTCAAATCCACTTCGGCCAGATGCTCTTCTCCGGTCCGGTGATTTCAGGATGGAAGGCGGCCGGCGCGGGCGAGAGAGCGGCCCATTTTGCCAAGATGTCGGCGCGCGGAGAGGTCGTCCAGCAGGCGGCCGCGGCCTATCTCCACTGTATTGCCGACGCCAGCGAGGTAGATAACGCCAAGGCGCTCGAAGCCGCCGCACAGTTGCTCTTCAACCAGGCACACGCCGCCCACGAAGCCGGAGTTGTGGCCAATCTGGACGAACTGCGGGCGCGGGTCCAGCTTCAGGCCCAGCAGCAGGCCCTCATCGCCGCTGAAAACACCCTGGAGAAAGATCTGATCCTGCTCAAGCGCGAGATCGGCATCGACCCCGGCCAGAAGATCGCGCTCACCGATCCCGCGCCCTACAGCGACCTGGCCGCCCAAACCCCTGAAGAGGTTCGGGCCGTCGCCTACAAGAACCGCCAGGACTACCAGGATTTGCAGAATCAGGCGGTCGCTTACAAGGCCGTCCACGCGGCCTATCGCAGTCAGCGGCTGCCCAGCCTGAGCTTCGGCGGCTACTACGACGTCAGCAAGGTCAACGGCGTCGCCTCGCACGGGAATTTCGTCGCCCAGGGCACCCTCAGCGTTCCGCTCTTCCGCGAGGCCAAATTGCGCGGCGATGCGGAGTCCGCCCAGGCGCAGTCGGCCGGCGTCGAAGCTCAACTCGCCGACCTGCGTGGCCGCATCGACCAGCAGGTGCGCTCGGCTCTGCTCGACGTTGACGCCACCTCGAAGCTGGTCGCCGTTGCCCGCTCCAACGTCGAGCTGGCCACCCGCGCCCTCTCGGACGAGACCGACCGCGTCAACGCCGGCGTGGACGACAATCTGCCCCTGGTCACCGCGCAGGCCACCCTGGCCTCGGCGGAGAGCAACCTGGTCGAGAGCCTCTACCAGTACAACCTCTCCAAGCTGGCGTTAGCCCGCGCTGCCGGCGTTATCGAGCAGCAATACCGGGTCTATT
Organism: uncultured Acidobacteriaceae bacterium; assembly: GCA_963799145.1. Taxonomy (GTDB): domain Bacteria; phylum Acidobacteriota; class Terriglobia; order Terriglobales; family Acidobacteriaceae; genus Telmatobacter. The sequence continues at coordinate 10,946 of CAWCWQ010000082.1, read as the reverse complement.
TGGGACGGTAGGGCGGAATACTCACCACATGGCCGTTCCAGCCTGTCCGGCAATACCGGGGTGGTCCTTTGCAGACGTTTTGCATTGTGCAGGAGATAGCGGAAGCGGCTACGCCAGGATTGGCAAGAGTTCGTTCCGGGCGATGACGTATTCGCGCTGAATCTCTCTCGCCCACTGCAAGGCGGTTGCCAGCGGTGAAACGGGATGACTCGTGCGCGCGGGGAAGCCGTCGTAGGTTCGCCCGTCCAACGCACGCCCAGCGCGCTTCTTGTGAACTCCGCCCCATTGCTTGAAGAAGAACGGTATAGCAGCCTCGTCGCATTGGTCGCGAATTGATGCAACCCACTCCCTCTTCAATGGCCTCGCTCCGTGCCCGCTTTCCCCGCCGACAATGACCCAGTGAATTCCGTCCAGGTTTATGTGTCCCAAACCTTCCAGCAACGGTTCTATAGACAGGAATCTGACCGAAGCAGGTGATTCCCGCAAGTCGCGGAGGCGCGGGAGGCCGTGCTGCCTGTTTTCAACGCTGACTCCCCACCAGATGTGGGGAACCGTAGCCGCAAAGCGCAAACGCCCACGCAGCAGGCTCGCCATGCGGGCCGAACGCTTGGTGAGTATTTGATAGGTGTGCCACTTGGCTTTGACCATGACCCTGGCGACCGCCTCTATGTACTCGTCCGGAACCCCATCGTGAAAAAGGTCGCTCATGGAGTTCACGAAGATCATCTTTGGCGTCTGCCAGCGCAGCGGCTCGGCCAGTTTTTCCGGCACAAGACGGAGGTCGAAGCCCTGCTCGTAGGGATGGCCCGGCACGCCGCGAAACCGTTCGGCGAAGACTTCGGCGTAGCAGTGCTTGCACCCGGGGCTTATCTTGGTGCAACCGCGCACGGGATTCCAGGTTGCGTCCGTCCATTCGATTGCGGAGTGCTCAGCCATTTGGGACCTCCTACCAGTGAGACCTCATTGCTTGGGAAAAGTGATCTGAACGTGATCAGCAAACGTTCCCTTTCGTCTTTCGCAGAAGGAGGGAGCGGCTTGGATGATTCCTCTTGCTTCCATGGTGAGGAGGATATCGCGGTAGTTCCTTCTGATATAAGGCCGTCCCACATTGTGCGAGTCGAAGAGATCCCTCATCGCAATTGTCTTGCCCCCGAAATCCCGGAGGAGCATCCCTTCCAAATCGCTGAGGGGCCGGTTCAACTCGAAAAGAAGTGGATGAATGGCTGATGCAGGGCAATACCCAAACGAAGGAACGCCCTCATGTCTCTCAGAGCTGTGCTTGGCCATAATGTCCTTCATGATGCCGTAGCCGCGGGGATGTTTCGTTGCGAAAACAATATGGTGGCTTGTCCTCTTTCCATTCTCATTCTTGAAGCAGAAAGGCAGAACAAACTTTGCACCGAGATCTTTCAACGCCTGTATCAGCTCTTCGACGATTGTGGTTTCACGCTCGCTGGTCGAAAAGGGCTTCGAGTTTGATTCGAAGCTTATCCGCTCTCTCTTGGCCGAACAGCACATCCATGTGTTGTTTGACCGCTTCGTTGCTTAACCCGGCATTGATCCGGTTGTAGTTGAAGAAGAATATGCAGTCACATCCCCAGTTCTTCAGTACAGAATTGATTAACCCGAGGGAGAGTCCCTTGTATCCCCATGGATCAACGAAAAAGAGCGTGGGGACGGCTTTCCACGCCTCAAACATGCGAACAATTCGTTCTCCGACCTCCTCGCATTCGACTCGAGGCTTATGCGCGAGTCTATCAATTCCCGGCAACGACTCTATCTCTTGTTTGAGGACACTTGCATGCTCGATCTTGGCATCGTTAAACAGCGTCACCAGATATTGGCGCATATCCGGGTCTTGAGCTGCTTTCTCCAGCACTAGGTCTCTGACCGCATGAAGTTGTACCAACTCTGGGTGCCCCAGGTCCCGATTTTGGGACCTGGGATAGCTTGAACTCGAGGTACGAAATCATCTGGTCACAGACCTAGCAGCGGTGTGGATCGCGTGTTGTCCTTATACCTTCCGGGCCCCGAAAAAAGGTCAATATATGCGAGCGTCCCTCGCGTTGCTCTTACTGTCGGGAGGATTACCGTTGCCCAGGCCCAGAAATACTCACTCACAATCGCCGCCTTGACGCGCGACTGTTCGGATGATTCCTCGAAAAAGCCCTCAGTTCCCATAGGCGAACAAAAGTCGAATACAGTGTACCCCGCCGCAGTTCTGAAGGCAAGTGCCTTCCTTGGCTCCCGTGGGGTTGTGTCCATCAATCTCCATTCGTCGGGAGCCTACAATCAAAGAGAAATGACGAAAAAACTGCGGGTTGGAATTCTGTTTGGCGGTCGGAGCGGCGAGCACGAGGTCTCGCTGCTTTCGGCGGCCTCCGTGTTGAAGGCGATCGATCACAAAAAGTTCGATGTAACGCCCATCGGAATCACCAAGGAAGGGCACTGGCTGGCGGCTGCCGACGCGCGCGGGCTGCTGGAAGGGGACGAGAGCGCGGTGGCGCGGAGGCTGCGGGCCGGCGATCCCGAGGCCACGACGGGGGCGAAGCTGCTGCAAGAGGGGATTCCCACGCTGATGGCGCCGGAGCCTGCCGCAGCCGCTGCGCAGGAGGCCGGCGCGGCGGGGTCAGACTCGGCGCTGGAGGCCGTTCGGCCATCCGCCTCGATGCTGGACGTGGTTTTTCCCGTGCTGCATGGGACCTTCGGCGAGGATGGGACCATCCAGGGGCTCTTCGAGCTGGCCGGCATAGCCTATGTGGGCTCGGGCGTTTTAGGCTCGGCGGCGGGGATGGACAAGGACGCGATGAAGCGGCTCTTCGCCCAGGCGCGGCTGCCCATCGTCAAGCACGTGACGCTGCTGCGCGGGGAATGGGAGAAGCAGCCGGGCAAGGCTGTCGCCCGCATCGAGGCGGCGCTCAAGTATCCGGTCTTTGTGAAGCCGGCGAACTTGGGCTCGTCGGTGGGTATCTCCAAGGTTCATATCCGCGAGGAGCTGGCTCCGGCGCTCGCGCTGGCTGCCCGCTACGACCGCAAGCTGGTTGTGGAACAGGGGGTGGGCGGCAAGAAAGCCAAGGCTCGCGAGTTCGAGGTTGCCGTGCTCGGGAACGACGATCCGCAGGCCAGCGTGGTGGGCGAGATCGTTCCCGGCAAGGAGTTCTACGACTATGAGGCGAAGTACCTGGTGGAGGGGTCGGTACCGGTGATTCCGGCCAAGCTGAGCAAGGCCGAGAGCAAGCAGATAAGGGAGATGGCGGTGGCGGCCTTCCGCGCCTGCGACCTCTCAGGCCTGGCGCGGGTGGACTTCCTGATGGAGCCCGCGGGCAAGCGGCGCATCTACCTGAACGAGGTGAACACCATGCCGGGGTTTACGCGGATCAGCATGTATCCCAAGCTGTGGGATGCCTCCGGAGTGAGATATAGAGATTTGATCACCAGGCTGATCGAACTGGCGCTGGAACGCCAGGCGGAGAAGAGCCGGACGGTGTACAGCAGGGACTAGGGACTGAGGGACTAGGGATTAGGGGTTAGGGATTAGCTTCCGGGGCTTGCGAATTTGAGTGCGCGATTGTGCTGGGGAACCACTCGCTTGCTTGCGGTGTCTAACGAAAGAGTATGCTGGTTCGGTCAGGCTTGGTCCCTGATCTCTGACCCCTGATCCCTGATCTCTGTTCTTCGAGGGAGTTTTGCAATGACATTGATGGACGCGCCTGTCTTCGATGAGGCACGCGACCGGCGGCGCCGGAGGGTCCTGCTCGGGTCCGGTTGGTTCCTGCTGGTGCTGTTTATAGGTTGGTGGCTGATGGCGGGAAGGCCGGTGGATTGGCCTTGGAACTGGAATAGCCACCTAATGGGAAGGTTGGCTGCGAATAGCTTCCTCACCGCCGTGGAGCAGAACAACCTGCCCAAAGCCTACGGCATCTGGGTTCACGACAAGGACTGGCAGCAGCACGCGCAAGGCGCCAGCTACACCTTTTCGCGGTTTCAGGACGACTGGAGCTCCACCAGCCCGGAGAACGAGTACGGGGCGATCCAGAGTCACAGAATCGTGGCGGCGCGTATGTATGGCAATGTGCTCTTGATGGCGGTGCTGATCAACGGGCGCAAGAGCAAGCCGCTCAGCCTGGACTACGACCCCAAGGCGCACACTCTGAGCTTTTCGCCGCCAGGGGTCGAATTGTATCTGGGGCCGTAAATGGGGGTGGACCGGGCGTTCCGCAACAGCTGGGTGAGAGAGCACGAGTCCCAACGAACGAATTCATGTGGTCAGTGAACTAGTTCGGGCGGCCGCCTGACGCGGAGCGGCGGCGAAATCGTTCGTCGACCGGCTGGCGGTTTTGAAAGCCCTGCTCCGCGGTGTGCCAGTAGTCGATGGCCGGCTCGCCCATCCGCCAGCAGAGCAGCACCACCTCGTCGTCCAGGCGGCAGGGGAAATCCAGCAGCCCGGCTTCGAGATCCTTCACCTGCACGCCGATGGAATCCATCTCGGTGACGCACTCGCGCACGAGCTGCAGGTGGGTCTCCATCTCCGCGCGCTGCTTGGCCACCTTGCTCACGTCCACCTTCATGCCGCCAGAGAGATAGATGCGCCGGATCACCTCGGAGAGGCCGGATTCGACCACCTCTGCCGATTGCTTGCCTTCGATGGCGCGCTTCAGCAGCGATTCGAGCACTGGGAGCAGTGATTGCGCTTCTTCGAGTGTGAAGGTCTTCATCGGGAAATGCCCCTGGCTCATAGGATACGACAAAAACAGAAATTGGGGATCGTGAAGCGAACAAGGCGGTGCTTTCCGCCGGCGATTCAGAGTTGTCTCACTTCACCGATGTCAGGCAGAATTCGGTTCCATTCTGCTCCGGGCTGGATAGCAGCGGCCCAAGAAAAGCGAGGCGGAAGGAGATCCATATTCCGGATCTCCCGCCGCCTCGCGGTTCGAGTTGCTTTCACTTAGAAGGTGTACTTGAGCGAGAACTGCATGATGCGCGGCCCGCCTTGCGTTCCCGTGATGGTTCCAAAGGAAGTGCTGCTGCCGATGGGGTTAGAGGTGCTTGGGTTGCTGAGTTCTGTATGGTTGAGTACGTCGAAGAACTCGGCTCTGAAATCGAGGTTCGTCTCGCGGTATACCGGGAAGGTGCGCATGATCGCGCCATCCCAGTTCGTTACGGCGGGGCCACGGAGCGAACCCTTGACCACATTGCCAAAGCCGGTGCCAGGGCCGGCATTGACCGGAAGCGCGAAAGCGCCAGCATTCAGCCAGGGAACGCATTTCTTACCCGCCACGCAATCGCTCGTACCGCCCCCCTTGTAGTACGCCGACTGAGTAAAGTCCCTCACCGCGCGTTCCTGGCCCAAGCTCGTCAGTGAGACATCGGTTCCTCCCACGTATGCGGTCAGGGAATCGCCGGAGTGGTGCTGGACGAGTCCGCTGGTGCGCCAGCCGTTGGCCGCGTACTTCAGTATGCTATTCCCGTTGTTCAGCTTGGGCAGTTGGTACACGTAGGAGAACGACATGGCATGGGGCTTGTCGATGTCGGAAAGGCCGCGGTCGAGCGCCTTGATGTCTGAAATCATCGCCCCCGCAGGCATATTGCTGGCATTCGATGGATACAGCGGATAGACATACGATTCGCCGGCATTCAAGTCCTCTGTGTTCGAGACCCTGGTTGCCTGCGGCATGTCGTCCAGTGACTTCGACCAGGTGTAGTTGGCCAGAAGGGACAAGCCATGAGACATCTTCTTGGTGAGCGTGGCCTGGAACGAATTGAATTTTGCCGATCCAATCATGGCGGCCTCGATGATGTCGGCGTAGTTTGCCGCGCATCCGGTGGCGGCCGCGCACGGTCCGACGGTGGGAGCGGTGTTATAGACCCGCCGCTGGTTCGCGCTTAACCCCGAGGACTTCCAGGCTCCGTTTGTGCCCGTGAACGAGCCGGTATTGACCGCCGGGTTGAGTTCCAGGTTGACGAACTGATGGCGCGAACCGGAACCGACGTAGGCGATCCGAGCCGCCCAACTGCCAATGAGCTGATGCTCGACGGTCAGGTTGTAGTCGTAAGTGACTGGCACCTGGAAGTTCCCGGAAGGATCGTACTCCACGATGGTAATTCCGTTCGGGAAGGTCTGTGTCGACGCGAAGGGCAAAGTGAACGGGAACGGATTGTTGACCTTCCCGGCTGAGCAGAAGGCCGTTGTCGCGCAATATGGATCGCTAAATGGTCCTCCGGGATTTGTGCCGGGAACCGCAGCGTACATCCCGGGGCTGGTCAGCCCGATGAAAACAGTATTGGGCACAAAGCTGGCCTGGCTGAGGTTGAAGAAGCCCGGCATGCGATCCTGGTAGAAAATGCCTGATCCGCCGCGCACCACCGTCTTGCCGTCGCCAAAAATGTCATAGGCGAAGCCGCCGCGAGGCATCCACTGCGCATACTTGTTGTTGATGCCGTTTCCAGGAATGCCGGTGTCGCTGCTCAGCATCATGCCGGCAGGCAGGGTGCTGAAGTGGGCCGTATGCACACCGGAGACGTAGTTCCCGGGGATGAACTCCTGCTCCACCGAGTCCCTGTTTGACCAGGGCGCGAAATCCTCCCAGCGCACGCCGTAGTCTACAGTCAGTCTGTGACTGAGCTGCCAGCTATCCTGCGCATAGATGCCGGGGAAGTGGTTGCGGTCGTTCACCTGCTCGTAGTTTCCCTGTTGAAATCCGTTGTTGCCGGCCATGAAGCCCAACATGAAATTCGCTATTCCAAGGGGATAGGCGGTGGTTGTGCCGAAAGTGAACTGGCCATACGATTGGTAAACATTGGTCACATCGAATTTGCTCAGCTCCACGTGGCCGCCGAACTGGAAGTTGTGCTTGCCTCTTACCCAATGCAGGTCGTCGTTGAAGGTGTAGTTGTTGCGCTCCCAGCCCGCAAACGCCGACGACCCTTCACCGAAATAGCCGCTGACGCTCGCCGCCATATAGGGGCCTACCGTTGGCTGCCAGATGCCCTTGACGCCATAAGCGGTGATGTCCTGGCTTCCCGGCGGTCCGCCGCGCAAGGCGACCTCGCGCTGATAGTTGAGAATCAGGTTGTTCAGCACGTTGCTGGTGAAGCTGTGCGTCTCGGCAAGCAGCGCGTTCTGGTAGCGGGTGTTGAAATACGACCTGTAGCTGGAGAGCATCTTGGGGTCGTACACAGCCGCTTGCTGGTAGTAGTTCTGATAGTAGTGCCCGAAGAGGTGGTCCTTTTCGCCGAAGCTGTGGTCAACGCGGGCAATGTACTCGTTGTAGAACTGCACCGTGGGCTGGTAGTAATTGACCGGGCCCCCAATCTTCCCGGGGGCTTCCGCTCCGGAGTAGGTGGGAAATGACTTTGCGATGGTTACAGAAGCCGGATCGAAGTCGGTGGAGGGAATCCGGTTCAGCGGATATGCCACGTTCGTGAATGGATTGACGATCCGCTGGTTAGCCGTATTGCAGAGATTCGATGCGTTCCAGCCGCCGGTGCAGTAATTGCCGAAATCCGCATAGTTTGCGCCTGCCAGTCCCTCTTCCGCCAGGGTTGGAGCCGTCGTCAAAGCGGCGGTTGAACCCTGGTGATAAATCGTGTGCTGATAGCCGAAGAAGAACTGGGTGGTCTTTCCAGTGGAGATGTGCGGAATGATGACCGGCCCGCCGATGACCCCGCCGAACTGGTGCCTATGCAGAAGGTCCGGCGTGGTGGCGAAGTGCGGCGTTGCGTTGAAGTAGCCATTGCGCAGGAACTCGAAGCCGTCGCCGTGGAACTTCTCCGTGCCCGACTTGGTTACGATGTTCACGACCGCGCCGGCGCTTTGGCCGTATTGCGCATCGTAGTTGCTGGTTTGAACGCTGAACTCCTGTAGCGCGTCGGGGAATGGAAACGGCCCATTTACGTTGGTCATTTCATCCACGTTGTTGCCGCCGTTCAGCAGGTAATTCGACTGCTGCGGAAGCGTGCCGTTGGCAGTGGTAACCACGGCGGCAGGAAAAGTCTTTCCGTTGCCCTGGTTGGTTCCGTTGCCCTCGTTGGTGGCGTCAACCACCCCGGCAACCAGCGTTATCAGCGAGGCCGCATTTCTGCCGTTCAGCGGCAGATCGACCACGCGGGACTCGTCGATGACCTGAGACAAGGTGCCCGAGGTGGTGTCAACCTGCGGCGCGTCCGCGGTCACCGTGATAGTCTCCGCTGACGATCCGATCTTCAACTTGATATTGACGGTCAAAGACTGGTTGGCCTCCAGCACGATACCCGTCTGCGTGTAGCCTTCGAAGCCCTTCGCGATGACCGCTATCGAATAGTTGGAGGGCAGAAGCGCGGGAAACACGTATTCGCCATCCGCGCCCGACTTTACGGCGGTTACTGTGCCAGTCTGGGTTTGTGTCGCGGTAACCGACGCGGACGGTATGACCGCTCCGCTTGTGTCCGTCACGGTTCCGACAATCTTTGCGTAACCTTGTGCGTTAAGGCGTGCCATGTTGCCGGCAAAGAGCAGGAAAGCGATCAATGCAAGCCAGGCGAGATTCCAGGTGCGAGGTGTTTCAGTTGTTGGCCTCATAATCGCCCCACAATATTCCCACGGATCTAGCCGTGTCAAGTCAATTCCGAAACTTTTTCCGATTCGGTATTCTATCGCGGCTAGACCGTCATTTGTTCGGAGTATGTACTGTATTGCCAAGGAGATGCAACGAACAAAGTAAACGTTTGCTGGGTCGCTGGCTGGCCACTAGAAAACCCGTATGGGCGGAAGTAAATGCAATGAAACTAGCCATGCGGACGACCCTCGATGGTCCGAAAACCGCTCTTGCCGGTAAGGTTATTCTCGGCGCCAGGAGAAAACTTTTTCACGCGTTCCTCGTAACCGGCGGATCCGATTTAAGCGATCTATAATCAACATGTTCTCGTATGGGAAGGGCATCCATTAGCTGATGGCGCAAAGCTGTCGGCGGACTTTCGCGGCGCCTCTACGGCTCCCGATCGCTACAGCGGCAGCCCCCAGGGATTCTCGCTGGCATCCGCGTCCGCGCACCTGCGAAGTTTCTATCGATGAACATTACCAATACGGCAGATTCCCACCGTTGCCGACGCGGAAGTTGTGTCGGCAATTCGCCCCAAACGAATACGAAATCAGGCGGAAAGCCCTATATTCAGTCTTTAGTGGATAACCGAAAAATCGAGGACGGATCCAAATTAGGCGGAGCCGGCTCTACTTGGCAGTTGCCCCGCGCGCTTTGCGGCTGCGCGCTCCACGAGCGCTGGCAGGGTTCCGCGCGGAAATGCCGTGGACTGGCGAACTACCAGTCGCGTGGGGACTTGCCATTCCGTCTTGGCGGCCTTGGGGTGGTCCCGCTCGATGCCGGCGCGCAGCGCCTCAACCGCCGCCGCGGCCAGGTCTTCGCACGACATCCGCACCGTGGTCAGCGGGGGTAGCATGAACTGCGCCAGGTGGATGTCGTCGAATCCCACCACCGAGAATATCCTGCGGCACCTTGTGGGTCGTCTTGTATAGGGCATGAAGAACGCCAATGGCGGTCATATCGTTGGAGCACGCGACCGCTGTAGGCAGTTGCTCCAGCGCGAGCAGGCCTTCCATTGCCCCGATCCCGCCCTCCATCGTGTGATTTCCTTCCACAACGTGCTCGGCAGGCACGGTGAGGCCCAATTCGGCCATGGATTTGAGGAACGCATCGCGCCTGGCCACTGCTGAGCGCATGCGCAGCGGGCCAGTGATGAATGCCATGCTGCGATGGCCGAGCGCGGCCAGGTGCTGCACTGCCTGGCGGATTCCCTCGCCGTAATTCACCTTTAGCACGCGGATATTGGGCAGGTCCGGCCCGGCATCCACAAAGACCAGGGGGAACTCGCGCTCCACCAGTCTCTTCACCAGATCCTCTTCGATTCCGAAGGTCATCACGGCTACGCCGTCTACATTGCGCTGCAACATGCGGCGGATGAGCGACTCGGTGCGAACCGGATCGTAGTTGGTAGACCCTATCAGCACCTCGTAACCCTGCGCCACTGCCCGGTCCTCGAACTCCTGAACCAACTCAGGGAAGAACGGGTTGGTGATCTCCGAGACAATGAGGCCCAGCATGCGGCTGCGACCGGAGACCAGCGCGCGGGCCTGCGTATTGGGCAGATAGCCCACCTCGTCGATCGCCCGCCAGACCCGCCGCGCAAGTTCGGGATCGACTGTGGGAATGTGGTTGACCGCGCGCGAGACGGTGGCTATGGAGACGCCCGCGCGGCGCGCCACATCGCGGATGCTGACGGCCGCGGGGCGCGTCCTCTTAGAAACCTTGTTCCTGGGTGTGCTCACGGGTAAGAGGATTGTACGCTTTTCCGGTGTTTCTCAACCTCGATGTTGCGAAAAAGAGGTCTGACCGGGCTCGAAATCCAACTTTCAAAAGAGTTGCGCGACGGCAGGCGCCCCGTGTCCCCTGCTCGCAAGACAGGGAAACACTCGATTCCGGAAAACGTTTCCCGATACATGGCCGTGAACCTGGAGGGGGAATCCGCCGGCAATCCGGCTCAGGAATGAGTCTGGCCGCCGGCGGCAACCTCCAAACCATGCTTGAGCAGGCCAATGATGGAACTCAGGCTTTCTTCGGCGCCATGCCGGCTGCCGGGCAGGTTGACAATAAGCGTGCTTCCCTTCAGGCCGGCCACTCCCCGCGAAAGCCATGCGTACGGATTGAGCGCCGCCCCATAAGCGCGCATCGCCTCGGCCAGCCCCGGCGCTTCGCGATCGATCACCCGGCGCGTGGCCTCGGGGGTGCGGTCGCGGGGACCCAATCCGGTACCGCCGGCGGTGACCGCCAGCGCGGCGCCCTGGCTGCTCAACCTCTCCAGTTCTGCCGCAATCGCATCCTCGTCGTCCGGCAAGAGGCCAGTCTGGATTTCTGCCCCCGGCCACTGCTGTCTAAGCAGCGCAACCACAGCCGGAC
>CAWCWQ010000081.1:0-4207 GCA_963799145.1 uncultured Acidobacteriaceae bacterium | reverse complement strand
AGCAACTCCGCACCGCTCTTCTAACTGGTGACATTGCTTTCATTTGAACCGCTGCGGCGGTTAGGATAAATTGCATTGACCGTTAATCTGGCCAGTATTAAGATGTCAGCATGTCAAAAGCGAGCGGGCAAGCGAAGCAGTTGTTAGCACAGCGCGAAATTCTCGCCGCGGGCCTTCCTTCCTTAGCCCAAATGGTGCGGGGAAGTCTGGTCACGCGCTACCGGCGGTGCGGCAAGCCGAGCTGTCATTGCGTGAAGAGTCGGGGGCATGGTCCGGCGCATTATCTGGTGGTCACGCTCAAACCGGGCAAGACGGAGCAGATCCTTTTGTCGGAGGAGATGTTGCCGGTGGCCCGGCAATTCCTGGACAACTATAAGCGCTGGTGGGCGGCCTTAGAGAAGGTCTCGGCGGTGAACCGGCGTCTGCTGCGCCTGCGGGTAGGGGAGCTGGCGGCAGCGGGGAAATCTCCCGCCCGTCGGGCCGTCTAGAGAGCGGCGCGGGGAGAAGGTTTGGGTTTTCTATATCTGACATTTATAAGATGGTCAGAATAATACTCCGGCATCAGGAGGGTACCCGAATGGCCCACGGAAGCCTGCGGCAGATGCGTCGTTATAGCGACAAGGTGTTCGAAAAGGAGGCGCGGCTGGGGCGGATGAGCGACGGGCGGCGGGACCCGACCCTGCCGCTGGCGGCGGTGCTGGCGACTTGGCAGTGGGGATTGATCCGTCAGAGGCCCTCGACGGAGCAGATCGGGGAACTGCTGCAGGACCGGCGCTGGCGGGCGCGGCTGGGCCTGAAACCGGAGGCGGGAGGCAGTGCCGACCGGGCGGCGGAGGTTCTGGACGGCCTGGCGATCGAGGAATGGCACGAGATGATGCTCCAGGACTTCTTCCGCGCCCGCCGCGCGGGGGTCCTGAGCGACGAGGGCCTGTACGGGAAACGCTGCGCCGTCTTGGATCTCAATGAACTGTTCAGCAGTGAAAAGATTCACTGCCCGCAGTGTCAGGTGCGAGAGAAGACGGTGCAGGACCGGCGGGGGGAAAAGCGCACCGTCCGGGAGTACTACCACCAAGCGGTGGCCTTGGTTTGGGTTAATGGGCCGATTCCGTTTGTGCTGGGATGGGAACTGTTGGCACCGGGGGAGGGAGAGTTGACGGCGGCGCTACGGCTTCTCGCACGCCTTCTGCCCCGCTTGCGCAAGAGTCTGGATCTGATCCTGGGGGACGCGCTGTATTGTTGCCGGCCCTTTTTTCAAGCCGTCTGCGGAGCGGGCCTGGAAGGCTTGGCGATCAGTTCCGGCCAGACGGAGATGGATGAGGAGATCGAGTTGTTGCAGAAGACCGATCCCCCACGGACCGTCCCCGGCCTCGACCTCGCCGTGTGGGAGATGGAAAGCGAGGCCTGGCGTCCGCAGTTAAAGCGCCCGTTGCGGGTGATTCACTGCGAACGCCGTTATACGGCTCCCGCTTGGAAGCACGAACGTCAGCAGTTGCGGGTGGTGACCTCGGTGCCGGTGGAGATCCTTCCCGCCGGGCAAGGCTGGAAAGTGGGGCGCTCGCGCTGGCGCATCGAGAATGGCATCTTCAACGTGTTGACGCGCGATTACTCCCTCACCCACAACTACCATCATGCCGTGCCCGCCCTCGTTGCCTTACTGGCCATGCGCGCGTTCGCCTGCTTTCTCACCCAGGCTTACTGGCGCTATGCGACGGCGCGTTCGGCCCGCGCCCCCACCCGCTTCCGGCAGTGGTTTCAACAGATTCTCCTCGAGGACTGGGTCCGTTACCTCGATCAAGCCTTGCTCCCCGACCAGCCCTCCGGTTAGGGTTTAGCGCCGCGGGCGCCTTACCGGCCCACCGAGCGCCGGACCTGCGGGCGAGGACCGACTCTCGCTACCCACCCAGCCCGAACCCCCCTTCCCCAAAAGGAGGTGTACCACCCACACTCGACATCGGGATTTGCATGCGATCGATGCATCGCCGTGTCCCCATCGCCTCTGCTCGCCTCCGCCCTCCCACCGGGCGGCGAACTCGAACGCACTCTGGTGCGGAGTTGCTGGTTAATGCGGCACTTGACTTTTGCAAAATTAGGACTACAGTGTACCCAGGAAAAGTAGCGGTTTCGCCGCATGATCGGCCCGAAGGGGTGGCGGCGCTCCGAACTGCACCGCGCAATTCGCAACGCTCCGGCCTCTTCCCGACTGCCCATCCTGCGGCCTGCCTAATTCCCCATTGGTCAGCCTCCACGCCCGAGGAAGTGGGCGCGAATGAAGGAGGTCGCCATGTTCCAAATGATTGACCAAAGTTCCGCGGAGCCCGCGGACCGCAAGATGCTTCTCTACAAAATCGGCATGTTCATCGTGGCCCTCGCTGCCGTGGGTGGCGTGATATTTCTTTGCATGCGGTCCCTGAGCTAAGCATGAAGTTACCGCCGATTGACGGGAAACTGCTCTTCGACGAGCCGCAAGGCTTCGGCGTGGTTGTGTATGCGCCCTTCCAACTGCGCGTCCTCCACGGCCTGGAGGATGGTTTTGAAGATCGGCCCGGGAGCATAGCCTTGCGCAATCAAATCGTCGCCGCGCAATAAGGGCGCAGGCTTGATCTCTTCCTTGGGCGTTTCTTCCAGCATCCTCCGCGCCATTTCATAGTTCGTCAAATCGCGATGGCTCGACAGGCAGTCCAGCCGGTGCAGTTCCAGGTGTTCCTCAAACCCTTCCATGCGGAGAAAGCGGAGCTGCGTTGAGCGCTTCATGCGGGGAAAATCCTTGAAGCGCAGGTGATGCCGCACCAATTCCACGATGCGTTCGGTTTCGCGCGTGGAGATCCGCAGGCGGCCGCAGATTTCCTCCGCCATCCTGGCGCCCACTTCCACGTGGTTGTCAAAGCGAATGCGTTCGCGGATGGTGAACGTCGGCGGCTTGCCGACGTCGTGCAGAAGCACGCCCAGAGCCAGCGTGGGAGTGGGCTGGCGCAATCCCTCGAGCATCATCAGCGTGTGAATCCACACGTCGCCCTCGGGGTGGAATTCCGGTGGCTGCTCCACGCCTTGCAGGCGCTTGATTTCCGGCAATACCTCGGCGAGCAAGCCGGACTCGTCCAATAGCTCGAACCCCGCCCGCGCCGGCCCCTCGGTGAGAATCTTCACGATCTCATCGCGCACGCGTTCCGCGCTTACGGTGTGGATCTGCGGCGCCAACTGGCGGATGGCCGCCAGCACGGCGGGGTCCAGCTTGAAAGCCGAAGCGGGCCGTGAAGCGCACGGCGCGCAGCATGCGCAGGCGGTCTTCACTGAAGCGCTCGAACGGGATCGCCGATGGTCCGCAGGCGGTGGGCGCGGATGTCCGCCTGCCCGCCCACGTAATCCAGCACCTGGTCACTGAGCGGATCGTAGAGCAAGCCGTTGATGGTGAAGTCGCGCCGCTGCACATCTTCCTGCGGGGTCTGGGCGTAGCGGACTTCGTGGGGGTGCCGCCCATCCGCATAAACTCCGTCGCTGCGGAAGGTCGCCACCTCGATGTTTCCGGCTTCGTGCGGAACGATGACCACTCCGAACTGGGCGCCCACGGTGAGCGCGTCGGGGAAAAGCCTCAGCACCTGATCGGGTGTTGCGCCGGTGGTGACGTCGTAATCCTTGGGCGTGCGGCCCATCAGCATGTCGCGCACGCATCCGCCCACCAGATACGCCGGAAACCCTTCCGACCTCAGGCGGCGCACGATTCCCGTTGCGGCTTCGCGTTTGGCATCCATGATGGTCAATTACGACCGAGGAAGCGCGTCTCCGACAAGTGCCGCGCTGACGAGGTAGCGATCACCGGGAGAAGACGTTGAGGATATCCTCGCGGCTCGCTTGCGTGGGGTGTTCCTTTTGCATCAAGTCGCGATAGAAGCGCCCGGCGATTTCCGCCGCGTGCGGGCCATACATCATGCGCCCGCCGCGCAATAGGACCACGACCACGTATTCGGGTTGGAGTTCGCCCGCATAGGACACGAACCAACCCAGGCGCGCACCGTTCTCGCTGCACGTCCCGGTCTTTCCGTAGATGGACAGTTCCGGATCGTAGGCGGAGCGGCCCGTCCCGTAAAGCACCGATCCCGCCAGGCCATCGCGGATCTGCGGGATGTACTCCGCCAGGTCGTCGAGGCGCCGCCGCACCACCGGCTGGAACGCGGCCATCTCCTCCGCTGTGCGCGGATACTGCAACGCGTAA
>CAWCWQ010000080.1:0-5148 GCA_963799145.1 uncultured Acidobacteriaceae bacterium | reverse complement strand
CACAAGATTCACGGCCTTGGATTCGATCTGAATCTGTGCCGGCTTCAATCCGGGACGGCTGGCGGTAACCGCGATCGTTCCAGGTAAAAGGGTCGAGCGCACGGAAACTCGATTTACGCCGCATTCGGTATTAAGGAAAAGATTGTTGGTGGAATTGACCTTCCCGCTGTTATAGCCGCCGCGCCAGATGCCCGGTCCGGAGATAGTAAAGTCAACTCGGGCATCGTCCGTCGGGCAACGCGCGCCCTTTGCGTCCACCACCTCGAAATCGATGAGAGCGGCGTCCTGTCCATCGGCCTGCAAGCCATCTGGACCCATGACCAATGTCAGTTTGATAGCCGCGGGCGGCCCGGCAGTAGTTAGTTCCTGTCCGGCCACTGTCTTGCCTGCATTCCTGCCCGCGGCCTTCAGGGTTCCCGGCACAAATTCTACATCGGGAAATGCGAAGACGAACCCGTTTTCCGGCTTCGCATTCACACCGAGCGACTTGCCGTTGAGATATAGCTCCACTTGCTCGGTGCTGGCGATTACATAGACGGTCTTCACGGTCTTACGAGCGGGCTGGGCCGGGATTGCCGGCAGGTCCGGCATCGGGGGCCGGCCCGGAGCCCCTGCCCGTCCTGGTATGGCGGGTTCCTCAGGACTCGCGGGCTGCTCCAGCGGATAACTCCAATGGCCCAGAATATGAAGGTCCGGCCGATCGTTCTGCATCACGCGGTGGGCGAAGTATATCTCCTTGGGCAGGCGCACGGCATCCACCTTGCCGCTGACCCGGCAAACCTCGCTCGAATCCTGGCGGCCGTCCGCATCGGAATCCGAGAAATAGATCGAAGCATAGCCGGACCACTTCGAATGAGCCCGGTCGGGATTGGATATGCGGTTTTGCAGGTACGCCCAATACCGTTCAATCCCGGCCAGCGCGAAGCTTTCCGATGTGAAGAGGTATCGCGACCGGATTCTCCACGTGTCGTTCGGGCCTTTTGCAGGTTTGTAGTACGGCGGCGAATAGTCGTCCCAGAAGCGGCGGGCGCCTTCTTCGCGGAAGTCCTCGGACTCAATCAGCGGCGCGCGATCGCGCCGATCGGCGCTGTAACCGCGAAAGATGTCGCCGGGCGCAGCCAGCGCATCCGTCTTGGCATCCTGGCCTATCATCACCTCGTAAACCTCGGCAATGGGAGTTAGGGCAGTGTTAGCAGCGGCATCGTCGTTATCGCGATCGCCCATCATGCGCCCTCCCTCCGGATCCCACTGCTTGCGCAACGCAACCATCTGCTCCATCTGTTCCACGGTCACAACCGTATTGCCCGCCTCCCAGACAAGAATGCTGGGGTTGTTGCGGTAGTAGACGATCGTGTCCCGCATGACTTCCAGGCGCTGATCCCACTGGCGTCCTGTAACATCGCGCTCCTTGTCACCCGCCGGGCAGATCTGGACAACGCCATAACGGGCCATTGCGTCCGCGTCCACCTTCTGCGGCGCGATGTGCATCCAGCGGATATAGTTGCCGTGGCACTCGCGAATGAGCTTGGCATTATAGTCGTGCATCCAGTCCGGATACGCCTGGCCCAGGCCCTCCCATTCGTTGCTGGCGCGCTGCGCAAAGCCCTTCAGGTAGACAAACTTGCCGTTGATGTAGACGCCGCCGCTGCCCGCGCCGCCCTTGAACTCCGCCTTGCGGAATCCGGTAACGACCTTGTCGGCGTCCACGACCTTCCCGTCCACCTTCAGGATGGTGTAGACGTTGTAAAGATAGGGATCTTCGGTGTTCCAGAAGCGCGCGTCCTTCAGCGCCCCGGTCGCCCTCAATTCGGTCTTCTCGCCGTCCATCATGTCCACCGCATCGCCCTCGAAGCGCGCGCGGACCTGCCCGCTGCAATCGACAATCGCCACCGACAACTCCACCGTCGCGCGGTCGCCCGAATCGTTGCGCACTTCGGACTCGACGGTCACATCGCAGGCCTTCTTCGCCAGATCGAAGTTGCCGCCGTGCACATAAACGCCTGTCGTTTCCAAACCGTAGTACAGCGGCAGCGTCTGGTGAATCCTGCCGGTGACATGCAGCCAGACATGCCGGTTGATGCCGCCATGGTCGGGATTGAAGTCGTTCGCGTTCCATTCGAATCTGGTTCCGGTGGCGCGCTCAGGATAGTCCGTCCGGTTGTCCACCTTTACCGCCAGCACATTCTCTTCCGGCCCGAAGCGCGCCGCATCGGAGATATCGATGCCGTAAGCCGTAACTCCGTTCTCGTACAGACCGACCTGTTTCCCGTTGAGGAAGATGTCGCCGGCCTGGCGCATGCCCTCGAATTCGATGAAGATCTTGCGATCCGAGAAGCTGGCCGGAAGCTTGAAATGCTTGCGATACCACGCAAGTCCCTTGTAGGTGCCCAGGTCGCCGCCGCTGTGCGAGATGATCTTCCTGAAAGAGTCGACGTCGTTGAAGCTGTGCGGGGTGCTCACTGTCGCCCATTGCGAATCGTCGAAGGCGGGAGCTTCGGCCCCAGCCACATCGTCGCGGACAAATCGCCAGTTGAGATTGAAGTTCACCCTGGCGCGCGGGGACTGCGGCGGAGCGTAGCGCGCGGCCGGAGCAGCCGCCAACGCGGCGCGTCCGGCTCCAGCAAGAATGGGAAGCCCGACTGCCGCAACTGCGGCCGTTCCCAGGAATTCGCGGCGCGAGATGGAATGGGCTGGCATGCGCGTTCTCCTCGATTCTCCAGTGCGCCGCTCCGTGGGCGCGCAAATCGTTCATGCACATACTATCAAACGAAATCAATTGAGCAATTGTGTATGGAATGAAATCCGATTGCACAGTCTCCCAATTCCATTGGCATCCCACAGAAGTTGAGCCTGAACAGTGAGGATCACAAATGTCCACACCGCACGGCCCCGGAGAGCCGAAATACAAACCCGGAAAAGCGCTGCGCCAATGGCAAGAATTCGCGACGATCGAAGTTTCACATGACTACACCGTAGAGAGCCTCTGCACCAGTCCGCATTGTGTCAAGGCTCGACGTGGTACCCTCTGGGTCTTGTGCCGCAAACGGCCGGCAAATCGGCGTGGCCTTTACAGGCTGCGGAAAAACCCAATCCGGAGGGAGGCGGGGGTTTCAACCCCCGCATAAAGCCAACAGAATCAAGGCTGGCTCTAGCCCCGGAAGGGCGCCATAAGCCAATTTCGCCAAGAATCCTGAGTCTTTGCGCAGCCTCTTTTGGCCCTGGGGGAACGCGCCCCAAGGCAGGAACCTGTTCCGAGTCTTCTTGGGCAGTTCCACGGTTTCACAGCCCAAAGTGGGCAAGATACTCTTCGGAAGATATTGGCTCACCACCTACGGGGTAGTGGCCAATCGTCGAACGGTCACAACAGGTCCATATCCGAGTCGATGAATCCCCTTTGGGCCAGAGCGATCTTCCGCTCGGCGTATCGCATCTTGGCCTCCTCCGAGGTTGGAAATGCTTCGATATGCACATCGTCCCATGCCATCCCCAGGCTAGCCTCATCCCAGCGCGCGCGAGCCTGCCGCACACAGCAAACCGGCTCGCCGGCGGAGTCCGAATCGTAGAGGCGTAATTCGTAGAATTCCCGGTCGCGCAGCGGAGCCTTTGAATCTCCGCTTCTTGAGAGCACTTCCTGCATGATTAGAATGATGCGCCCGCGGAGCGGGAAACTCAAGTGGATTGTTGGACTTGAGGCGCAATGCGGGAGAGGGATTCCTCGGGAGATGGATTCCTATTGTTGCGGCAAGATGTTTGTAATCAGCATGATATGAAGTTGCTATGGCTGTGGTGCTCGCAAATGCACCCACGTGGGAGCGGCGCTGAGACTGTTTTCTATCAGGCCGGATGGACCACAGTCCGGACGTTTGGGTGCGCGCTGCCGCCGGTTTGCCGCACCAAAGGCTAGGAATCCCAGGCCACAGCACCCATCTACGGCCCGGCACAGAGGCAAGGCGTTCTCAAGGGGATAAAACTTCCCATTGGGAGCGTGCAGGTTGTCGTCGGGCGGGCCAAAGCTCGTCGTCGCGCTGGCCAAGCCCACGAAGCCGGAAGCTCCGCCCTTGATTCATGCGTAGACTGAGGGTTCCTCATCCTTCGATTCCTGCCATCGAAGAGCAGGAGACCTGCGCCCTCCGCCGGAATCGAAGGTCGCCACGCAATCGGAGCGATGTGAAACGCACAAGATACGATTTGCTTCTTTCCGTCTTTCAAAATAGGTTCGCGGACCGCGGAGCTAGGAACGGCGGAGCCGCAGTACGTCGAGCAATTCAGTAGTCGCGGTGATCCGCACACCGAGAATTGTCTTTCCGTAGAGTGGGCCAAAATGCCTCTTGTCGCCAGAGAGCAGGTGATCGGCCCGTGCCTGGATCGCTCCAGCCAGGACTGGACAATCCTTCTCCGGCAGCGCGATCGCTTGGGGAATCTCCGGCAGTTTTTCAAAGGAGAGGATTTGAACGAAGCGCATAAGCCCTCGCAGCCGTTCGATCTGGCTTACCTGGTGCAGGTTTCGCTGCGCCTCTCCCATCACGTAGTTCGACGTGACCAGCCGAAGACCTTCCATCCGCCAGATTTGCGCGATCTCACTGCCCTCTTTCCAGGCGGCGGAGATTAGCACATTGGCATCCAGAAAGACGATCGTCAACGGGGCGCGGCCGGGTCTCATTCAGGCCACCGGAGGTGATCGATCGAATCCGGATCAATCCCCATCTGCTCCACATCCGTGCGAGCCTCCAGATAACCCTCTTTCGTCAACACGTTGTTGAGGAAGAACTCAGCCAGCCGTTCGGGAGTGTAGATTTCCACTTCAACCGGCGTGGTAACGGCAGGACGCAGAAACAGACCGTCCTCACGCTCCTCGATGAGCATGACGCCGCCCTCGTCGAGTTTGTAGCGCTTGCGCATCTTGGCCGGAATCACCACTGTGCCCCTCTTGCCGATCTGGACTGTCTGCATTTCAGAGTCTCCGATATTCAGAATAGCAGATATTCGCGGGAGCGTTGTACCCGCGAAGGGGAACAAGATCGCCTTTGTGTTCCGTCGAATAGGTATCCACCCGGTAACCCGGCGCGCGTGCCACGCAAACCCGCCGTGACAGCCTGCCTCGAATCGCGATACCCTGTCTTGTATGCGCACGGCGCAACCGAAGGAGCT
>CAWCWQ010000079.1:0-9068 GCA_963799145.1 uncultured Acidobacteriaceae bacterium | reverse complement strand
GTTACAGCTCCCAGGACAACTTCACCACCGCTTTCGGATCGTGGTTCGGCATCACGCCGGCCAAGCTCCGCGATCTGGACCGCAACTACCGCAACCTGCTGATGCGGATGAAGGAGCCGCTCAATCTCATGGAACTGGCAAACCTCAAGCAAAGCCCGCTGAATACGACGCTGATGAGCGCCATCAAGGGCGCATCGGAGTACTTCGACCTCGATTGGTCGATCGCCAAGCTCTTCGGTTACAGCACTCATGCCTTTCTCATCAATATTGCCACGAATCATCGCGGCGATACTCCAGATTTTGGAATCTGTCCGAGTTCGCCCTATTGCTGGAATAAGGACCGCTTCTTTCTGGCCCTGCGCAACATCGGCATCAGAAGGGTTGACTCGATCATGCTCAGCACCGGAAGATTCCCTCCCGGTCATCGAGGAACCACGCCAGAAGAGTTGAGCGATGTAGAGAGAAGAGTCAAGGCCCATCTGGATGCCGGAAAGGTCTGCGTGCTCGATTTCCGGGATCACCAGCTCATCGCGGGCTACGATCCCAAGGGCTTCATCCTCTTGCAGCCGTGGCAGTGCGCTCCGGAGATTGTGAGGCCGGCTCTCAGCTTCGGTGAGCAGAATGAAGCTCTTAATAGCGATGGATGGGTTGGTTTCACGCTGCTCGAAAAAGAGGAGTTGCGTGCCGATGAAAGTACGCTGCTGCAATCGGCATTGACTACGGCGCTGCGCATGCGAAGCGCGCCGGAAGAGTTCACGCTCGAGTGCTACCGTTCCGGCGACGGTGCGTGGGAGAACTGGCTGGCGGGCATCGACAAGGGACTGGGCAGCAGCCACGGCCACTGGTGGAACGGATCGGTCTGGATGGAATGCCGCAAGATGGCCGCCGATTTCTTCGCCGAGATCGAACCTGCCATGAAGAACGCGAAGGCCGAAGCGCTTTGCCAGGAGTTGGCTAAACTCTATCGCGAGTGCGCTGGACAACTGAATATCGCCCGGGCCAAGGATGCCCAGGCCGGCGTCCAGAAGGCGGCGCTGGCCGAGGGCCGCGAACTCGACTCCCGCTGCGCCGGGCTGATGAAGGAACTGCTGGCGGAGACCGTCGCCTGAGCGGCCGCTGTCTAGCTGAAGGAAATGGTCGTTACATCCGCGGAAAAAGAGAGCAACAGGCAAGCCTTTCGAGAACGCCGCTCAATCGCTGACGCTCATACGCTTCACTGCGCCCATTACCTGCCGCTCCCCGGAGAATATGCAATAAACCCTGTCTTGATGCCGCGCTTGAATCCGGCTTTCTGATAGAAGCGCAGGGTCGATTCCAATTTGCTGCCGGTGAGCAGCATGACCTTGTAGCATCCCTCCCGCCATGCCTCGTTCAACGCGTAATGGAGCACGGCGGTTGCGTAGCCGCACCGGCGATAGGGTGGATATGTGACCACGTTTTCGATGAGAGCGTATGGATGCTGAACGTGAAGAAGATTGGGAATCACCGTCAAAGTGCAGGTGGCAACCAGCGCGCCGTCAACCTCCGCCGCGTAGTAGCGCAAGCGGAGGTTCGTGCAGATCTCGCTCCAAACCTCCTGTTCGCCCTTTCCTTCGCTGGACAGGGGCGGCTCTTCCGGCCGGCGGAAGGTCTCGTAGAGATTGAGAAGGCCGGAGAGCTCCTCAGGGCGGATCGACCGAACCTGGATGGAAAGATAATTCTCGTCTTTCATCGGACCTGCCCGCTCCCTCAGCCTTCAGCAGCGCCACCGCCATGCGGTTATGCGGGGTATCGATCCCGTGCTTCTCGCCCAGCCGCACGATCACGCCGTTACGCGTATCGATCTCCATTGGGCGCCCGGCGAGCCGGTCGGCCAGCATCGAATTGTTTCGATCCCCCGCCCCCCTCATGATTCCGTCCGCTATCCGCTGCGCAACACTATCGTCCAGTTGCGCACCTTCCGCCCGTCCCACCGCAACGCATTCACGGGCCATCTCCAGCGCCACGCGGGCCAGCGCCTCGTCCCGAACCTTGAACGCCGAAGGCGGCTTACCCGCCAGAACTGAAAGCGTCCCTGTCGAGTTCGCGCATAGCTTCCGCCACAGTGCCGTCTTGAAGTCCGCGGTTACAACCACCTCCGACTGGCTTCCACGGAAGAGCTCCGCAAACTCCCGTCCCAGCCGCCCTTCTTCCACCGTCAGACGCGCGCGCCCGCGCTGCCACATGGTTCCATCGGCCTGGCGGTCGACAGAGATTTGCACCACGACCGGCGCCAACCGCTCCTGCGGCACCCACGGCCCAAAACGCTCACGATGCTCCACGCCGTTCTGTGCGATCGCCACCGGGGCGCCTTCCGCCATAAGTCTCGGAAGCCACTGCGCCGTACTTTCCGCGTCGTAGGCCTTGCTCACAATCATTACCCAGTCTACCGGCTCGGCCTGAGCAGGATCGGTCCAGTTGCGGGTTACCGGTTTCACCACGCCATCCGGTGTCTTTACCGTCAACTCCGGCATGGGGCGCCGCGTACACAAAGTAATATGATGCCGCCCCGTCGAATCGAGCAATGCCACCAAGACTCCTCCGATTGCTCCCACACCTACTACCGCAATTCGCGCCATTCCCGGCTCCTCACGATCCCCAAAGTCTTGCTGCCTGCTCCGTTGCCACTCTCAATGAGGCTTGAAATCTCTCCCGATTCGGCCCAGCCAGTGCAATCGCTCGCTCTGCTCGCTCCATTTCTAAAACTTTCTTCAAAAATGCGTTTCATCCCTGCTCCAAAGAATCCAGTGAAATCTCGATACTACGAATCGGTCGGATCCTCAGCCGGCGGTTGCAGCCGCTTTCACACGCCCGCCGGAGAAAGCCAAAAGCAGAATGCAGGCGAAAACCGCGAACGCGGCGGCTATGGCGAACGGCATCCGCAATGGAGTGCCGGCCACGGTCAGCTTCCAGGTAGCTCCTGCCAGAACGCTCCCGAAGAGTTGGCCGAAGCCGGCCACGGTTGCGATCAATCCGATGGCGCCTGCCCGCTGGTGGGCTGGTACGATGTCGGCGATCAGAGCCTTGCCGACGCCTTCGGCCATGGCCTGGTAAAGGCCGTAAACCGCAAGCAGAATCCATGGCGCCAAACCGCCATCGGCCAGGCCGAATCCCAAATAGACCGCCGCGTAGACGAACCACCCGGCGGCGATGACCGAGCGGCGGCCGATGCGGTCGGAGAGCGCGCCAAAGGGTGTCGAGGCGAGTGCATAGACCACGTTATAGAGCGCGAAGGCCAGGATCACCGCGCGGCTGGTCAGGCCCATCTCACTCGAGCGCAGGAGCAGAAACGAATCGCTGCTGTTGGCCAGCGAGAAGACGCCCATGACGATCAATACCGGCCAGAAGGCTGGTGGAAACCGCTGCCAGATACGCGTGGGATGGCCCTCGCCGGGAGGGATGCTTCTTTCGGGCACGGCCAAGGCTACAAGGCCGGCGCTGGCAAGACCGGGGAGCAGCGCAACAACGAAGATCCAGCCGAGGTTGATCCTCGGCCAGAAGTACAGAATCAGCCATCCGGCCAACGGGCCGGCAACCGCGCCGGCAGTGTCCATGGCGCGATGCAGACCGAAGGCCGCCCCGCGCGCGGCAGGGTCGGCGCAGTCTGCAATCAGCGCATCGCGAGCGCTGGTTCGAATCGACTTTCCCAGCCGATCCGAACAGCGCCCAGCCATGAATACCGGCCAGCCGCCGATCGCCGCAGCCATCCCCATGAGCGGCTTGCTCAATGCGGAGAGAGAATAGCCTGCCAGGACGAATGGCTTGCGCTTGCCGGTGCGATCCGACAACGCGCCGCCCAGCCATCGCAAGCCGCTGCCAATGCCCTCGGCCACGCCGTCGATGAGCCCCAGCAGAGCGGGCGAGGCCCCCAGCGTCTGCACCACAAATAGAGGAATGAGGGGGTAGATCATCTCCGATGCCATATCGGTGAAGAAGCTGACCCAGCCCAGCCTGACAACGCTTGCAGGTATCTTCGCGGCCGAATTCGCAGGCGCCTTCATCTTCCCCATCTTTCACCCGGACTCATCTTCTCTGGAGCTTGACGCGGAGCCGCTCAACCTGCAAATCCGAGACACCCAGGACGCACAGGCGGAAGCGATCAATCACTCCGCGCCGTTCTCAGCTGGCGTCGAGCCGGCCTTCGCCTATCATCGCCGGCACCAGGTCGTTCTCAATGGGCGAATCCGCTGCCTCTATCTCGCCAGGATCGCTATCTCCCTCGCCAGGCGCAAGGAAGAGGTTGCTCTCCAAGCCGTACTGGCGGGTATACAGCTCGTAGTACCGGCCCCCAAGAGCATAGAGCTCCCGATGATTGCCGCGCTCCAGGATTCGGCCGTCCTCGATAACCAGAATCTGGTCGGCGCGGCGAATGGTCGAGAGCCGGTGGGCAATGACGAATGTAGTGCGCCCCTGCATGAGCCTGTTCAGCCCGACCTGAATCATCGCCTCCGATTCGGAATCGAGCGAACTGGTGGCCTCGTCCAGGATGAGGATTCGCGGTTCCGCAAGCAGCGCGCGCGCGATGGACAGCCGCTGCCGCTGGCCGCCGGAGAGCTTCACGCCGCGTTCGCCCACGATGGTGTCGTAGCTATCGGTGAATCGCTCCGCGAACTCGTCCACGCGCGCCGTGCGGCAGGCAGACAGGAAGGCCTCTTCACTGGCGCCGGGGCGGGAGAACAGCACATTGTCGCGGATCGTGCCGTCAAAGAGAAACGAATCCTGCAACACCACGCCGAGCTGCAGCCGGAACGATCCCAGTTGCACCTTCGATAGGTCGATCTCGTCGACCAGCACGCGGCCTATTCCCGGCGCATGGAAGCCGCAGACCAAACTGATGATGGACGACTTGCCCGATCCCGAGGGGCCAACCAGCGCGGTCACTGTTCCGGGTTCTGCGTGGAAGCAGATGTCGTGAAGCACAGGCTTCCCTGGCTCGTAGCCAAAGGTTACGTGCTCAAAGCGCACGTGACCCTCGATTGGCGGCATGGGAATCGTCCGCTGCGCCGGCTGGTTTTCGTCCATCTCGGAGAGGATCTCCGTCGTGCGGTCCAGTCCCGCCAGAGCTTCGGTCAGTTGCGTGTAGATATTTACGATCTGAAAGACCGGCGCCGTCATGAAGGCCAGATACGCCGTGTACTGAACATAGTCGCCCATCGACCATCCGTTGCCCACCAGGTGGCCGCCCATGAAGATCACGATCACGCTTACCAGGCCCGTCACCGTGGTGGAAGCCGAGCCCAGCATGCTGGTCACGGTGAGCGACTTGATCACGTTCTTGAGCAGGCGGTCCACGCCTCCGGCAAAGACCTTTGCCTCGCGCTCTTCGGCGTGGTAGCCCTTGACAACGCGCACTCCGCCCAACGACTCCGTGAGCCGCCCGGTTACCTCGGCGTTGATTCTTCCGCGCTCGCGAAAGATGGGGCGGACGCGCTTGAAGGCATACTGAAGAAAGACGGCAAAGGAGACGACGATCACAAAGACAGTGAGTGTCACCGCCGTGCTCTTGTGCAACAGATAGGTCAGCACCAGCCCCGCGGTAAGAATGCTGCTGACGAACTCGACGATCCCGGTCCCGATAAGATTGCGAACGCCCTCGACGTCGCTCATGATGCGGGCGACAAGCGTACCGGTGCTGTTGGCATCGTAGTAGGAGACAGGCAGCAGCCCCACATGGCGCTGAACCCGGATGCGCAGTTCGCCGATAAGCCGCTGGCCCTCCTTCGAGAGCAGCTGGGTGAGCGCGTAAGAGGTGATGGCCTGGATGACCGTGGCGCCGAAGACGATGGCCACGATCCCCGGCAGGCGCTCCAGATGCGGCGGCCGTGTATTGAGAACGTTGTCGATAAGGCGCTTGGTGATCTGCGGGACCGTGAGGCGGGCAAGAACTCCGATTGCGGTGAGGGCCAACCCCGCGGCCATGATCCCCAACCGCGGCTTCAGCATTACCCAGATCAACGGCCAAACGCGCTTGAGGTCGGGCTTCTTCTTCGGCAGCCCGTCGAGCGCTGCCCGGCGCGCGGCTCCACCGCCGCCGCCGCCGCGCTCGGCCCAATTGCCCATACCGCCGCCGCCGAAGCCGCCGCCACCCATCCCCATGTGGCCCATTCGCAGCACCTCTCCCGGCCGGCGCGCAAACGATCCGGCCCGCGCACACCATCACATGGAACTGAGCAGCTGCCCCGCCGTTGCGGAACCTATCGCCGCGGCAGCGCAGATTTCTAGTACCGTGACCGCGTGGATAAGTGGTCTCCCAGGTCTCAAAATCGAGACCTGGGGCACCCATAATTTGAGAAAAAATCGCCAGACCTTACGGTTACGGTACTAGCGGCCGGATGAAACGGCCTCTTCTTCCATCTGAGCAGAATCTTCCATTCGCGCATTCGCCGGCTTTGTTCTATCCATCTGCGATGCATAGCGCTCCACGCCGCCTACCCAGACACGGGTCACATCCCCATAACCGTTGTGCGGATGGAAAGCAGCAAGATCGGCCTGCTTGCCCACTTCAATGCTGCCAGTCAACTCGCCCATCCCCAGATGCAGCGCGGGATTGAGCGTGAAGAGCTTGATCGCCGCCGGAAGCGTCATTCCTTCTTCCACCATCCGGATCGCGCAAGCCAGCATCGACGGAAAATGGTAGTCGCTGCAGATAATGTCCACCAGGTTTTCCGCCATCGCATCGTGACAGGCGAGATTCCCGCAGTGCGAGCCGCCGCGGTAGTAGTTGGGCGCTCCCATGCAGACCATCATGCCCAGTTCCTTCGCCTTCCGCGCGGCTTCGATCGTGCATGGCATCTCGCACAGGGTTACCCCGGACTCGAAGGCCTGAAGAACGTGCTCGATCATGGTGTCGTCATGGCTGCCGAGAGGGATTCTTCCACCCACATGCTCCTTGACCAGCATCCGGTTGTTCACCTTGCTAGCTCTTTCGATGCGTTCTTCCATCTGCTTGCGCGCCTCTTCGATAGAGATGCCCTGGCGGGCCACGCGCTGCTGTATCAACGCATCGATGTCGCGAAACTGGCGCTGGCCGGGCATGTCGTCGTTGAAGACCAGATTGGCGATGCTCTTCAGTTCCAGCAGCTGATCGAGAATGGAGATATCCGGCTCGAAGCTGGTGTTCCAGCGAATGTGAATCAGATGATGCGCGCGAAGCTCCGGAATCAGCTCCTGGAATCTTTTGGCCAGAGCCAGACCGTCTCCGCGCCATGAGCCGGGATGGCCCTCGCGCTCCTCGGAGATACGCGCGGCGGTGCAAACGGTGGTGAGGCCGCAACTGAGCGCGCGCAAGTCCATCACGTGCAGCGCCAGCTCGAGCGGAATCTTCGCCGCGGGCCGCGGACTGATCTCGCGCTCCAGGTAATCCGTGTGAATATCGATGACACCGGGGATCAGGATCGCGCCCCGCAGATCGATTCCGCCGGGCAGATCGTGCGGCAGGATTTCGGCGATCAGCCCATCCTCCACAACCACCGTTCCATTCACTTCCCGATCCGGGCAAACGATGCGTGCATTGGTCAGTATGGTTTCGGTCATGACTCTACTCAGGCTCCCTTGTCTTCAATGCGTTACTTGGCGTTCAACTGCGGCTGGGTGATGATACTGCGGCGCACCCAGTCCGAAATACGTTCCATTCCGGTGATCAGGACGACAATCAGAATCGTGTAGGCGATCACGTCCTTGTAGTGCAGCAGGCCGTGGGCGAATTCGAGTTGAAAGCCGATGCCGCCGCCGCCGAAGACGCCGAGCGGGATGGCGGCGCGCAGATTGTGGTCGAAGGCGTAGAAGAGATTAGCGACAAACGACGGCATCACCTGCGGCACGACGGCGTAGCGGATGGTCTGCATGCGCGTGCTCCCCACGCTCTGCACGGATTCCATCATGCTTTTGTCGGCTTGTTCAATGGAGTCGGCGAAGAACTTGCCGTACATTCCAACAGACGCGAAAGTCAAGGTCAGCACGCCGGCGAAGGGTCCGATGCCGACGGCGACCACCAGCACCAGAATGATAATGAGATGCGGCACGGATCGCGTCGTGACCAGCAAGGTGCGCACGGCGAGCCTGACCAGCGGGTGCGGGGTGGTGTTGGTGGCGGCAAAGAAGGCCAGAAACAAGGCAATGGCGCCACCGCAAACGGTGGCAAGAAAGGCCATCGAGAGCGTCTCGAGCAGGGAGAGGAAAACTGAATCCTTGGTCCAGAAGTTGGACCACAGCAGGGAGATGTGGGGCGGCAGCATCTGCTGCGCAAGGTCCACAATGAAACGGAAGTCGACCCAGAAGCTGCTTGGATTCACGCCCAGATACCAGAAGAGCAGGGACATTGAAGCGGCCGTCCCCATAAGATAGAGGATGGTGAGACGAAACTTGCGCGAAGGCAGAGCGCCGGCTGGGACTTCAAGGCTCATTTCAGCAACCCTCCACCCAGGATGCGCGCTCTGAAGAAATCGGAGACCCGCTCGGTGGAGAAGACCAGGGCGAGCGTAAGCAGGGTGGCCATGCATGCCTTTTGGTAGTCCATCGATCTCATTGCTGTGCTCATGATGTATCCGATCCCGCCCGCACCCACCGCGCCCAGGATCACTCCCGCGCGCACGTTGAATTCAAAGCGAAACAAACCGTTAGCGAACAGGGCGGGAAGAATCTGGGGAATGACCGCATAGCGGATCACCTGCGAGCGCGTGGCGCCGGTCGCCGCAACCGCTTCGAGCATCTGCGGCTCGATCTCCTCGATGCCATCGGCCAGCAGCTTGGCCAGCATTCCGATGCTGCTGAAGGAGAGCGCGACGAGACCCGGAATGACTCCCAATCCGAAGATGGCGATGAGCAGCAGCATTTGTACGATCTCTGGCAAGCCGCGCTCCAGCGCGATGAAGGCGCGCATGGTAAGGCGCAGCGGCGGCGGCGCCAGATTCGACGAGGCGGCCAGCGCGCAAGGCAGAGAAAGACACATGCCCAGGATGGTGGCGGCCATGGCCATTACGGCAGTCACGGCGAGCGGCTGCAGCATGCCCAGCAGTCCGCTCCACTCCGGCGGAAAGAACATGCCCGCCAGT
>CAWCWQ010000078.1:0-35439 GCA_963799145.1 uncultured Acidobacteriaceae bacterium | reverse complement strand
TGATGGGAATTTGCCTGAAGCAAGTGATATATTGACAATGTTGGTTATGGTTGGTGCCAGGACAGGCAAGCATTTCTTGAGAGAGAGGTCTGTGTTGTTCTGATGTGCTCGGAGACAGATACAAGACAGAGATGGAACAAATGACATTGTTTTGACATTATTGCAATGAACAGTTGTAGAAAGACACTATTTACTGGTAGCTCATTGTGGGCACGAATATAAATTTGTACAAATTGCTATCAACAATAACATTTCTACCAATAATAATAATAATAATAGTGATAACAGTAAGAGTAATAATGTTGAAGAATGAGGTGCACGTATAACAGAATGTCTCTGCTCTGCAGGACATTAATTCACTGTTCAACTCACAATAGCACGTCAATAGCATGACAGACAGACGACAGATCGTGTTGTCACAATATATTCATTACGCAATTCATCCGGTTTAGACAACACCGGTAACTGTTTGATTTCATTGGTCTCTGAACTACAATAAACAATAAACAATAAACAATGAACATCACAGTGAACGGGCCAATAAAACTTGTCCAAAATTGCACCGGATTGTAATAAGAAAGATCTGCTGATCTTGGTATGTTAACATTGACAATGTGGCTTAAGTGCTGAAAAATAATGCAATAATGTCACTAAAATGGCTGAAATAGCATTGACAGTTGAATGTGGGTACAGGTACTGAGACAATGGGACAATTTCCATGAGTTCATTATTATTTGTTTTTTTAATTATTGATAAAATAACATTTTTTAAATGAAAACTGAAATTTGAACGGTGAAAATAATGTTTAACAGGGTCTGCGGTGTAGAAGGTAGTGTGGTGGGGGGGGTGAACTGACATGTAAAATATGTTTCTACTATCTAAAAACCCGTCGTGTGATTTTCAAGTAAATCAACAGAAAGGCAGTGAATTGCATAACATAACTTAAACAAGAAGCCCAGCAGTTGCTGGGATGGCTGCATGAGTGCACAGTAACCATTTTATCTTAATTTTCAAATTTCAAAACATTTTGTCGACCCCATAATTTGCCTTGCATGTTCCCCTATGTCCATTGTCATCACTTGTACAAATTTTGTGATTCTGTCTAAATGGGAACTCCACTCGGTTTGCTGATCAACGTTATATTGCGCGGCCACCTGCCAATGTTAATTGTAATACCATGTACCAACTGTTGTGCTCATGTGCAATACTGCTCAGCTGCAGTGGGCCTGGCGTGCCAGCTCCAGGTATACTAGTAGCTGCATACGGACAGCAATGTAACACGCATTGGTCGGGCCACAGCTAGCCTTTACACATTATACAATCCGTTTAAATTTCAAAAATTCTCCGGGGGCGAGCCCCTGGGAATTTCTCGACCCTGTTTGGCTGACTTGTTCCTGTATCAACTGCTGTCATTGGTAAAATTTTTGTCCAATTACAATATGAGTGTAAATGCACTATACCATTTCTGGTGGGGTTGTCTCACAGACCTTGACTTTGAAGGTCTTCCGATTTGAATTTCGCCTTTGCGTCAAATTTACTTGAGTGGGTAGACTATACCTGCCAAATTTTGTGATTTTAGCTCAATGATAAGTTGGTTCGTCGACCCACCTGCCTCGCTTGCCCGCCCATCCGATTGGTAATCGTGATACCATATACCGATTGCTATGCTCAATTTTGGAATTGCAACAATCATGAAGTACATGTTCTGGGCACAACAGTTTGAGATGGAGTACGACACAACAATATCAATGATGATAGCAATAGCAAATAGCAATGATGGAATTTAAGAAGAAATAGAACGGCTGATTGCACGCTGTGAAACATCATCCTAGATCGGCCGACGTAACTACAATTTAGACCATTAACTTGCCGAGTCACTCGCTAGAAGATCGCTAGATTGGCTGTTAGCGAAGCTATCCGTAGTGTCAACATGAGAATGGTCCAAGTATCAATGCACCAGCACAATGCTGATTAGTAGCAAAACAAGGAAAAGAGACACACATTACTGAGCACAATACTAAAGCATGTCATATCACTGTCAGTAGACTGATCATTAGTTTAACCCTTGATGTGTATTTGGCAATGCAATGCAGCTTGATCTGCTGCAGCTGTCAATGAATAGTGCGGCGAGAAATGACTGAGATGTAATACAAACTCCTAATAGCAGTCGTGTCCTGCCAATGTTGTCTCTAGGACCAAGCTGTGTCTGTGACTCAGCTGTGTCAGGGACCCTGCTGCCACGTCTATCTGCCTTTACGGCCCAGCTGCCGTGCTGCATGTGATACAACACGATTGTCGCAAGAAGTCGTTGTAGCAATAATTCCGAGCGAACACCACCAGTAGTGATCGCCGTACTCCACAGCCTGACACACACACACACACACCAACAGTAGTGATTGCCGTACTCACAGCCTGACACACACACTCAGGGGAACACCACCAGTAATGATCACCGTACAAGACAGTGTTCAATGCATTAAATGCATTATGGAAGAATACCTTCGGTCGGGACTCGTAACTTGGAGCAAGTTAGGCTACAGGTTGCAGCGGAATCATAGCAGTCGCTGGCCTGGATGTATGGACACCACCAGGCGGCATCTGCAGACATCAACAGCAGCATCAGTTTACAGATTGCATAGGCCTACATGTCACACAGAGCCGTTTACAGCTTGGATAGGCCTACATGTCACAAGAGTTCAATTTGCCACAACAGAACTATTAACCACAACCAGAGTTGACTACTTATTCACCTTGAAGTGTTGTTGTTGGCATTGTGTTGTTGATGTCGTTGTTGGCACTGTTGTCTTTGTGTTGTTGTTGATGTGCTCGACCGACTTGTGGATGTTGTCGTGGGTGTTGACATTGTTGATGTTGTTGTTGTTGATGATGTAATCGACCTAATTGTTGGTGTTGGCATTGTTGATGTTGTTGTTGACGTCGTTGATTGTTGTTGCTGTGGTGGGTGTTGTTAGCATTGTTGTTAATGTTTTTGTTGTTGTCGCTGGTATTGTTGTCGTTTTAGTTGTTGTTTGTAGAGGTACTAACTGGAGTTGTTGATGATGAAGTTGTTTTATTCGTTGATGGAGTGGTTGACGGCATGCTGTTGTCAGTTGATGTTACAGTAGAAGAAGCAGTTGATGGTGTCGGTTGTATTGTTGTTGACGTAGTTGTCAATGTTGTTGATTTTGGAATTGTTGTTGTCACTGTTGTTGTCATTATTGTTGTCGGTGTTGTTGTTGTTGTTGTTGTTGTCACTGTTGTTGCGTTGTAGTGGGTACTGTTGTGGATAGAGCCACAGCACTTCGCAATGTTGTTGCAGTTGTTCTGCTGCGGGAACTCGTTATTGGCATCGTTGTTGTCGGTGTTGTTGTTATCGGCATCATCGTTATCGGTATTGTTGTTATCGCTGTTGTTGTTATCGGTGTCGTCATCATAGGCTGTAGTTTTGTTGATATAGCTGGCACATGTCCGGCAACACAGAGACCAGGACGACGGATCATTACAGTTGCGTTGTGGACAGGACAAGTCTTGATCACCCCACTGACAGCCTACAACAGAACAACAACACTAGGACAAGTCTTCATCACCCCACTGACAGCCTACAGCAACAACAACACCAGGACAAGTCTTGATCACCCCACTGACAGCCTACATTAACCCCAACATCAGACAAGAAGCAGTACACAATATGTAATTCTTGCATACTACACAGAACTACTCTACACTGCAAGGAAAAAAAATTGACATAACCTGTGGTCGTTATGCCCAGAATTCAGCACGCCATCGCCGACTGCACGTCTGTCGTCAGACGTACACTTGACTCTGTCTGGCTGATTCTGGGCATAACAATGCTGATGCCTGCATCCTATGTAATCGGGCCTGCTTGGCCTTTAACATACCCAGAATGTATACAAGTTTCTGAGTCACACTGTCGGATAAATGCCTGGTATTATGGGGAAATTCCAGCAAGATGCTAGGTTTGGCGTTGATGTCAACACGAGTATGTGTTTCTACAACTAGATATACGTTCTGCAGTACAGAACGTGGGTTTCTCCCACATTGCAGTTGTGTGTACTGTGCTGAATTGGTGATAGACCTGGCCAAAATATCACCAGGACTACACTCGATTGAACATCTATGATTACTGCTTGCCATCAAATGCGACTTTTAGGGGATTTTGAGCCATATTTTCACTGTGCATGGCAGAAACGGCCAGAATATATCGCCACCTGCCCGGCCAGATGGAAAACTGCGTGGACTCCGCGGCGTTCGAGCAGCGGGATTAGCGCGAACGGGTCCCGCGTATCTCCGTGAACGAATTCGAGCTTACCCAGGGAGTGGAGCCATTCCAGGTTGGCGAAGGATCCCGCGCGGGAGAGATTGTCGAAGACAATCGCCTCTTTCGATTGACGGATCAGATGGGCCGCAAGGTTGCTGCCCACGAAGCCGCAGCCGCCCGTGATTAAGTAGCTCACCGCGCCCATATCCTCCCGCTCGCGGCGAATTTTATCTTCAACAGGCGCAGCAGAGTCCAGATGTAGCTGATGGCAAACGCCACCAGGTTACGCTTGCTTTCCCCAGCCTTGCGGCGCTCGAATGTTACCGGGACCTCCTTCAACTGGCCCGCGCGATGTCCCGAGCAGATTTTGATCAGTAATTCTTCCACGATGTCGAAGTTGTCCGACTCCAGCGTCACCGCGCGCAATCGCATGCCGCGGTATAACCGGAAGCTGTTGGTCACGTCCTTGCAGTTTAACCGGAAGAACGTTCGAAACGTGACGTTCACCACCCAGCTCATGAAAATCAGGATCCTCGGATTCTCCGTCACGCCGCCCTTTATATAGCGTGAGCCGACGACTACGTCGAATTCGCGCCGGTGCTCCCACAAGGAGGCAATCTGACCTGGATTGTGCGATCCATCCGCGTCCATTAACAGGATATATTCGCCACGCGCCTCCGCAATCCCCGTGCGCACTGCATCCCCATAGGAATTCCCGTTTCGCCGGAATACGTGGCGCACCTGGTTGTGTGAGCAGACCTCCAGGGTGTCGTCCACCCTCTCCTGCGCGTCGACAACCAAAACCTCGTGGTGCGGAGTCGACAGCCGGACCGCCGCGCGTAACACGGGCAGCAGTTTCTTCAAGGCTTCCGCTTCGCGGTACGCCGGCAGGACCACGGTAAGTTCGATGGGTTCCATGGGGGGCTCGTTATGAAAACTGCGCCGCCGGCTTCGTGACCGGCAGGGCTGGAAACTGGGATTGCGCGAGTTCCCAGACGGCGTGCGCCAGGTTCTCGCGGGGCGCCCAGCCCAGCATGGCTCCGGCTTTGGCGATATCCGCTACTAAGTGCATCGGTTCGTGCGGGTGGTAGTCCCGGCGCGCCGAACTGCAGGTCGACCGGAAGGTTCAGTTCCCGGCACACCCGCTCCACCGTTCCCTGGATCGTGACCGCAAGGCCGCTCCCCAGGTTGATCGCCTCTATCAGGCTGGCATGTTCTTGCTCAATCGACAGCGCTACTCCACGCGCAATATCCGCGACGGAGCAAAAGTCCCGCACCTGTCCCCCCGCGGACATGAGGAAGGGTCTCCCTTCAACGGCGGCGCGTAGAAGGGAAGGGAACAGGCGCTCCCCGCCGTCATGCAGTCCGGTGAAGGAGAACGGGCGCAACAGCGTCAGCTTCCGCCCGAATTCCGCAGCGGGCGCGCAACAGCCAGTCGGCGGCGGCTTTGCTCGCGCCATAGGGATGGAGCGTGTCCAGGGCATCGGTTTCGGACAACGGACGCCCCTGCTCGCGATAGACCAATCCCGAGCTGATGTAGATGAAATGGCAGCGCTTCAGCGCGCAGCACGCTTCGAAAAGCCGCAGCGTCCCCTCCACGTTGAAATTGGTCATCTCAAACCAGGCTGGCTTGGGCGGACGCAAGCCGCTCGCGGCGAGGTGTACCACCATGTCCGGCTGAATCTGTTCGACAACCTCGCGAACCTGCGATCTATCGGCCAGATCGAGCGGGAACACATGAGCCTGTCGGTTGGACCCGAAGAGCTCCGGGCGAAGACTGCGCACGGGCAAGTAGAGTTCGTAGCGAGGATCGCCGGACAGCAAACGATAGACGTTATAGCCCAGAGTTCCGGTTCCGCCTGTGATCAGAAGTCTCCTGCCGCTACGGAGTTCCATACTTGGGCATTGATATTGATATAGTTGCCTTATTCACGAAGGTTCTCCAGTATCTTGAACAAGTGGGGCAGGGTCCGGATAATAGAAGAACTCCTGCGTGTCGGGTCTTTTCCTTTCCATTGGAGCATACGGCTCAACTCGTGGGGCCAGGATTTCATCCTGCCGCCGGCTTTCAGCCGGCGTTCTTCGGCTGTCGCGCCCGGCCGGGAAGGCCGTACCGCCGCTGGGCGGGTGAACCAGTCGTGCGCCTGCACCCGACAGCAGCTAAAATGCGGGAGATGTATGCCACTCTAGGCGATTACCTGGCCGAATCCGCCGCCCTTTTGACGGCCGCCGCCGTTGTCGGCCAGCCTGCCGTCGATGCCGCCGTGGACGCCATCGTCCGCGCCCTCTCCGCCGGCAAGCCGCTGCTGGTGTGCGGCAACGGCGGCTCCGCTTGCGACGCCATGCATATTACCGGGGAGTTGGTCGCGCGATTTCTTGAAGAGCGCCGGGCGCTGAAAGCCATCTGCCTTTCCGGCAATCCCGCCGTTCTGACCGCCTGGAGCAACGATCGCGGTTTCTGCCACCGCCTTCGCCCGCCAGGTGGAAGCCTACGGCGAACCGGGCGCCGTCCTCTTGGGCATCAGCACATCGGGCAACTCGGAGAACATCCTGGCGGCTTTCGAGCGCGCGCGGGAAATGGGAATGCGTCACCATCGCGCTCACCGGCGAAGGCGGCGGCAAAATGGCCGCTTTGGCGGATTGCCTTCTGGCCGTTCCATCGCGTAATACCCCGCTGATTCAGCAGGTTCATGTCTGCATTTACCATTATCTTTGCCAGAGGATCGAGCGGCGGATGATGGAGAACGATTCGGCCGCCGGTCCGCGCCTATGAAAACCATCAGCGTTCTTACCGCGTGCTTTAACGAAGAGGACAATGTCGAAGAACTGTACAACCGGGTCCGCGCCGTGATGGCCGGACTGGGCCGCTACCGCTACGAGCATGTCTTCATCGATAACGCCTCCACCGATAATACCGTCGCGGTGCTCAAGAAGATCGCGGCCGTCGATACCAACGTCAAGATCATCGTCAATGCCCGCAACTTCGGCCATATCCGCTCGCCCATGCACGCGCTTCATCAGACCAGCGGCGACGCGGTAATCGGCATTGTGGCGGACTTTCAGGACCCGCCCGAAATGATCGCCGACCTGGTCCGCGAGTGGGAAAACGGCTATTCCATGGTGCTCGGCATCAAGCGCACCAGCGAGGAGAATCCGCTGATGTTCTGGATCCGCAAGCGCTATTACCGCCTGGTGAACCGGCTCTCCTCCATCGAGACCTTCGAGAACTTCACCGGCTTCGGACTGTATGACCGGCGCGTGGTGGACCTGGTGAAATCGTTCGACGACCCGTATCCCTACTTCCGCGGCATGATCGCCGAAATCGGGCTGCCGCACAAGAAGCTCTATTACGACCAGCCCGCCCGCAAGCGCGGCATCACCAAGAACAACTTCTATACGCTCTACGACATCGGCATGTTGGGAATCATCAACCATTCCAAGGTGCCGCTGCGGCTCATGGCCTTCGCCGGCTTCGCGGGCGCCCTGCTTTCCTTCCTGGCCGGTTTTGGGTATTTCATTTACAAGCTGGCGTTCTGGAAGATTTCTCGGTCGGCATCGCGCCGCTGGTGATCGGCATCTTCCTCCTGGGGTCGATTCAACTGGTCTTCCTGGGGATCCTGGGCGAGTACGTCGGCGCCATCCACACCCAGGTCCAAAACAGGCCGCTTGCGGTGGAAAAGGAGCGCGTGAACTTCGAATATGAGCCGGGGCCGCCCTTGAAGCTTGCGTCTGGCTCGGCGGAGTAGCGCATGGAAAACCGCCCGGCCCGGCCCGCGCTTTCCGCCCTCACCGCCCACTTCCCCCCCGGCCAGTTCCTCCGCTATCTGGTCGTGGGCGCCTGGAACACCCTCTTCGGCTATTCGTTATATGCCCTGCTGACGGCTTTTCTCACCCCGCTTATCCCCTATAGCTACATGGTGGCCAGCCTGCTGGCCAACGTCCTGAGCATCACCGTGGCTTTCCTGGGGTACAAGTGGTTCGTGTTCAAAACCAAGGGCAACTACCTGCGCGAGTGGGCCCGCTGCGTGGTGGTGTACAGCAGCGCCATCGCCGTGGGCCTGGCGCTGCTGCCCATTCTGGTCGCCCTAGTTCGCCACTACACCCGCTACCAGCGCCAGGCCCCCTATATCGCCGGCGCCATGCTCACCGGCGTGAGCGTGCTGTTCAGCTTCGTCGGCCATCGAAAATTCTCGTTCCGGCCGCGTTCATGAATCACACGCAGGACATTCCGAAGCGGATTTTGGCCGCGCTCGATGGCTGGGCGCCGGAACCCGCCGCCGGCTTGCCCGAAGAACTCTTCCTGCTCGTCAGCCGGCTCACGCCTTTGGTGAATGTGGACCTTCTGCTCCAGGACGAGCGGCGCGGGACCTTGCTCACCTGGCGCGACGACCAGTTCTACGGCGCCGGCTGGCACGTCCCCGGCGGCATCATTCGTTATAAGCAGGCCGCCGAGGACTGTATCCGCGCCACCGCCCAAAGGGAGTTGGGAGCCGCCGTCGAGTTCGAGCCCGATCCCATAGCCGTGGTTCAGGCCATTGCGCCCCAGCGCCGCGACCGCGGGCACTTCATTTCGCTGCTCTACCGCTGCCGGCTCGCCGCGCCTCCCGCCGAAGCCCTCCGCTTCGCCGGCGCCGTCCCGCAACGCGGCCAGTGGGCCTGGCACGCCCAGTGCCCACCCGATCTGATCCCCTTCCAAACCCCCTATCGCCGGTTTCTGTAATGTGGGGCCGGGATTTCATCCTGCCGCCTGGCTTCCTTGTGGGGTCAGGCCTTACGGCCTGCCGCCGGCTTTTGAGCCGGCGTTCTTCGAAACGCCGGACACCCGCCACAATACATGTAATATACTATGGTATATACCACCTGAAGGATAAACCATGCCGCGCACCGCAAAACTGTTTCGCAATGGCCGGAGCCAGGCTGTCCGCTTGCCGTCCGACTTCCGTTTCGAAGGAAGCGAGGTTTTCATTCGGCAGGATCGCACGACCGGCGATGTCATTCTGTCGCGGCGGCCGGAATCCTGGGAAAGCTTTTTCGAGTTGGCCACGGAGGCTCCGGAAGATTTCATGTCCAGCCGCGGAGATGGGCCGCCGCAGAAACGGAAACTCTTCCCATGAGCCAATACCTGCTGGACACCAACATCGCCAGCTACATCATCAAGGGTCATCCAGCCGTCCGCCGGCGGCTGGTCGCCGTCCCGATGCATGAAGTCGCCATCTCCGCCGTGACTGAGGGCGAATTGCGGTATGGAGTGGCGCGGCTCCCGTTCAGTGCGCGCTTGAAGACGATGGTGGCGGAGTTCCTGATCCGCGTGGCCATCCACCCCTGGGACTCGGCGGCGGCGCAAGAGTACGGCCGCCTCCGCGCCGCGCTCGAGCAGGCAGGCGCCGCGCTCGGCAACCTCGACACCATGATCGCGGCGCACGCCCTGGCCATGGGCTCGGTCCTGGTCACCCATGATAAAGCCTTCGCGCGCGTCAGAGGGTTGAAGATCGCGGACTGGACGAAGCCGTAGCGGCCTTCCACGCCCGCAAGCGCATGAAGCCCTCGTCGTGGCGCATGCTTTAGGAAAGAGGCCGGCCCGCCTGCCTAGCCCCGGAACGGGGCGAAAGATCTTAGCCCACGGCGTGAGCCGTGGGAAAGAGGCCGGCCCGCTTAGCCCCGGAACGGGGCGTAAGTCTATGCCACACAGTTTCGCTTCCCTGCTCGCTCATGTCGTCTTTTCCACCAAGGATCGCGTCTCGAACCTGTCGCCAGGGCTGTGCGACGGAGCTTGGCCCGGTCTTCCTGCTTGCGCCTCACCATCAGCCGCACCCCCCCGCCAGTATCCCCGCTATCCGCTCGCACGCCCTGCCATCCCCATAAGGATTGTGTACCCGCGTCATGCGCGCGTATTCCTCCTCATCGTCCAGCAAGCGCGCCGCTTCCGCCACGATTCGGTCTTCCGCCGTCCCCACCAGTTTCACCGTGCCGGCTTCCACCGCTTCCGGACGTTCCGTCTTGTCCCTCAGCACCAGCACCGGCTTGCCCAACGACGGCGCTTCCTCCTGGATCCCGCCCGAATCCGTCACCATCAGCCGGCATCGGCGCATCAGGTCCACGAACGGGACGTAGGGGAGCGGGTCCAGCAGCACTACGTTGCGCGTCCCGCCCAGAATCGCGTGCGCCGGGCCGGTCACATTCGGGTTGCGGTGAACCGGATATACGATCTGTACGTCGCCCCGCGAGGCCAGCCGCGCCAGGGCCCGCATAACGCCGGCAAACCCGGCGCCGAAGTTCTCCCTGCGGTGGCTGGTCACCAGAATCAGTTGCTTGCCCGCGTCCAGCCACGTCCATTCCGGCGCCCGCAGCGCCCCCGAAACCAGGGCGTCGCGCACGAATAGAACCGCGTCGATGCCTGTGTTCCCGGTCACGAACACGCTGGCGCGGTCCGTGCCTTCACGCCACAGTGCTTCCGCCGCCCGCGCCGTCGGGGCAAAGTGCAGGGCCGCGAGCCGCGACGTCAGCACGCGGTTCATTTCCTCCGGAAACGGCTGTCTCATATCGCCCGTCCGCAGCCCGGCCTCCACGTGCGCCACCGGAATCCCCCGGTAAAAGGCGCCTAGCGCCGCGGCCAGCGTGGTGGTGGTGTCGCCCTGCACAATCGCCAGGTCGGGCCGCGCGGCTTCGAGTACCGGGTCGATTGCGGCCAGCACCCGCGCCGTCAAATCCGCCAGGGTCTGCCCCGGTTGCATCAGGTCCAGATCGGTATCCGGCCGCACGGAAAACGTCTCGAGCGCGTTGTCCAGCATCTCGCGATGCTGCGCCGTTACGCAAACCAACGTGTCGAAATCCTCCGCCTGCAAGCGCAATCGCCGCACCAGCGGACATAGCTTGATCGCTTCCGGCCGGGTCCCCAGAATTATCAGGATGCGCTTCAATGCAAAGTGGCTCCCCTAAGCATCATAACCGTAGCGCGCGTGCCTCGTGGAGTGGGCCTCCAGCCCGCCGTGCCGGCATTCTTCCCCTGCCAATGGCAGTATCCCCCGCAATCCAATGATATTATTGACTCTACCCGCTCCCCGTCGTACCCTGACCATGACGGCTGGACCGCCTCCCCGGCGTGTCTCGCTCGATCGGATAGCTCTTCGTGTTACACGCCGCAGCCAATCAAGCCGGGTCCCTCGAGAGGGATGCCCGCCATATCGAAAGCGTTCTCCACCGGCGCCGGTATCTGCTGCTGGTCCTGCTGACGGCCGTCTATGCCTTCGGCGCGGTGATGCACGCTCGCGGCACGCCCTTCTGGTACGACGAAGTGATCACCATGATCGCGGCCGGAGCCCCCGATGCGGCTACGGCGTATAGGGCCGCCCAGCACACCGATGCCAACCCGCCCCTGCCGCACCTGCTGATCCACTTCTCCATGAAATGGTGGGGCAAGGACGAAATCGGCGCCCGCATCCCCGCCATCGTCGGATTTTGGATCTTCTGCCTCTGCCTATATCGCTTCACCCGTCTCAGGGCCGGGATCTATTATGCTCTGGCTGCGCTCCTGCTCCCCATCGCCACCGATGCGTATACCTATTCGGTTTGGGCTCGCGCGTATGGACCGGAATTCGCCTTTTGCGGCTTGGCCCTGGTCGCATGGCAAGCCGCCGCCGATGGGCCCCGAAGGATGGTCGCCCTCCCCGCGCTGGCGGCCAGCCTCGTGGGGGCCACTCTTTGCCACTATTACGCGATCCTGCTTTGGGTTCCGCTGGCGGGCGGCGAGGCATTTCGCTGGTATCGCACCAGGAAGTTCGATTGGGGGATCTGGGCCGCTCTCGCAGCCGGGTCGGCGGCTCTGGTCTGGCGGGCTGCCACTATCGTCGGGATAGGAAGATCGACCACCCACACCTGGGCCGTCCCCTATCCCGGCCAAGTGCTGGAATTCTGGGAAACCGGGCTCCCGCACGCCCTGCCGTTCGCCGCGCTGCTGTTGGCCTTGCTCGCGTTTTCCATTGTGATTACGCGGGACCAGCCCGATCCGGGACCGCAACGCCCTGTCGCCCTCCAGGATCGCGAGCTGGTCGCCGGCGCGCTGTTCCTGGCCATACCCGTCATTGCCGTGGCTGGCGCCATGCTCGTGACGCACATGTTCACGCCGCGTTACATCGTGTTTGCCGTGGCGGGAATCGCATTCCTCGTCCCCATGCTTGCCGCGCACTTGCTCGCCCGGCGAGCCCTCTTCGGATTTCTGCTGGCGGCGGTAATGCTGGCCTCCCTGGGATTCGTGACCATGGATATTCCCGCGCCGCGGGACCCTTTTCTCGAGGAGTCTATGCTCGGGAAAGCGCTCGCAATCGAACCGGTGGTCGTTTCCGACGGACAGTTGTTTCTCCAAATGTGGTGGTACGCTCCCCAACCCCTCAAATCGCGTCTGG
Organism: uncultured Acidobacteriaceae bacterium; assembly: GCA_963799145.1. Classification (GTDB taxonomy): domain Bacteria; phylum Acidobacteriota; class Terriglobia; order Terriglobales; family Acidobacteriaceae; genus Telmatobacter. The sequence goes on along the minus strand of CAWCWQ010000078.1, from coordinate 22,761 downwards.
TGTTCCTTGCGGATGCCCCTTCGGCCATCGAATTCATGGGCTTTGAAACCATAGATTCCGGCATTCTCATTCTTCGCCCGTGGGCCCCGGTGAACGTGGTCGAATACAAGAACTTCTTCGTTCCCGGCAAGGAATTCCTGCTGTACCGGAATCTGCTGCGGCCGGAGTGGCTCCTCGCCAAGGTAATGAAAGACGGCGGTTCGGCGCGAATCCAGGAGTTCAATAGCCGTAGGGAACTGCTCCGAGTGCGTTTCAAACCGTAGAGCCGGCCTCCGGCCGGCCATGCCGGCATGAATGTGGGCATTCCTTCTTGAGGCATTCCGCGGTGATCGGCCGTATCTCGCTCCCCGGCTTCCCGGCGCCGCGGAACCGAGCAAACCTTTTTCAATCACAACACTTTTAATTTTTTATCTATAAGATTCTAAATCACTTCCCATCCAGCACCGCCCGCCGCCCACCCCCTCGCCTGCTACCCTCGAAGCGGAATGTATGCCTACTATCCTTCAAATTGAGGCTAACCGCCGCAACGCCCAGAACTCCACCGGCCCCCGCACCGATCAGGGCAAGGCCGTTTCCCGCTTCAATGCCCTGAAAACCGGCATTGACGCCCGTTCCCACGTCATCCCGGGCGAGGACCCCAACGTCCTCGAAACCCTCGCCCTTGACTATTACGAGCGCTTTCAACCCGCCGCCCCCGAGCAGCGCTTCCTCGTCGATGCCATGATATCCGCCGAGTGGCAGCTCCGCCGCCTCCGCAAAACCGAGGCCCAGATCTGGGAGTACGGAATGCAGGCCTGGCGCCCCAAGGAAAACCTCGTCGATTCCGCCCGCGCCTACTTCCACCGCGAGGAATTCCTGACCCGCCTCCATCGCCGCATGGACAACGCCGAGCGCAGCTATCACCGCGCCCTCAAGCAACTGCTCCAGCTCCAGTCCGGCTATCCCGCTCCGGCCCAGCCCAAGGCGTCCGCCCCGGAATTACCACCCGCCGCGCCCGCCCCGGCCGAATTGGAACCCCCGCCGAATCAATCTCCCAGCGCCGGAATTGGGTTCGTTCCTGCAATTCGCCCGGCGGCCCTCGGCCGCGTCCCACCGCCAAACGGATTCCCTGAATTCCGCACCACAATCGACGGTCCGCGCGGGTCTCTTGCTTTCAACGAGCCAGGCGAACCACGGCGCCGTATGCCGTAAGCGTCTCGTCGGCGGTCAACAGAACCAGTTTCTCCGCCAGGGCCTGGGCCACCAGCATCCGGTCGAAAGGATCGCGGTGATGCCACGGAAGCAACCCCACCTGCCGGGTGTGCGAGGCCAGCAGGGGCAGGCTCTCGAAGGACTCGGCGGCCAGTCTCTCGGTGAAGTCGACGGGCAGGCGCAGTTTGCCCAGGCTTTGCTTGAGCCAGATCTCCCACAGCGAGACGGCGCTGACGAAGACCGTGTTCTCCGGATCGCGGATCATCTCCCTGGCTTGGGCGGGCAGCGACGGACTGCCCTCCAGCCACCAAAGCAGGAGGTGGGTGTCGAGCAGGATCCTCAACTCCGCGGCTCCTTCATACCTAAGGCTTCCGCCATATCGTCCGGCAGAGTGTCGAAGTCCGGAGCGATCCAGATTTCCCCGGCCATCGAGCCGGGCGTCCTGGGCCGGGTGGGGCCGCGGAACGCCACTAACCGGGCCACCGGCTTGCCGGCTTTGGCGATGATGACCTCGTTTCCTTTTTGCACCGCTTCGATGAGCGCGGAAAGTTCGGCCTTGGCTTCGGAGATGTTGCGCATCACCATACTCGGGATTCTAGCATAGACCAGACCAGATCTGGTCTGAAATGGACGGGGGCTAAAGTTGGGCTAAAGCAATTGCCGCAGTTCAGGGCTGACGGGTTTTGCCTTCAAGAACTTCACTCCCGTAATTCCAATTGAGTCGAATGGATTTTGCTACTACCCCGGGATCCTACGGCTTCCGCAGTCGCCCTACAACGTCCGGGCCACACAGCGCATAGTGGCGGGCGTTCCAGGTGTAGATCGTCTTGGCCTTGGCTTTCGTGGCGCAGTGCGCAAGCATGGCGTCGTAGATTCCGCCGCCCACAATACCAAGAGTTGCGGAGGCCTGTAGCGCATCGCAGTATTCATCGCCGTCAAGCGCGATGATGGAAAGGCGCTCGCGTATGCTGCCGATGAACAGCATGGCCTGCTCGCCGCTGATGCGATGTTTGCCCGGCATGCGGGTCAGCGTGGAGTAGACTTCGGCCAGGCTGTGCGCGCCACAGCAGCCCGTCGATCTGTCGAATTGGATGAATAGCGCCAGACTGGCCTGATGGTGGATGTGATCCCCGTAGAATACCGGCACAAGGACCGACGTATCGAAGAAACCCTTCATTCGGCCTTCCCGAGAGTAGCCAAGTCGCGTTCCTCTCGAATCTGCCGCAGCATCTCATCCGTGGCGGAGGCCGGCAGGGGCTGCCCGATGTGGAATACCCAGACGCCGTGCTCCTTGATGAGCGGTCCCGATCCACGTACGGGGCGCAAGGTGATCTGCTCCCCGGAGCTTTCCATTTCCAGGGCGTCGCCGGGCTCTATATGCAGTTCTTCCCGCAGTGGCTTGGGGATTACCACGCGGCCTGCTTTATCTATGATAAGGTGGGTGTTCATCTTGGCGCGCGGATGTGGGTTGACCCATTCATCAATGCCATTGTAGCGCAGGACATACCTTATTTACTCGCAAAGAGGAGCGCTTGACAATGAACTGGCTACATCTCGTGTCCTACTTTTTCGGAGGCCTGTTTCTGGCCAATGTCGTGCCGCATTTCGTTAGTGGTGTTATGGGAAAGCCCTTTCAGACGCCGTTCGCAAAACCTCCGGGGAAGGGTCTCTCGTCCTCGACAGTGAATGTTCTCTGGGGCTTCGCGAACTTCGTCTTTGCCTATCTGCTTCTACTGCGCGTCGGCCACTTCGATCCGCGATCCATCTCCTGCATAGCGCCGTTTGCGGCTGGCGCACTCCTCGTCAGCCTGCTGTCAGCAAGGCATTTCGGTGAGTTTCACGGAGGCAACACCCCGTAGCGCCCATAAGTGAGGAAACCGGGGTGGGAGAATTATTCCTGCCGCACAATGGGCATCCGCCAGCCCGTGCCAAACGCCCTGGAGGTTACCTTGAGCACGGGCGCCGCCTGCTTCCTCTTGAATTCCGCCAGGCGAACCAGCCGCGTCACCCGCCGCACCGTCTCCTCGTCGTAGCCTTGCTCGATGATTTCTTCGGCCGACTGGCAGCGCTCGATGTGCAGCTCCAGGATCGCATCGAGCAAGTCGTAAGGCGGCAGACTGTCCTGGTCCGTTTGCCCCGGCCGCAGCTCCGCCGAGGGCGCTTTGGTCAGCGTCGCTTCGGGGATGTCGGGTTTTCGCCGGTTGCGCCACCGGGCCACGCGGTACACCATCATCTTCGGAAGATCCGCAATCACCGCCAGCCCGCCGTTCATGTCGCCGTAGAGGGTGCAATAGCCCACCGATATTTCCGATTTATTGCCGGTGGTGAGCAGCAGGGAGCCGAACTTGTTGGAGAGAGCCATGAGCAGGTTGCCGCGGATTCTGGATTGAATGTTCTCTTCGGTGACGTCCGGCGGCAGGCCGCGGAACACCTCCGTTAGGGCCGTGTCGTAGGTCCGCATGATGCCGGCGATCGGTAAAACCAGGGTCGCAATGCCCAGGTTGCGGGCCAGCTCCACCGAATCGGCCACGCTGCCCGGGCTCGAAAAGCAGGAAGGCATCATGACCCCTTGCACGTTGCCGGGGCCCAGAGCGTCGGCGGCAATGGCCGCCGTCAGCGCCGAATCGATGCCGCCGGAAAGCCCCAGCACCGCCTTCCGGAAGCCGGTCTTGCGCGCATAGTCGCGGACGCCCAGCACGAGGGCGCTCCAGATCTCGGCTTCGGGTTCGAAATCGTCCTCCGCGACCGAGCCGGCGGCGCCGGCCAGGTCGGCGATCAGCAGATCTTCCTCAAAGCCCTTGGCCCGGGCGAAAATATTCCCCTGCGCGTCGAAGACGCCGCTGCGGCCGTCGAAGATGAGGTCGTCGTCGCCGCCTACCTGGTTCACGTAGGCCACCGGCAAGCCGTATTTTCGCGCCAGGTGCCCGAGCATGCTCTCGCGGACAAGCTGCTTGCCGGCCGTGAAGGGAGACGCCGAGAGATTGACGATCGCCTGCGCGCCGGCCTTGGCCAGCTCCTCGATCGGATCCACGTGATAGCGCCGGCGGCTCCAGAAATCCCGGTCGTTCCAGACGTCTTCGCAGATGCTGATGCCCAGGCGCCATCCGCCTAGCTCCAGGATTTGCGGTCCCGTTCCGGGCTCGAAATAGCGATCTTCGTCGAAGACGTCGTAGGTGGGCAGCAGGGTCTTGTGAAACACCGGGCCCGCCGCGCCGTCTTGCAACAACACCGCGCTGTTAAACAACGGGCGGCCCATGTCGCCCGGGTTGGGAGTGGCTACTCCGATGAGCGCCGGCGGGGCGCCCTTCAATTCCGCCGCCATGGCGTCGAGCGTCGCGCCCGCGCGGCGCACAAAGCCGCGGTTCATCAGCAGATCGCGCGGCAGGTACCCCATCAGCGCCAGCTCGGGCGTTACCACCAGGTCGGCGCCCTGGGAGGCGGCGGCGCGCACCCCGCGCACGATCAGCGAGGAGTTTCCGCTCAGGTCGCCCGCCGTGGGGTTAATCTGCAGAAGCGCTATTCGCAAAGCGAGTCACCGGAATGAACTGCCGCCGCAAATAAAGTGTAGCAATGCCGCCGCGCGCTATTGCGACCCGCGCGATAGCAGCATGGTCTTCAAAGTGTGGAAAATGATGAAAGAATCCAGACCCAGGGACATGTTCTTGATGTAGTACAGATCGTATTCGAGCTTGGTGATCGGTGTCCTCGATGGTGTCCCCGTACTTGTAGTTGATCTGCGCCCAGCCCGTGATCCCCGGCCGCACGCAATGCCGCTGGCGATAAAAGGGAATTTCCGTCAACTTCGCCACCAGCTCCGGCCTTTCCGGCCGCGGCCCCACGATCGACATCTCGCCCTTGAGCACGTTGACCAACTGCGGCAGTTCGTCGATGCGCAGTTTGCGCAGTATCCTGCCGACTCGCGGTGATGCGGGGGTCGTCCTTCGAAGCCCAAACCGCGCCCGTGTCCGCCTCCGCGTCCGCAACGCATCGAACGAAACTTATAGAGGGTAAAAGGCGCGCCGTTCAGCCCCACTCGCTTCTGGCGGTACAGAACCGGGCCGGGCGATGAGAGGCGCACGGCCAGGGCCGCCAGCAGCATAACGGGAATCGAAACCACGATGCCCACCACCGCCACCGTCGAATTGATCAGAATCTGGTAGAAGACGCTCTGCGGGCGCGGGCCCATTTCCCCGGAATAGATCAGTTGCGCCGGACGAAGCTCCTTGATGCACATGCGCCCGCAAACTCTTTCGTAGGCCGTGGCCACCTCTTCCACGTAATACCCGGCCAGCCGAAGTTCCAGGAGCTCGTGGATGGGCATCCGGCTGCGCCGCTCCGACATGCCCACCACGATTCGGTCCGGCTGGGTCTCCTGAACCGCCTCGCGCAAAGCCGACAGCGGTCCCAGAGACTCCCCCTCGCGGCGAGGCTCGCCGGCATCCTGGCCGCCGCCCACGTACCCCGCCACGGCCAGCCCCATCTCGGGGTGTTCCTCGATGTGTTTGGCGATGCCCTGGAGCAGCGGGCTGTCGCCTACCAGCAACATCCGCTCCCGGCCCACCACCCGGAGCGCATAGGAACTGTACAGCACCCGCCACCAGAACACCGCCGGCATCGCCATGGCGCTCCCCATCAGCATCAGGCGAATGGGCAGGCGGAGGTTCTCGTCGATGTAAGAAACCAGCCCCTGAAACAGAAAGGCCGCGCCGATCACCAGGCAAAGTTGTTGCGCCAGGGCGATGCGCGATTTCACGCGAATCTTCGAATACAAATCCTGGAAATGCAGTCCCAGTAGAATGCTGGCCACCACCAGGAGAATCCGCTGGAGGCCGCCATCGTAAAGCAGGAAAACGTCCGGCGCCACTCCCAGCGTAATGTACGCGGCCAGCACAAAAGCCGACGTGATCAACAGGGTTTCGCATACCAGGAGAGTAAAAGCGCCGACAGATACGAAAACTCGAAAGAACCGAATCATCCGGGAGCCAATGAAGAATGCGGCCGCCGCCCGTCCTCGCCGGCGCGAGACGCAACGCGCGGAATCGTTTTGCGCCGGCTCTCGTTCCCCAAGACCGGCTAGTTGGGATTATACCGTACTGGGTCTGGACGGATCGCGAAGAATGCCGGCGAGGACGCCGGCATGGCAGGCGGGAAGCCCGCTCTACGGAGACGGCTGCGCCGACAGGTTCCGAGTTTCCGCCATTACGCGCTCTATGGTTTCCACGTAGACCTTCTCGACCACTTCCCATCGATACCGGGACTGGACGTAAGCGCGGCCCTGCGCGCCCAGAGTCGTCCGCAGCGCCGGATCGGCCAAAAGAGCCTTGAGGGCTTCGCGAAACTCGCCATAGTTCGTGTACCACAGCCCGCCATTCGATCGCACGCAGTGGCCCGCCAAAACCGGGCAGCGCCCGTTGACCAGCATGGGCCGCGCATGCATCCAGGTTTCGAGCGCGGCCATGCAAAGGCTCTCGAAAGGAGCCGGCGCCATGCCGATGTCGGTTTTTTCGAGCGCCTGGAACTTGACGTACTCGGAAACGTATCCCGGCGACAATATCTGCGGATGGGGCGCCAGCGGAAGCGTCCGGCGGCCCAGCAACAACAGCATGAGGTCCGCGCGCGCCTCCTCCTTGACGAAGCGGAGGAAGAAATCCACCAGCTCGTCGCAGCCCTTGCCATTCTCCACGCGGCCGACGAAGCTGAGCACCAGCCTGTTTTCCAACCTCTGGCGGAGCTTATCCCAGGCCGGGTCCAGCTCTCCCGGGGCCGGCTCGTCGATGCCCAAACCGCCAACAAGCCCGGCCGTGCTGGAAAGGCTGAACCGGCGCTGCAGCAGAAATTGCTCTTCGTCCGAAAGAAAAACCAGGTGCGGCGTTTGCCGAAACAACTCGTCCAGAATGTGCACGTAGAGAGCCGTCTCGTCGTGCGCCGTGGGGATGAACAGGGCCTTGGATTTCAGAATGGGAAGCGTATGCACGGCCGTGTAGTAGAGGTACGTGTACACCACAAACGCGTCGTAATCGAGCCGGTGCGCGCGAACGTACTCGATCAGGTCCGGAGTTTCAGGGCCCTGCAAGCGGATCATTTCGTATTCTTCCGCCGCCGGGAGCTGGGTGAGGAAGATGCGGTCGTAGATCCTATGAAACTCCAGCAGCTTTCGCTCTCCCACCGAGCGGAACCGGCGAATGGTCACGCCATTCAAGGTCTGGTGGCCTTCGGGCAGGGTATTCTTCCAGCTCAGGTGATCCGTGGCGCAGGTGGTGAGGACTTCCACGTCGTAGCGTTTGACGAGCCTCTCGGCGATCTGCCGGCAATGGCTTTCCGCCCCGCCGGTCATCTGCTCGCCGTATCGTTGGATGATAAACGCAATGCGCGGTTTGGCGCCGTTCATGTGCCTTCCACCTCCTCCGTGAGGGCCACCAGTCGCGCGTCGAGGACCTGGGGCAAAACTCTTTTTCATAACGCAGCCGCCCCTGTTCCGCCAGGCGGCGCGCCACCGCCGGATCGCCTATGCACTCGTCGATTCCAGCCGCCAGCGCGCCGGCGTCGTCGGCCTCGAAAATCCTTCCGCAGCCGCCGCACGTTTCACCCACCGCCGTGGTCGCCCAGGCCATGATCGGGACTCGAAAATACATGGCTTCCACAAGCGGTACGCAGAACCCCTCATGCCCGCTGACGCATAAGAAGACCGACGCCGCCATGTAATACGCCCGCAATTGAGAAAGCGTGGCCGAAGGCGCCAGGAACAGGCCGTCTTCCACTTCCAGGCTCGCCGCGTGCCGTTTCAGATCTTCCACGTACCCGTTCAACGCCGGATCCAGACTCCCCACCAGAAACAGACGCGCCGGTTTGGACGACAGCCGGCGGTAGGCGGCCAGCGTCTCGATCGCCTTGAAGTGACCTTTGTTGGGACGGAACGCGCCCACAAACAGGATATTGGGGTTCCCGTCGCGATGCGCGCCGGTTATCACCGCGTCGAGCGGCGCTTCCGCGATCTCCTCGACGCGGTGCATGGGGGGCGTCACCCGGCAGCGCTCCCGCGGAACCCCCAGCCGGATGAACTCGTCCGCATTGAATTGCGAGGCCCCCCACAGAAAATCGATGCGCAACTTCGCCAGCCGCTCCGTCGCCTCCAACCCGTGCAGACAGGAAAGATAGTAATGCCGCGCATAGGGCGCGAAATATTCCGGCGGCGTGATGTTGTGATACTTGACCACGATTTTGTTCTTCGACCGGGCCAGAATTTTCTCGCCCGCCGGCCAGGCGATGGAATGATGATAAATCAGAATCGCCCCGGGGTCGTCGCCAGGCCTCCGCTTCCACGCGCGCTTCCGACGCCAGGGAAGCATAGGCGGGGTTCCAACTGCCGGCCAAAATGCGGACTTCGTAACCCGCGCGCCGCAGCGCGCGGCAGGAGAGCAGTACGTCGTTTCCGATGGCGTCGTTGGGTTCAAACGAGGTGATCAGAAGGAAGACGCGCGGTCGCGAGGATCGCGAGGCGGGCGTCTTCGCCTGCTCACCCTTTTGCCGGGGCTCCTCATGCGCGCGGCTCCGCGCCCCAGTCCGCCGGCTTCGACCGGTGCGCTTCATCCACCAGTTCCAGCAGCCTGGCGCGTATCGCGCCGGGACTGAACGCCGTTTCGTACCGCCGCCGTCCGCGATCGGCCAGGGAACGCGAGAGCGCCGGATTGTCCAGACATTCTTCCATGGCGCCCGCCAGCGCTACCTCGTCGAATTTGTCGAGGAGCGTTCCGCAGCCGGCGCATGTTTCGCCTACGGCCGCGTTGCCCACGCCACGATGGGCGCGCGGAAGTGCATGGCTTCCACCAGGGGTACGCAGAAACCCTCGTGCTCGCTCACGCACAGAAATAGCGACGCCATGGTGTAATAGGAGCGCAACTGGGAAAGCGTCACGGAATGCGCCAGGAACACCTCGTCGCTGCACCTCGAGCGCGCGCGCGTGTTGTTTGACGCTCTCCTCGTAGCCGGCGAGTAAATAATCGAACGACCCGACAAAGAACAGTCTCGCCGGGCACGCGGTCAGGCGCCGGTAGGCGGCAAAGACGTCGAGCGCCTTCGAGTGGCCCTTGTTGGGGCGGAATGCGCCCACAAACAGGATGTTCGGAACTCCATCGCGGTACGCTCCCGTGATTACCGCGTCCAGCGGAGCGGCGGCCAGGTCTTCAATTGGATGAATCGGAGGAGCCACGCGGCATCGTTCCCGCGGAATCCCCAAGGCGATAAAGTCCTCGTTATTGTATCGGGACGCTCCCCAGACGAAGCTCACAGGCAGTTGCGCCAGCCTTCTGGTAGCCGCCATCCCTTGCACGCAATGTTCGTAATACTGCGGCACGTAGGGTTCGAAGAACTCCGGCGGGGTAATGTTGTGGTACTTGATGACGATCTTGTTTTTCGATCGGCGCAAAATCTGTTCGCCCAAGTCCCAAGCAATGGCGTGGTGATAGATCAGGATGGCTTGCGGATCCCGCCACAGGTCGTCGGCGTTCAGGTGGGACTTGGAAGTAATTCCGGCGAAATCCGCGTGGACGTGCTCGGCATAAATGGCGGTATCATAGCCGGCGCCGCGCAGGATGCGATAGATCCCGAGCACATCGTTGCCCACGGCGTCATGCGGCTGAAATGTAGGGACCAGAAGAAAAATGCGGGGCGTTGGCTGGCTCAAATCCGCGGTCTCCCCATGCCGAGCCCCGTCATACGCCCGGCGCGCCGAAATGGGAATCGCCGTCCTGGGCCCGTTCGCCGAGCAGGCGCTCCATTCGCGCATTCGTTCTTTTCGATGGCCTTGACCAGATCTTCCACGGCCCTGGTTTGCTCCTCCAACGCCGCCGCAATCTGCTCCTGCGCCGCTTGCAGACTGGGAATCAACCAGAACATGGCGCGTTGCAGGGCGCTCACCGCAATGGCGCCCACCTTAGCCCGTAGCGTGGGAGGGGCCGGCGGCAGCTCGCCGATATGCGCCGCACTGGCGCGGATGGCCGCCACCCGAACCTGGAGCCGGGAGACCCGCGCCGTCAAGTCGGGCGAAATGATCTTCCGCACGTTGCGCAGGGCGGCTTGCTCCCGCTGGCTCTCCACTCGAACGCGGCCGCGAATTTCCGCCATGATCGTCTGAATATCGATTTCCGGAGCCTGCGCGGCGTGCATATAGACTGATATTTTGGCACATTGGCATATAGGGGGGCCAGAAATTTGCCGGGCCCGCGGGCCAACTCAGGCAGGCGCCGCGGGGCGGCGCTGTTGGAAAGGAAAGCGCATTGAGCGAAGTCAGGCTGCGAAACGCGGGCGGCGACGTTTCCGCATTGGCGCCGGGAACGCCGGCGTGGCGGTTGTTCCTCCGCGCCCTTCGACTGCACCAGTGGGTGAAGAATCTGCTGGTTTTCGTCCCGTTGATCCTGCATCACCAGTTGACCCATGCGGATTCGCTGGTGCGGGCGGGGATGGCGTTCCTGGCTACCTGCATCGCCGGATCGGGCGCCTACCTGGTCAACGATCTGCTCGACCTGGAAGCCGACCGTCTGCATGCCACCAAGCGCGGCAGGCCGTTCGCCTCCGGAGACCTGTCTCCGGTAACGGGGTGGCTCCTCGCTCCGGGTTTGATGGCCGCCGGTTTGGCGATCGCCTGGCTGGCCCGCCCCGCGGCGGCCGGCGCCCTGGGCATCTATCTCGCCGCGTCCCTTTTGTATTCGGTTTGGTTGAAGAAACTCCTGGCGGTGGATGTCGTTCTACTGGCTGGATTGTACTGCCTCCGTTTGCTGATAGGCGGCGAAGCCTCCGCCATCGAGTTGTCTCCTTGGACGGTGGCCTTCTCCGTGTTCCTGTTCCTCAGCCTGGCCTTGATGAAACGCTATTCGGAGCTGCATGGGCTGAAGACGCGTCACGGCGAAGAAGCGGTCGCAAGACGGGGGTACACCGTGGCGGACATGCAGTCCGTTTGCAGCCTGGGCACGGCCAGCGGGATGACCGCCGTGTTGGTGATCGCTCTTTACGTCAACGCGGCCGAGGTTCGCACGCTATACGGCCATCCCAACGTGCTGTGGCTGGTTTGCGTGATCGTTCTGCTATGGATTGCGCGGCTCTGGTTGATTGCCGGCCGCGGCGAACTGGGCGAAGACCCGGTGTTGTTCGCGGTAAGAGACCCGTGGAGCGTCGTGTTGGGCGCGTTGAGCGGCCTGGTGCTGCTCCTCGCGCTGTAACTACTGCCCGAAGTACCCCGAGATATCCATAACTACGTGCGTCGGGTTGCTCGGGAATACGCTGATGGACCCGCTGGCGGTCGGCACGATCGCCAGGTTCGAGGTCACCGCCCCATCGAGCGCGTTCAGCGTCGATACCACCGGCATGGTTTGCCCCTGCGGCCATAACGTCATGTATCCCAGTGGGCCGGGCGGAACTACCGTCACGCTCAATACATCCGCCTGCGCCGTCGAAGGTATCCCGCAGGCGGCTCGCGCTCACCGCCACATCCAGCGAAGTGATGGGTGGAGATCCCGCCGGCAGCCGCGTGTCCAGCACCCGGCAGGGCGTCACGCCGTACAGCGACAACCCACCGGTGGCCATGGGCGCGAAATAGCCGTTCACGTCGATCACCAGGTTGGTGGGATTGCTGGCGAACACGTCGATGGAGCCCGCCGTGCCCGCCGGCACGATGGCCGCATTGGCCGTGACCGTGCCCGTGAGCGCGTTCAAACTGGCGGCCAGCGGCATGGTCTGCCCGGTCGGCCAGGCCGTCACATACCCCAGCGGGCCGGGCGGAACCGCGGCGAAGTTCAGCGAATAGGCCTGCGCCGTCGCCGGAAGACCGCACGCGCTGGACAGAATGGGGAACGTACGGCTGCTCCCGCCGCCCAGCGACGGCCCTCCCAACGGCGCCGTGGCGTTGCGCGTATCGGCGATCCGGCACGGCGTGATGGGATAGAAAGCCAGGGCGGTGGTGACGGTGGCGGGGACGAAGTAGCCGTTGATATCCAGGATCACATCGGTGGCATTGCTGGCGAACACGCTGATGCTTCCGCCGGTTCCGGCCGGCACGATGGCGGCGTTCGATTTGATGCGGCCGTCGAGCGAGTTGAGGGTAGAGGCGAGCGGTTGCGTCTGTCCGGTGGGCCACAAGGTGAGATAGCCGAGCGGTCCGGCGGGGACGACCGCCACGTTGAGGGAATAGGCCTGCGCGGTGGAGGGCACGCCGCAGGCGCTGGTGGGGACGTTGAAGTCGCGGCTGGCGCCGCCGGCGATGGACGGCCCGCCGAAGGGACCGGCGGCGTTGCGGGTATCCACCACGCGGCAGGGCGTCATGGGCACGAAGCGCAGCGCGGGGGAATTCACGTCGGTCTGCGTCACCGTGAAGGTCTGCCCGGCAATGGTCAGCGTGCCTGTTCGGGGCGTGGCGCCGGGATTTGCCGTCACCGAGTAATTCACCGTTCCGCTGCCGCTCCCGGAGCTTCCCGAGGTGACGTTCAGCCACGATGTGGCGCTGCTCGATGCCGTCCACGCGCAGCCGCTCGGCGCCGTCACCGTTACCGAACCGCTTCCAACGCCCGCGCCCGCCGCCGCGCTTAGCGAGCCGAGGGCATAGGTGCAGGCTACGCCCGCTTGCGTCACCGTGAAGCTCTGCCCGGCAATGGTCAGCGTCGCGCTGCGCGGCGTGCTGTTCGGGTTGGCCGTCAGCGCGTAGTTCACCGTTCCGTTGCCGCTCCCTGGGCTTCCCGAGGTGATGGTCAGCCATGATGTGTCGCTGCTCGACGCCGTCCACGCGCAGCCGGCCGGCGTGTCACCGTAACCGAACCGGCGGCCGCCCCGGGCCCGGCGCGGCGCTCGCCGGGCTGATCCCGTAAGTGCACGCCGTGGTGAATGGAACACGGCGGAGCTGCTCGAGCCGGCGCTGTTGGACCCCGTGACTTGCCAGTAATACGTCGTGCCCGCGGCGAGCGTGCCCGGGCTATAGGCGAGGTTGGCGGTGTTGGCCAGAAGCGGCGGCGACGGCGAAGGGCCAAAGTTCACGGCATAAGAGGCGCGCCCAGCTCGAAGCGTTCCAGGTCAGGGTCGGCGAGAGGGAAACGTTCACGGCTCCATTGCCTGGGAACGTCGGGACGGGCGCCGGCGGCAAAGCCGGCTGGTAGCGTGTGAGCCGGGCCACGAACGCACTGATCTTCCCGACTGGTATTCAGGCTTTGGAAGGCGTTTTTCAGTGGAAAGTCGCTGGAGGCGGTCAGCCCGGCGACATAGACGGAGCCTGCATCCATGGCCAAACCGTAGGCCGCATCGGCATTGCTTCCGCCCAGCAGGGTGCTGAAGATCAGGGCCCCTCCGGACGCGGTCAGGCAGGACACGAAAGCGTCATACGATCCCGCCGCCCCGGACTGCACGGGGTTGGCGAAGCGGAAAATCCGGAGACGTACTGTACCCGGCGACGCAAGCCGCCCCGGCGCTGTCCACGCGGAGCGCGACGCCATAATCCAGACTGCTTCCGCCCAGATACGTGCTGTAATCGAGAGCCGCGCCCGTGGCGTCCACCTTGGCGACAAAAGCGTCTTCCCATCCCGCCAGGGCTGGCTGAAACGCATTGCGCGTGGGAAAGTCCGGTGAGCTGGTGACGCCGGCGACATAGGCGTTGCCGGCGGCGTCCACATCGATGGCCAGGCCCGATTCGGGGGAATCGACGGAACCGCCGCTGCCTCCCAGGTAGGTACTGAACACGATGGCGGCGCCGTTGGGACTGAGCTTGGTCACGAAGGCGTCCTGGTAGCCTGCGTTGACCGGTTGGATGGCGTTGAGCGTCGGAAAATCCAGGGAATCGGTGGCCCCGGTCAGGTACAGGCAACCGTCGCCGCCCACCGCGATGGCGGCGGCGGTATCGGTTCCGCTGCCGCCCAGATAGGTGCTGAACAGCAATGCGCCATAGCCGTCCACCTCCGCGACAAAGGCGTCCTGCGGCCCCTTGAGCCCGGTTTGCAGCGGATAGCGCGTGGGAAAATCCGAAGACGTTGTCTGCCCCGCGATGAATGCATCCCCGGAAGCGTCCAGCGCGATGGCTCTCCCCTGGTCGCTGGAGCCGCCTCCTAGAAACGTGCTGAAGATCAGGCTGCCGCCGGTCGCGCTGAGTTTTGCGACAAATGCGTCGACCCGCCGGCCAGGCTGCGCTGGTAAGGATTGCCGGCCGTGGGAAAGTCCGTGGAAGAAGTCCACCCCGTGAGGTAGACAGCGCCGGCGGCGTCCACCGCAATGCCGAAAGCCCGGTCGTCCCCGGCGCCGCCCAGGTAGGTGCAATACACCAGAGCCCCGGTTGGATCGAATTTGGCGACGAACGCGTCCACGCCGCCGCCGGATTGGGACTGGAAAGCGTTTTTGACCGGAAGATCCGTCGACGCCGTCCATCCCGTGATGTAGGTATTGCCGCGCGGCATCCACCGCGACGGCGGATGCGGCGTCGGTGGAGCTGCCGCCAAAGTAGGTGCTGAAGACAAGGGAGGCGGGATTCGCCGTGACGGCATCGCTTCCCGGCCGGATCGGTTTCGATCCGATGACCATCGACGCCGCCAGAAACGCCACGGCGCCCAGGACGCTACGGCGCATCCGGGCGCCCGGTCGCCCCTTTCCGCCGGCGGCGCCCTGGGAAGGGATTCCGAACCTCCGCACAGGGCGCGAATGGAACAGCTGAGCGGCACGCGGGTTGTCCTGTCGTTGAGAGTAGTAGCGTTCGGCAGCCGCCTTCCTCTCGATTTGTTATTCGGAGGTTTGCGGCGAAAACATTAGGCCATTCTGCGGAAAAGCACCGGTACGGAAGCGCAGAGGTTCCCGGAGAGTTCCAGCAGAATGCGCGCCCCCTTTGCGGCTGTCGGCTGCCGCCTGCCCTAGAGGCCGACGACCTGCTCGAGGTTCTGGGCATGTCAGCCGCCATGGCCGGCCGCTGCATCAGATGCGGTCCCCTATCTCGCAACAGCGCCGCCGCGGTTGCGGCAAGACTGCCAGCCTAAAAGCCAGCCATTGTTCCCCAACAGCATCGCGTTGTTCTTGGGCGGTTGTTGCTGCAAAACAAAAGCTCTTGCCCAAAAGTGAAAAAGGTCCGAAAGTACTCGCAGAGGAGAAAGAATACATGCGACTGACGGCGCTAATTGACAATCGCGTGCTTAGCACGTTTGGCCCGCGGGATTGGGGGCGGTTGGCCACGCTGGCTGGTGAAGATGCGCCCATAACGTGGGAAACCCTTGAGGACAAAGGGCTTTTGGCGGCGTTTAGGCGACTGCCAACGCAGGAGAACGTAAAGCAGGTCCTGGCCACGGCGCAGGGCCCCCGCGGGGATATAGCCCAAACGCGCGTCTGTCGGGGAATACCCCGGGGCGGCTTTCCCGACTCCCGGGTGCTTTCCAGGGCGACCAAAAGTCGGGAAAGTGCCAAAGGCAACAACCGGGCACTGCCGCCACGGTCTAAGGTTACAGCCGTTGGGTAGTCGGCTGCAAGGGTAACCCGAACATTCGTGCCACTACGTCGAGGCACCACTGTTGCACGTCGTGGCTGCAGGCTTTCCAATCCTCCTGCGCCCGCCACAAAGTCTTTGCTGTCTCAAGATCCGTATTCAGCCCCTTGATAATGTGCTGCTTGTTCGGACGGTCCGGCCAGCCTGCCAGCAGCAAGGTCCACAGAGACGCGTGCTTGAGATCCCCGCCAGCCACCGCAATCAATGAGGGGATCTGGCGCAGGTGTGCCCACTCCGTGGCGACCACGCGACCATTTAACGCATCAATATCGGCAAGCACGTCGGCATAGTCGGTTTTGAGGTCGGCAAACCTTGCGCCATCCATGCCCCGCAGCTTCCCCGGAAGCGGCAAAGCCAGATAGTAGCGGTTCACCACATCCGAGAGCACGCACCCAGGCGCATTCTTGATCCCCTTAATCCTGCTGATCAGCTCAGCTATCTGCCCTGCGGCATGTTGCAGATAATTATAAACAGACGGATCTGGCCGGGATTGGAACAGACCCGCCAGACGATGGCCGGAATTCTCGCCGACTGCGCCCACCCCGATGACCCCCCATTTGGGGACGGCGTTGTCGGCCCAAAGGCCCCCCGGCTGAAATCGGCAATTGTCACGCATGATCCGTTGAGCCTCATCGGGGGTTTCTGCAAAAAGGGAATGCCCGATAGAGCTAAACTCAGTTCCTAGCTGACCTTCCAGCGCGAGTGCAACGATATACGTGGCGTCATCGGCATCCATCGGCCTCGCATGCCGCGGCCCTGAGATCGCCCACGAATGCGCACCGAAACGCCCTGCTAGGGGTGTCACGCGAATTCCGCGGAGCCTCCGTTGCGGTGCACAGCGGGCAATGTAATGCGCAATATGGTTCACGGGCCTTCCCGGGCCGACTGCGAAATGGTCGCCCGCGCCGAGGAGCCCTGCCAGCAACTTTCCGGTGTGATTGGCCAAGACCAAATGGAGGTAATCGTCAGCGGCAAGCGGCGACTGCGCCTTCAAACGAGCCAAATCCACGCTGTCCGGCTCGATGACGAGGCAATCGCCGTCAAGATCAAATGCGTCGCACAGTCTGATAGCCCTGGTCGGGTCGGGGGCACCCAAGACGCCGAACTTATAGTCCACGCTGAAAACTAAGACGGCGTTCTCTTTGGCTGCCTTCATGGATCTGGCAATCTCCGGTAAATTGCCATGCAAGTCTTTCCCGATTCCCTCGAAGACGTAACGGTTGCGTGCGACTTCAGCCATGCGCTGTGCTTTCTCTAATGCAGTAGGCATAGGAATTTAAGAGCTTATAGTCAAACACTATTGAATGCAAGCGCCCGCGAAAAAGGGGTCGTCTACGCGAATTGGCCTAGCCCCGGGAATCAGGCGCCCTAGAGCGGTAGTAGGATGGCCCAGGAACGGTTGATCCGAACCCGGGAGCCGACTCGGGCGACCAGGCGCAATCGTTGCAACAGGGGAGCAATGACGCATGACGCCAACTTTTGGGCAAGCAGCTCCCCGGGCTGAGGCCACGTATTGCAGCAAAACAACTACCTTGCAAAAGCTCGAAAAAGTGAATAGGATGCTGTTGACGGTTTCCGGCTTCCCGGGTGCTTTCCAGGGCGAACAGGGATGCCGGGAGTGACAAGGGCGCATTCAAAACGTGGAGCACATGCACATGAAGAACGTCATGAAGAGAGCGGCGTTGATCGCCGGTTCTTGTTTGTTGGCGGGTATCGAGATCTTTCTGATCGTCGTGATTACCGCGAACTTCTCACCGCCTGGCGGCGGGATCGGCTAAGTGCCCAAAATCTTTGGAGGGCGTAGACGCGTCCAAGCTGCGTTCCAGCCCAGCCACGCGTCCACGCCTCCCAGGGGGAACCGGGAAGGATGGCGCATTATGATTCAATGGCATGAGAACCATTCTGGCGAGCTATATTTTGTGGTGGCCGAACGAGCCAACAGCGAGTGGACGCTATCGGAAAGGTCTACCTTCGAGGTGCGATGGTATCCCTGCAAGATGACTGCGGAACGAGGGGAACGGCTGAAGGGCATCATGGAACGGGGCCCAGAGCAGGATCCCCTCCCAACCCATGCTGGGGATCGGTTGGTGGTGATCGCCGGTTCGGGTAGCTTGAGTTCGTCAAACGTCGTTTAGTGAGCCTGCGGGGAGGGAAATCGACACCTGCGCTGCTGCTGTCTGAGCGCCCCCTACTGGCAGACCATTACATGCGCGCTAATGCCGGCCTTTGGTATGGTGGCTAGGAGGAGTTCGGCAAAGCGCCGGTCACGTTGCAATTCGCGAGCATGAACCAGGAGAGCGACCAGAAGATTCGGGAATTGCACGGAGCGATCTTCACGCTCCTGGCCCAGGAGAGCGAGGCCGGACTCGCGGAAGCCGCCAGGCAATGCCGGGAGTTGCCGGAACCGCCTGATGTAGCGGGGGCCGCGCTGGCGCAGCACGCGCTGATGGAGTGCGGCTTCCGGCTGGAGACCGCGCAGGATCCGGCCTTGGCCTCCGTATTCTACGAAAGGCTGGCCGGCGCGCCCTGGGCCGATGCCGCCCATCGCTCCAATGCCCGCTACCGCCTGGCCATCGTACGGCTCGCCGCCGGCGACGCGGAAGGCAGCCGGGAGGCCTGTCAGGCGGCGGTGGCCCCCGGCGCCGACCCTCACATCCGAGCGGTGGCGCGCTTCTTTCTGGTGCATCTGCTGAAGCGCGAGAACCGCTGGGAGCAGGCGGCGGCGGAAGCGGACCTGGTTCTGGCCGACCCTCCGGCGGGAGTATCCCGGCTGGACATTCTCCTCCAGCGAACCACCTGTCTGGCGCGCGCGGGACGCGTGGATGGAGCCACGGCCGGATTGGAGCTGCCGGCTCCGGGAAGCCCCCTCCCGCCGGTGAGCGCGAGGCTTTGGATGGAGGCGGCCTTCGGGTTGGAGGAGAGCGGCGATCTCGAGGCCGCCGGAACGCTATACGACGGCCTGCTGGCGCAAGCGGGATTGCCGGACGAGGTGCGCGTGAACGCGAGTTTCCGGAACGGGCTGGTGCGCGAGCTGCGCATGGATTGGGAGGGCAGCCGGCGGCTGTACGAGGCGGCCATCGGCGCCCCGCCGTGTTTCCCGGAAGCGCAGCGGGAAGCGCGCAAGCGGCTGGCGAATCTGCTGCTGGGCATGGAGGAATACTCGCTGGCGGAGGCGCACTTCGCCGCGCTCGGCGCCATGGCGGAGCTGCCGCGGTTGGAGCGCGCCGGATTCCACCTGCAACGCGCGAGGTGCCTGTGGAACAACCAGGCCGGGGCCCAGGCGCTCGAGGAACTGGCGCAGTGCAGCGAGCTCGGTCCTGGATCCGACGCGGAAGTGAAGGCCGAGGTGCTGCGGGCGGAGATCTATGTGCAACAGGGAAACCGCCGGGCGGCGGCCGAATGCTGCCGCCGCGTGGCCGAGCATCCCAACGCCGAACCCTTGACCAAGGCGGCGGCGCTGGCATACGCGGCGCGGTTCCCGCCGGGAAGAGCATCGCAACGGTAACGATGAAACTCAACAAACTCTGCAATATAGAAGACTGGCAGGACGCCGATTGCCGCGCCACCATGCGCCGGCTCCTGCCGGGCTTCGTCCATGCCATGCCGGAGTTTCCCACCGGGCAGGAGCACCGGAAGCACTGGGAATACGCCCACGTGTCGAACGGGTTGGAGCGGCTGGGCGCGATCCATCCGGGGGCCATGGTCCTCTCGGTGGCGGGGGGACACGAACGGCTGGCCTTCGACCTGACCAACCGGGTGCGATGGGTCTTTCTCACCGACATGTACGGGCAGACCGGATTCAGCGACAATGAAGCCGCGTCCGCCGTGCTGACCAACCCCGATTCGTTCGCCGGCCTGCCTTACAACCGAAACCGCCTGGTGGTGCAGCATATGAATGCGCTGGACCTCCGCTTCGAGCCGGAGACGTTCGACGCGATCTTCTGCCTGAGCTCGATCGAGCACTTTGGAGGACATGCGGCCGCGCAACATGCGTTGGCCGAGATGCACCGCGCCGCGAAACCGGGCGGGGTGGTGGCCATCACGACGGAGTGCCTCATCGACGGCGCCCCGGATCTCGAGGCCGCCGGGGCTGTTGCTCTTCAGCCAGAAGTCGCTCCAGCGGCTGGCGGAGTCCGTTCCGGGGCTGGACCTGGTGGAGCCGATCGACTTCCTGCTCAGCGAAGAGACGCGGGAGAGCGGGCAGCCGCTGGCCCAGGCGATTGCGGACGCGCGGGATCGCGCCTTCACGAAGTACCCGCACATCGTGCTGGAGTGCGAGGGAAGGCTGTACACTTCGGTGGCGCTGTTCTTTCGCAAGAGCGGGACGCCCGCGCCGGCGAGCGCCGGCGTGCCGGCGCTCCCCAGCCGCCGGGACAACGGCGAGTTTCTTCGGGCGGTCTACCGGGGATGCCTGGGCCGCGAGCCCGACGACGCGGGGTTCGTGCAGTATCTCAAGCTGATTGACGGAGGAATGTTCGAGTGGGCGGACGTCCTGCACTCGATTCTGGGCTCCGAGGAGTTCTTCCGCAGTCACGATACCCAACGGACCGAGGACCGGGCCAACACGGCTCTGCATCGCGCGCGCACGATGCTTTTCGAAAAACATCTCCCGGCGGCTGAAGTGGCCGTCGATTTGGGCGGCGCCTCGGCTTCCCATCCGGAAGGCGCCCTGTTCGCCTTGGGATATCCCCATACTCCCCGGGAGCTCTACCTGGTAGACCTGCATTCCGGCGCCCGGCCCGAGGCGGCGGCGCAGGCCGCACGCGGCACGTCCATACGATCTGTGAGCGATCTCCACGCTATCGGCGACGAGACCGTCGACCTGGTCGTCTCCCCCCAGAGCATCGAGCGCGTTGCCGAAGAGGAAGCCGATCGGGTTTTCCAGGAGGTCTTTCGCGTGCTGCGCCCGGGCGGTCATTTTTGTTTGGATACCCCCAACGCACGGCTCGCCCGTATCCAATCTCCGAACCAGTTGCTTCATCCGGAACACAAGAAAGAGTACCGGGTCTCGGAACTGAGCCGAAAGCTGGTCCGCCACGGCTTCCAGGTGGCCGCGGTCAAGGGAATCTGCCCGATGCCGGTCAGCCTGACCGCCGGGAAATTCGATCTGGTTGAGATGGCGCTCAACGCCAGGCTTTCGGATTCGGCCGAGGACTGCTACGTCTTTTTTGTGGATGCCGTCAAGCCGGCGGCCATGGCCAGAAAATGGCCATTCCAACGCCGGAACGCCTGATCGCGCCTCGGTGCGAATCGGGATGCCCCGGCGCCTCGCGCTGATACAATCGCGGTAGTGCCCACGCATAACTCCAGTGAGTCGTACCAGTAGCCCACGAGTTTTGACTTTTTGAGCAGGATTGGGCGAGAGATATCGACCTGTGGCCAAGGTGACAACTATGTATCATTGTTTTGTACAGATGATAGTCCGAGGCAGCGCAGCATCGGGCGTTTCGCCGTACAATGCTGGCGGAAACTTCGGAGCAGCCGCTGGATACCAGCCGAGCACCAACGCCTCCATCTCAGTCGCCAAGTCCAACAGTCTCCGGCACGGCAGCTACGATGACGCGACGAGCTACGTGGACGGCGCCAACAACTTGTCGACGTACAACAGCAGCGCAGTCAGCGGCACGACAAGGTACTCGGCGTACCAGCCTCCGCCACCCGGCGGTCCCTCCTCCCCATCTCACTCTGCCTACCAGCCGCGTTACGACGGCTCGATGGACCCGCGACTGCACGGCGGACCGTCGTCGCCGCGCAGCGCCGCCCACTACGACCACCGGCCGGCGTCCGAGTACGCGCCACGCAGTCCCAATTCCCTGACGTACCGTGGCCCGCCGGGCGACCCACGGGACTTCCGGGACTATCGCGACGGTGTTGAGTATGGACGTGCCGGCGCCGATCCGCATCGGCAGACTTCGGATTACGAACTCTA
Organism: uncultured Acidobacteriaceae bacterium; assembly: GCA_963799145.1. Taxonomy (GTDB): domain Bacteria; phylum Acidobacteriota; class Terriglobia; order Terriglobales; family Acidobacteriaceae; genus Telmatobacter. Next base: position 1,153 of record CAWCWQ010000078.1, on the reverse strand, counting down.
TACTCCCGGGTTGGCTTACCACCGTGGAAATGGATCTCTGCCGCGTCCCGGCGCCGCTGCCACCAGGACTCTGGACTCTGCCGGTGCGTCCGGTCGCGTCTCAATCGATCCCGGTCGCGGAGGAGTTGCGTCATACGGCGCGGCAGGTCAGCCGCCGTACCACAAGACCAACGGAACGGCGGGGGTCAATAACGGGTATCCCGTGGGCCAGGCGGTGGACGGGCGGCCTGGCGGGCCGGATTACCATGCGGCGCCTGGGTCGACTGGAGTGCTGAGGTCACCGGCTGGTGACTCTCTGCCCAACTACGATCGAGTGAATTGTTCGCCAGCGCAACCTCACGGCTCTGCGTCCGCCACTCAGCAGTACGATCGGGTCAGTCGATCTCCATCAGCTTGCTCATTTTCAATCACAATTCTTAAAAAATTTATCATCTGTGATGTTACATATCACGTCGCATGGAATACTTTCTTTGGCTACTGATATTTGTATTTTCCCGGGTAGCTTTCATCAAAATACAAACATGGTTGTTTATATAGCAAAAAACTTTCTCAATCTATGGTAGTTAGGGTGGAGCTTATTTTTTAAGTTTTAAAATTTGGTCTTCTCACCCCCTCATTGTGTTCCTATATATAAACAAAAAATTCAGGCAAAATATGAGCATTATTAAATACTATTTAGAGGTAGCTCAAGCATGTTAAAGTTTTGGATGCTTTAAAAGCTGCGGCCGTCGGCTTATTGTGCTATTCTAAGTGTTCTGTATGACTTAAATATTATAATATAATATGTATTATTCATTGGAAATATTTAATATGAACATAAAGCCATTGTGCTCAACTGCTCATCAGTCATTCATCAAGTTAATCACTTATAATCAGTCATATGACATGCTGGCATGACAAACTACAACTTTAGTCAATGTTGTGCACTTGCAAGGTAAGTTAAATTTCACTTTACAGTCTTCAGTCCTGCTACTGGCAGTGGCAGTCAGTGACTCATCTGCACATGAACAAAACATGCTGACTTTTGCTGAGTATTGCTGACATCATCATTCAATCATTAAGTCATCTGCTGAGAATGTTACATGCTACTGGGCCACTGGCTCTAGCCAGAGTGCTTGGTATTGGTAATTATGCAGTGTGAAGTCAGTGTGAA
>CAWCWQ010000077.1:0-10478 GCA_963799145.1 uncultured Acidobacteriaceae bacterium | reverse complement strand
GATTGCCGAGCTGAATAAGATTGCCGAACTGAACAAGACTATTGAGGCGAACCAGGCGAACCCTCCCGCCGCGCCCCTGACCGCCGATCAGCGGAAGGAGTTCATCGCGGTGACGAACCGCCTCAAGCTGCTCACCGACCGCCGCGCCCTGATTCTGGCCCGCATCGGCGACGAGTACGTGACCGACCCGCCCAAACTGCGGGCAAAGCCGTAGGCGAAGTGGTAGGACAGGACTCTAGTCCTGGTATCGATCAGGCACAATCAGTCGGGGTTAAGCCCCGGAGGTGTGCTTTCAGGAGCCGTCTCGAGCGATCCGGCCTCCGCTGGCTCGGGATCCATGCGGGCAACGATTCTTCCGTTTCGAGAGATGAGTATGCTCTCTCCGCGCTCCACTTCGTCAAGAATGCGGTCCAAATCAGCCTGGGCTTCCAATGCTGGAATTGTTCTCATGGGATGACAACTTCATTTCTTTGCGATTGCCTTCTGACATCATCGGCAATTTGCGTCAGTAAGGGGAGCCAATCCTGCCAGTCAGTACCCGCGGGCCGCCAGCCACTCCGCAGTCAGCTCAAAGGACGGCTTCTTCTGTGCTTGCATTTGCGCGTGAGCCAGCTTCACCATCACATCCGCCTCAACGTTCATCGGAGCGCCGACCGCAAGCGTGTGCAGGTTCGTGCGCCAATAGGTCAGCGGCAGAATCGCAATCGTAATCTCTTCACCGTCGAAATCCGCAATGGTCAGGCTGATACCCTCAACGGCCACCGATCCCTTGTGCACCATCCACGGGCGCACATTCTCCGGCACGCGCACCTTGAGGGTCCAGTCGGTCGTCTTCCTGTCGAACTGCTCACTCGACTCCGGAATCACCGGGTCGAGAGCCGTCATTGTGCCTGTCCCGTCCACGTGCCCCTGCACGATATGGCCGCCCAGCGGACTGCCTGCGGCGGTAGGCAGCTCCAGGTTGACCTTTGCGCCGGGAGCCAGCGACCCCAGCGAGGTGCGGTCCAGCGTCTCCTGGGCCAGATCGGCATAAAAGAGTGTTGGACATACGTCTAACGCTGTAAGACAGACGCCGGAGACGCCCAGCGAGTCGCCCTCGCGCAGCCCCGCCGCGAGGCCGGGAGCCTCGACGGTGATCCGCCGCACTCCGCCTCGGCTCTCCAGGCTGACCAGCGTGCCGGTCTGTTCGATGATGCCGGTAAACATGCTTATATTCTAAGGGAACAGGAAAGCGGGTCAATTTCCGCGTAGTCCGTTACACAGAAATTGAGACTCTACTCAGCGGGTAGTACCTGCGGAGTACGCTCTGATGCGTCTGTCCCTGGCTGGGGTATGACTTGGCTCTTTTGTCCCCAAATGAGGTTCCCGTTCAGGTCGGCTCTCGCGAACTCGTAGGTCTTCACCGTCGTTTCGACTTTTTCGATGCTGCCGTCCTCATTACGTATTTCCTTGATGGCATCCAAACTAAGGAGGATTACCTCGCATAAGGCTAGCTTAGAATCAACTTCTGCTGGCAGGATAGCAACGTTGTCTTCCAACAACCACATTGCGACTGAAGGATAGATCACTCCTGAAAAAGCGAAATCCGGGGCCTCCGGATCAGTCTGAACAATCCTTGCAAGAGCAAAGTCTTTCAGCGCAATCGGCAGTCTGTATAAGTGTGTCTGATCAGGTGGAACGCGTTTGGAAAACACTCTCGCTTGCCATTCCCGAAAAAGTCGATTCCGTTCGGGTTCTTCCTGTGTTCGCGCAAAGAATGGGAGATCGCGTTTAGACTTTAACTCCCTTAGCACTGCATTCGAGTAGCCGAGATGATTGAAAATCATCTTCTCCGTCGTTAGCCATGCTGAAACGGCGAAGAAATCACCGACATTACACGAGCACTCATGAAGGCATGACGCGAACCGGTGGAACGAGCCGTAAAACATCCCCTTGCCCGCTCTATTGAGGCGTCCGTTTGTTGTGACCATCTCTATGGGTGGATAACTGATCCGCGATTTGTGTGCTGGGCGCTGGGATACTTTGACAGCCCGATAAATTAGCGTCCCGGGCGGTAAGATCGGAGCTTGGATAACAAAGCCATTATGAATGGCTTGAATCTTATCGCGTAACTCACTGTCTGTGAGCAAAGTGAAGGAGCCGTTTTCCAGATCTGTCAGCACCTGTTGGAGCTCATCAAGTGGAAGGAGAGACCGACGTACCTCCTCGCGCATCTGCTCAATGTCCATGTTTGACAGTTTAAGGCATTATTAGCCTCCTTCCGCGTTGTCGCCAACTTGGAAGGTGGCCCAGCACCATCTCGTAGACGGCCCTACGGGGGCCACCGTCCTGTCTCTCATTGCCCTTGTATCTCCGCCCACGGATCCTTGAGCAGCGAGCACAGGCCCAGATCGTTCTCGTAGCGCTCCACCTCAACCTCGGCCATACGAATCGCATGAGTCATGCCGCGAAAGGCGGGCACGGCGTCGGAGCCCATGATCTGCGGGGAGACGAAGAGGTGAATGCGATCCACCAGTCCGCCCGCCAGGAGAGCCGTGTTGAGCCGCGTTCCGGTCTCCGTCAGCAGCGTCAGAATGCCTTCTTCGCCCAGCATGTCCAGGACTTTGCCCAGCGGAACGCGCCCGGCTTGCCACCCCGGCACCGAAGACCTGTCGCCGGGGACCCCAGATTCGGCGGGCAGAACCTCGACGCGCACGCCGCGGCTGCGCAGCTCGGCGATGCGGGCCTGGTCGTTCGAGACGGTGAAGATCGCGAGATCCTGGTTCGCCGTCTTCACCATCTTGCAGTCGAGCGGCATGCGCAGGGCCGAGTCCAACACCACGCGCAGCAGCGGCCTGCGCCGCCGCAAACCGCTGCGGTCCGTGAGCAAGGGGTCGTCCGCCAGCACCGTATCCACGCCGGTCAGCGCGGCATCCGCCTGCCAGCGCAGCGGCTGCACGGCCAGCCGCGCGGCTTCGCAAGTGATCCAGTAAGGCGCGGCTACATGATGCACCCCCGCCGGCGGCGCGATGCGCCCATCGAGCGTCATGGCCACCTTCATCAGTACCAGCGGACGCCGGTGCTGGCTCCAGCGGGCAAATCCCTCGTTCAGCCGCCGCGCCTCGGCCTGGCAGACGCCCAGCGCGACCTCGATCCCTGCGGCGCGCAGGCGGTCCATCCCATGACCGGCAACGGCGGGGTTGGGATCGATGGTGGCGGCCACCACGCGCCCCAGGCCCGCCGCAATCAGCGCCTCGGTGCAGGGGCCGGTGCGGCCGGTGTGGTTGCAGGGCTCCAGGGTCACGTAGGCTGTGCCGCCGCGCAGCCGCTCGCCCGCGTGTTGAGCGGCGACTTTGAGGGCGGTCACCTCGGCGTGATCGACGAGGTCGTATTCGTGCCATCCCTCGCCAACTACCTGACCGGCGCGGTCCAGAATCACGCAGCCCACAGCCGGGTTGGGCGAGGAAACGGCAATCCCGCGGCGGGCCAGTTCAAGCGCTCGCTGCATCCAGTAGCGGTCGAGTTCGGGTCGAATGGGCATGGAAGGATGAACACTCTAGTGTAAACGGAAGCATCTTGGGGTAACGAGGAACTTTCCGAGCGGCGCTGCGTATCGGTTGACAGCGGCTTGCTGGCTGCTTTGTTCACGGCGGCGCGGGCTGGCTAAGGAGAAAGAACGAATGGACGATGGATTAAGTCTGGATGGGGTTGTGGCTCGTGCGCCACAGCGGTGGGCCAGGCTGGCCGGATTCTTTTACCTGGTGAACACGGTCACCTCACTTAGCTCTTTTTCAGGCAAGCTGGGCGGGGCAATTCTGACCTGGTCCAACTGGACAGCAACTACGGCCTATGTGTTGGTGGTGATTCTGCTTTATTTTCTGTTGCGGCCTGCCGGACGCTGGCTTTCTGCTGTGGCGGCGATCTTCGGCCTGATAGGCTGCATCGACGAGGAGCTCTGGAAGTACAGCCCCTTTCCGGTCCACGTGGATAGCCTCGTCTTTTTCGGGGTCTATTGCACGCTGCTGGGAGTACTGATTCTCCGGTCGAAGTTCATGCCGCGGTTCCTGGGTGGACTGCTGCTGCTTGCAGGGGCAGGCTGGCTGACGTTTGTGTCGCCGAATTTGTCGAAGATTTGCTCACCATACAATTACATCGCAGGCGGGTTGGGAGAGATTCCGCTCATGCTGTGGCTGCTGATTGCGGGCGTGAACGTGGAGCGGTGGCGAAGGCAGGCGGGGGCGGTGCGATGAGCGGAGGATTGGTCCCTGGTTCTACAGCGTGTTTCAAGACCAGAATCTGTTACAAGGCCGGCCGTGAATAACGGTCAGGGAGATTAAGATGCGTTTGCCCTGCATGACTCCCCGCACGCCCCTACCCCAGTAGCGAATCCACAAACGCGGCCGGCGAGAACTCAAGCAGGTCGGTCATCTGCTCGCCGACACCGGCGAAGCGGACCGGCAGATTGAGTTCCTGGGCGATGGCGACGGCGATTCCGCCCTTGGCCGTACCGTCGAGCTTGGTGAGTAAAATGCCAGTGACGCCGGCGGCCTGGGTGAAGAGGCGAGCCTGCTGGAGGCCGTTCTGCCCGGTGGTCGCGTCCATCACCAGCAGCACTTCGTGCGGCGCGTCGGGGATCAGCCGTTGGGCGGTGCGGCGCATCTTTTCCAGCTCGTCCATCAGGCCGGTTTTGGTGTGTAGCCGCCCGGCGGTATCCACGTACAAGTCGTCGATCCCGCGCGCCTTGGCGGCGGCGATCGCGTCGTAGAGGACGGCTGCCGGGTCGCCGCCCTGGCGGGTTTTGATCATCTCCACGCCGGAGCGCGAGGCCCAGATTTCGAGCTGCTCGATCGCCGCCGCGCGAAACGTATCGGCCGCGCACAGAAGCACGGAGCGCCCCTGAGAGCGGCTCCAGGCGGCCAGCTTGCCCGCCGAGGTGGTCTTTCCGGTCCCGTTCACGCCCACCAGAAAAATGACCTTTGGTGGAGTTTCGGGGCAGGGAACCGGGCGCTGCGGAGCCTCCAGAATGGCGCGCAACTGAGCCTTCAGCAGGGCGCGCAGTTCCTCGCCGCCCTCGATCGCCTGGCGGCGGGCGCGGTCGCGCAAGGCATCGAGAATCCGGGTGGTGGTTTGCACGCCCAGGTCGCTGGTAAGCAGCGCCGTTTCAAGGCCTTCGAGGGTAGATTCGTCGACCGTCCGGGTGAGCGCGACAAGGCCTTCGATCTTGGATGAAAGGCTCTCGCGGGTGCGCGAGACGGCCAGCTTCATGCGCTCGAAGAAGCCGGGCTTCGGGCTCGATGCCTCGCCGGGCAGAGGCGTGGCTTCGGCGTTCGCCGCCGGAGGGGTTGTTGAGTCCTTCTTGCCGCCGAAGAGCTTCATCATCGAGGGGTCCAGATTTGAGTCTAGAGCATGGATGCAATTCCCGGTCCCATCAGTCGCCCGGCGCCGCTTCCAGCTCCTGCCCGATCTTGTGCAGCTTCATCACGCGCCATTGCAGGCGATCGAAGAAGAGGTAGACAACCGGGGTAGTGAAGAGCGTGAGCATCTGGGAGACGATGAGGCCGCCGACGATGGCGATGCCCAGGGGCTTGCGCAGCTCCGAGCCCACGCCCATGCCGATGGCCAGCGGCAGTCCGCCAAAGAGCGCCGCCATGGTGGTCATCATAATGGGGCGGAAGCGCAGCAGACAGGCCTGGTAGATGGCCTCGACGGGCGGCAAACCCTGGTCGCGTTCGGCCTGTAGCGCGAAGTCGATCATCATGATCGCGTTCTTTTTCACGATGCCGATGAGCAGAATAATGCCGATGAGGGCGATGATGCTCAGGTCGGTTCCGGTCAGCATCAGCGCGAGAATAGCGCCCACGCCGGCCGGAGGAAGCGTAGAGAGAATAGTCAGCGGGTGGATCAGGCTCTCATAGAGGATGCCTAGCACGATATAGACGGCGACCAGCGCGGCGAGGATAAGATACGGCTCGCTCTTGAGCGAGTTTTTGTAGTCCTGCGCGGTCCCCTGGAAGGTGGCGTGGACGGCGCTGGGCATGTTCATCTCCGCCTGGACTTTTTCCAGCGCTGTTACGGCGTCGCCGAGGGCCACGTTGGGCGCAAGATTGAAGCTGAGCGTCACGGCCGGATACTGGCCCTGGTGATTGACCGTCAGGGAGGTCCGTTGCGCTTCGTACCTGGCAATGGCGGAAAGCGGCACCATGGCGCCGGTGGAAGACTTGATGAAGATGCCGTTGAGCGAGTCGGGGCTAAGCTCGTATTTGGGGTCTACCTCCATCACCACGAAGTACTGGTTGAGCGCGGTGTACATGGTGGAGACTTCGCGCTGTCCGAAGGCGTCGTAGAGCACCTGGTCGATGGCGGCTGTGGTGATGCCCAGCCGCGAGGCGGTGTCGCGATCGATAACCAGGTTGGCGGCCAGGCCATGGTCCTGCTGGTCGGTAGAGGCGTCGCGCAGCTCCGGCATGGTTTTCATTCTGCCCAGCAGTTGCGGCGCCCAGGAGTTGAGCTCATTCAGGTTCTCGTCCGAAAGCGTGTACTGGTATTGAGCGTCGGCGCCGCGGCCTCCGCTCTGGAACTCCTGTTGCACCTGGAGAAAGAGGGTGGCGCCGGGTACGCTGGTGAGCTGGCGGCGCAGCCGGTTGACCACCTGATCGGCGGTGACGCGGCCGGGGCGCTGGCTGAGCGGCTTGAGCGCCACGAACATGAAGCCCACGTTGTTGCTGTTGCGGCCGCCGCCGGCAAAGGCCGTCACTGAGCCGATGGCCGGATCGTCGAGAACCATCTGCGCCAGTTGGCGCTGCTTTACGCTCATGGCGTCGAAGCTGATGTCTTGCGAGGCCCTCGTCGACCCGCCAAGCCGGCCCGTGTCTTGCTGCGGGAAGAAGCCTTTGGGCACGATCATGAAGAGGTAGACGTTCAGGCCCACGGTGACAAAGACCGCGCACAACATCAGCCACTGGTGGCGCAGCACCCAGCGCAGCCCGAGGGCATATTCGTTGTGAAGCCAGTTGAAGGCGCCCTCGCTTGCACGATAGATGCGGCCGTGGCGGCTCTCGTCCCGCGATTTGAGAAACCTGGCGCAGAGCATCGGCGTGGTGGTAAGCGAGACCAGCAACGAAACGGCAATGGCCACCGAGAGCGTAACGGCAAACTCGCGGAAGAGCTTGCCCACGATGCCGCCCATCAGGAGTATGGGGATGAAGACGGCTATCAGGGAGAGGCTCATCGAGAGCACCGTGAAGCCGATCTCCTTGGAGCCTTTCATCGCCGCCTCAAAAGGCTTGAAACCCATCTCCAGATAGCGGGTGATGTTCTCGATGACCACGATGGCGTCGTTGACCACAAAGCCGGTGGCGACGGTGAGCGCCATAAGCGAAAGATTGTCAACGGTGTAACCCAGCATGTACATCGCGCCGAAGGTGCCCAACAGCGACAGCGGCACCGCCACCGAAGGAATAATGGTAGCCCAGACCTCGCGCAAGAAGAGAAAGACTACCAGCACCACCAGGCAAACGCTGATGAGGAGCGAGATCTCGACATCGCGCACGCTGGAGCGAATCGTGGTAGTGCGGTCCACGGCCACTGCAATCTTGATGGTGGGCGGGATGGCTGCCTGCAATCGCGGCATCTCGGCCATAACGTTGTCCACCGTCGAAATCACGTTGGCGCCGGGGATCTTGAAGACCATGCACAGGATGGCGTCTTTCAACACTCCCGGTGGGCCTCCGGGGACATTGATGCCGCTCACGCCGGCGGTGTGAATGTCTGCCACGCTGTCAGTGACGGTGCCCAAGTCCTCAACGCGCACCGGAGCGCCGGTCTTCTTGTTATAGCCGGCGATGATGGGCGCAAAGTCGCTGGCCTTGAATATCTGGTCGTTGTCGCTGACCTGCCAGCGATGGTCCGCGTCTTGAAAGGCCCCCTTGGGGCGATTGGCGTTGGCGCCGGCCAGCGCAGTGCGCACGGCCTCCAGGCCGATGCCGTTCGATCCCAACTGCATGGGATTCAGCTCGACGCGAACCGACGGGCTGGAACTGCCGCCGACGAAAACCTGGCCCACGCCCTGAATCTGCGAGATCTTCTGCGCCAGAATGGAGTTGGCCATATCGTAGATCTGCCGCTTGGGAACCACGTCGGAGGTGAGGGTGAGGATCAGGATAGGCGCTTCGGCCGGATTGGCCTTGCGGTAGCTGGGATTCTGCGGCAGATAGGCGGGCAACTGGCTGCGCGCCGCGTTGATCGAGGCTTGCACGTCGCGGGCGGCCGCGTCGATGTTCTTGTCGATGTCGAATTGCAGATTCACGCCGGTCGAGCCCAGCGAACTCGACGAAGTCATCTGGTTGACGCCGGCGATGCGCCCGAACTGGCGCTCGAGTGGAGTAGCAACCGCAGAGGCCATGGTCTCCGGGCTGGCGCCGGGCATGCCCGCGCTCACGCCGATAACCGGCATATCCACATTGGGCAGCGATGCGACGGGCAAAAGAGAGTACGCCACCGAGCCGGCCATCAGCAGGGCCAGACTGAGCAGCGAGGTGGCTACCGGGCGCTGAATAAAGGGTGCGGAAAGATGCATGGCTCCTTTTCCTCAGTCGCCGGCTACCGGTTCTTGCTGGTAGCTGGTGTGGATCTCGCGCGGCTTCAATCGCTGCGCCAGCTTGTCGAAGTACAGATAGATGACCGGAACGGTGTACAGGGTGAGCGCCTGCGACATGAGCAGTCCGCCGACGATGGTGATGCCGAGCGGTTCGCGCAACTCGGCGCCCACGCCGCCGCCAAGGGCCAGGGGCAGGCCGCCCAGCATGGCGGCCATGGTGGTCATCAGGATGGGCCTGAATCGCAACTGGCAGGCCTGGAAGATGGCGTCCTCGGAGGATTTTCCTTCGTTGCGCTCGGCCTGCAAGGCAAAGTCGATCATCATGATGGCGTTCTTCTGCACAATTCCTATGAGCAGAATGATGCCGATGAGCGCAATGACGCTGAACTCCACGCGCGTAATCAACAGGGCCAGCAGAGCGCCCACGCTGGCCGAGGGCAGCGACGAAATGATGGTGATGGGGTGGATGTAGCTCTCGTAGAGCACGCCCAGCACGATGTAAACGGTGATCAGCGCGGCCAGAATCAAAAGGGGCTCATTGGCCAGCGAGGTCTGGAAGGCTGCAGCCGTGCCCTGGAAGCTGGCATTGATGGCGGCCGGCATACTGATGCGGCGCTCGATGGCGTTCACCGCGTTGACCGCGTCGCCCAGCGCCTTGCCGGGCGCCAGGTTGAAGCTGATGACGGTGGATGGGAACTGTCCCTGGTGGCCGATGGAGAGTTGCGCCCGCGACTGCTCCCAATGGGCCACCATGCCCAGCGGAACCTGCGTGCCGTTGCCAGATCTGACGTAGAGGTTGTTCAGCACCGAGGGATCGGTCTGGAAGTTCTGCCCCACCTCCATCACCACGTGGTACTGGTTGAGCTGGGTGAAGATGGTGGAGACCTGGCGCTGTCCGAAGGCGTCGTATAGCGTGTTATCCACATCCGCCATGGCGATGCCCAGTCGGGCCGCTGTGTCGCGGTCGATCACCAGTTTGGCGCCCAGCCCCTGATCCTGGAGGTCGCTGGCAACGTCGGTGACCACGCTCTCCTTGCCCAGCTCAGTCACCATCAACCGGGTGTACTTGGCCAGCTCCACCGGATCGGGATCTTCCAGGGAGTACTGAAACTCAGTCCGGCTGACGCGGTCTTCCACGGTCAGATCCTGGAGGGGCTGAAGAAAGAGCTGAATGCCTTCGATGCCGGTCAACTTGGGCTGAAGGCGGTGGATCACTTCGGTAGCCGATAGTTTGCGCACCTCCAGCGGTTTGAGGGTGATCTGGATGCGCCCCGAGTTGAGCGTGGTGTTGGTGCCGTCCACGCCGATGAAGGAGGAGATGTTATCGACGGCCGGATCTTGAAGCAGAATTTCCACAAGTTGTTGCTGACGCTGGGCCATGCTGGCAAAGCTGACCGATTGCGGCGCCTCGCTGATGCCCAGGATCACGCCCGTGTCCTGCACCGGGAAGAAGCCCTTCGGAACCACAACAAACAGGAAGATGGTGGCCACCAGTGTCCCGATGGTGACCAGCAGCGTAATGAAGCGAAAGCGCAGAACAACCTGCAAGGTCCGGCCATACGCCGCGATAACACTGTTGAAGACTTTCTCGGACCAATAGTAGAAACGGGTCTGTTTGGCGACCGCCTTCTCCTGAAGAATGCGCGAGCACATCATGGGCGTCAGGGTCAGCGATACGAATGCCGAAACCAGGATGGTGACGGCGAGGGTGACAGCGAACTCGCGGAAGAGCTTGCCTACGACATCGCTCATGAAGAGCAGCGGGATGAGCACCGCAATGAGCGAAACCGTGAGCGACATGATGGTGAAGCCGATCTGCTCGCTGCCCTTGAGCGCGGCGCGCATGGGGCTATCGCCCTCTTCGATGAAGCGCGAGATGTTCTCGATCATGACGATGGCGTCG
>CAWCWQ010000076.1:0-7971 GCA_963799145.1 uncultured Acidobacteriaceae bacterium | reverse complement strand
CGATCGGCATAGGGGGGAGAGTCACCTCTCCTCCCCTGCCACACCACCGGACAAGCGGGTCCGCATCCGGCGGTTCGGACGGATTGAGCTACATGCCCAGCGAACAACCTTGGAACTCCAAGCAAGTCGAAGTAGGCGTTGGGAAACGCATATTTCATTGCAGGGCTGTTGGCGATGCGCCACGGACCGTGAGAACTTCCGGCTGTTTGCGCAGCCAGATCCCTGCCCACTCCCCGTTGCGCACAGCCTGGCGAACCGCACCTTGCCGCGTTTCCATTGCTTCCAGATCACGGACCGCAGCCGTTGCCGTATCCATTGATCCAGCCGCTCCAGCACCGAGGGCGTCTCGCAGAAGCCGAAGTAACCCTTCCAGCCACGAAGATAGCTGGCCAGCTCCTTCGTCATTTGCTCGATACTGATGCCCCGTGTCCGGCCCGTAAGCTCCCGCACCTTCCGCTTGAAGCGCAGCAGAGCCTTGGCGGCGATGCGCCGCTTCGGTTCGCTGTGCCCTGGTCAAGCTGAAGCCGAGGAACTTGCGTTCTGCCGGTCGCGCCACCGCGCTCTTCTGCTTCATTGACCTTGAGTTTGAGCCGCCGCGTGATGAAGCCGGTAATGCTCCGCTTCACACGCTCCCCTGCCCGTCGGCTGCGCACGTAGATATTGCAGTCGTCCGCATACCGCACGAAGCAGTGCTTGCGCCGCTCCAGTTCCCGGTCAAGTTCGTCGAGCACGAGGTTCGACAGCAGTGGCGATAGTGGCCCGCCTTGCGGCGTGCCCTCCTCCACCGGACCCACCAGCCCGTTCTCCATCACGCCTGCCGTGAGGAACGCCCGGATCAGCTTGAGCATCCTCTTGTCCGCAACCCGCCGCGCCACGGCGCCATCAGCTTGTCGTGATTGACCCGGTCGAAGAACTTCTCCAGGTCCAGATCAACCACCCAGCGGCGGCCCTCGGCCACATACTTCTGGGCCTTGGCTACCGCCTGATGCGCCGAGCGTCCGGGCCGGAACCCGTGACTGTGTTCGGAAAACTCCGCGTCCCACCTGCTCTGCAAGACCTGCATCACCGCTTGCTGAACCATGCGGTCCAGCACCGTCGGGATGCCCAGCTTGCGCACCCCTCCGTCCGGCTTGGGTATCTCTACCCGCTTCACCGGCTGCGGCTTGTAAGTCCCACTAAGAAGTTGTTCGCGGATGGCTGGCCAGTGCTCCTTCAAGTAGCCCGGTAACTCACCGACCGTCATGCCGTCGATGCCCGGACTGCCCTTGTTGGACTTCACTCGCTTCAAAGCCTGCAAGCAGTTCTCCCGCTCGCAGACCTCTTCCATCAGTTGTTCATTGTTGCTAGCCGGGCTTTCGATCATGCGCTTCGCCGTGAGCGTTTCGGACCCTTCGCCAGAAGCCATTGGAGCTTCACTCCTCCCCTCCTCGCCAAAGGCCAGCCGAAGCTGGTTGTTCTGCCGCTTGCCGCTCATCGAGTCGCGCCGCCTACTTGCCGCTTCCTTCCGTTTGGGCCTTCGCCGCCGTGGCGACTACTATGCCCGCTGCTGACTTCTGCCGCACGGTCAGAGTGGATCGCTCCACCCTCAGTCCCGATTCCGGGACATGCGACAGACCTCCCGCGATAAGACTGACCGCCTTCAACGCGCAACCGCCGAATTTACCACCAGCGCCCTTGATGGATATGGACTTCGCTGTCATTTGCCAGCTCGTCCGGCGCCGTATGCCTCATATCCGGTTCTTGTCCATCGGCTCGCGTCTTTGCTCCACGCTTCCTTCAGACCCCGCCTCGCGACGACGCCCTTGCGCTTCGCTATCACTTCTCCTCCATCAGGATGTGAAGGGGACTTGCACCCCCAAGCTGTCATTCATGCACGGCGTACAAACAAAACGGAGAGTGCGAATGCACCCTCCGTTTTGCTGAATTTATATAGGACCGTGCAACTAGATCATCTTCTGCATCGCCTTGGCGCGGAAGAGGAAACCGGCCATGAGGAGCAGGCCCGTGCCCATTAGCAGCAGCGAAGACGGCTCGGGAGTTGTGCTAAAGGAGAGCGGGTCGCCGCCTTCATAGTTTGACCAGAGATTAACGCCCCCAGTAGTGCTCACATCCCAAAGATCCATATTATTGTAATTCGCGCTGCCGGTGTTGAACCAGATCCCAAGCTCCTCATTCGTCAGATTACCATTGCCTGAGACGACGCCTGTGAGCAAGAAGAGAAGTCCATTGGTATCCACATACGGCGAGGTTCCCGGCGTGAGTTGGTCGTCGTAAGAGGTATCCGCTATACTGTTGGGCCACTCTGGCGCACTAGGGTAGCTCGCGTTTCCGATAATGGTTGCGGTATAGGTGGTTGCGGTATAGGAACCATACGCGCCAATAGTGAACGTGGCGGAGCTTCCGGCTTGAAGTATGTCATATACGCCGCCGCCTTCGTTCGTGCCGGCGAGGACGCCGTTGCCGCTGATGGAGGGACCGCCTCCTACAGAATGGCCATTGGCCGTTCCGGTTGTATAAGCAGAGCCGTTGACTGTGAAATTAAACGAGTCAGCCTTTGCGGCCGGAGAAGTCGCAAGAGCGGTTGCCAATGCGAGTACAACTAAGCTGATCTTCTTCATAAAGCCTCCCAAATTGTCCCTCGCGGGCAAATAACCTGCCAAACTCACTGCGGCTTACCGCATAACCACAGCCCTTGCTGGATAGAGCGCTCAAAGACTTCCGCGCTCCAAAGCGAAACACCATGTCATCCTGGAGCAATAGAAGAATCCAGGGCAAATTCGGGGACAACACCCTGGACCACCACGATGGTGCTCCAATTCGACTTGCCCTTCTTAGATGCACTTCGTATGCCAAACTCGCACATTTAAAATCAGTAGTTTAGAGATATGCGAATTTGACAATATGCAATAAGATGCACATATATTCCCTAAAAACTTCCCACTTGTGCGTTTAAAACGGCTTTCTGTGGTGAGCTTTCTGCACCCCAAAACCAGCTTTCCGAAGGCTGTGAAAACCAAGGGATTTCAGCCGAAACTGGCGAAAAAATCCCTCCGGGGCTAAAGGCTGCTTCGCTTGCACCCTTATCTACGCGCAGCAGCTTCTACCCTTCACCGAATCGAGTTCTTCCCAAGCCTCTTCCAGCCAATCACGACCCGGCCTTCGCCAACGCAATCCCCTTTGCGCTACCATGAAGATGAGATCGGGGAGCCTATGTTCGTCGTTGTTTGGCAGTTCGAGATTGCCGAAGAGAAGACAGCCGCTTTTGAGGCCGCCTATTCACCTGAGGGCGCCTGGGCGCAACTGTTTCGCTCTTCGCCCGATTACCTGGGCACGGAGTTGCTGCGGGACGCCTACATCCCCGGCATCTTCCTCACCATCGACCGCTGGGCCAGCGAAGAGGCCTTCCGCGCCTTCCGCAAGCAGCACGATCAGGAGTACGAGAGCCCTGGACCGCGCCTGCGACTCCCTCACCAGCCGCGAGACCCGCATCGGCGCCTACACTCTTTGACGGGCGCACTCTGACAGAGTGCTAATCTGGAACAACTGGGCTTCGAGTCCGAATATATTCGTAAAACCTGAACACTGAAATCTATTTTCATTCTGAAAATCTGAGCGAAAGAAGCACTCCCGTGCTATCGTAGTGCGGTACTGTAGTTGATTGCCACCGTTGCGGCGCGGCGTTCATTGTCTGGCTCGCGGAGATCGGCGCAAGCCCGTTCGCTTTTGTCCGATGGGCAGTCTGGAAGCAAATTCATTCAAGGGATGAGGGCGAAGAGTTGTCTGAGATTGCACACACCGGCATCTATCTTCATGCGGACAGGAGCGCGACAGACTGCCCGCCGGAGAAGCAATTCATGCCGAAGTGGTTCGCCGTCTACACCTCGCCCCGCCATGAGAAGCGCGTAGCTCAACATATGGCGGCCAGAGAGATCGAGCATTACCTGCCGCTCTATCATCCGCTGCGCAAGTGGCGCGACGGCTCGACAGTCACCCTGGATCTGCCGCTTTTTCCCGGCTACCTCTTTGTTCGCACCCGCCGCAGCGAGCGTGTGCAGGTTTTGGAGGTGCCGGGAGTGCTGACCTTCGTGGGCGGCACGGGCGGGCAGCCGGCAGCGTTGCCCGATGCGGAGATTGAGGCCCTGCGCGTTGGCCTTCCCCTTCGCCAGGTTGAACCGCACACTTTGCTGACCGTGGGGAAGCGGGCGCGGATTCGTTCCGGCGCCCTGGCCGGGATGGAGGGCGTTGTGGTGCGCCAGAAGAATGGCCTGCGCGTCGTCCTGACGGTGGAGCTGATTATGCAAAGCATGGCCGTCGAGGTGGATGGATCGGAGCTGGAGCCGCTGGACGCCGCAGTTCCTGGCTGCGTCAGCGACAGCGCAAGCTGGCCCGCTCTTCGCCCGGCTCAACTCTTCCGCAACGGCCGCGCAAGGCTTGCCTTGCCGTAGCGCAGGCGCCTCATCTACTTTGCGATCTTGTTTTTGCGATAAGGTCTGCTTCAGTCGCAACCTTCGGCAAGAAACTAACCAATCCACTAATCAATGCGTCGAAGCATCTTCAAGAGTATTCCGGAAGATTTGAAAACTTCGTGACGAATTTCTTGTCAGCTCCATGTGAGGAGCCACACTCCGGGCCAACTCAATCTTGCGAAGGCCAGCCTCGAAATATCCATTTCTTTGTAAAATTCTCTCCAATGCTTCCCAGGTCCCGCCAGGAATTGCGTCGGGATCGCGGTATTGCTCCTGGGACGGAATTGTGCGAGGCACCTTCGGGTACACACTTCGCACGGCTTCCCAGTCACCGAAGAACCAGGACTCCAATTCCTCAATCACGATCCGGTTCACAATCTGAAATTGTGATCCGCCACGGATAGCGCTCTTGCTTTTCAATCCAGCTTGCAAGGCAATGGCTTCCAGCTTCTCCTTGAGAGCATGACAATCATCTCTATCCTGATCGACGAGCACTAGCAGCATCCAGTTCTCCGGCAACCAAGATTTGAAACCACGAAGCCGCGCCAGAAGATTTCGGAGCATATTCTGTTTACCCTGAAAGCGAATGATCTGAAACTCGGATTCTGGCAATAACTTTGGCAGAATGGAAGAAGCGCGGCTTCCGCCGACTCTTCCTCAACGATGACGATCAGCTTCTCCAGCATCAGCCGCGCCCCCGTGCCGGAAGTCTGTGGCCCGCCATGATTCGTGAGCGGATCCCCTACGCCAAAAAATCCTTCCATCCACAGATCACCAAGTTTGCCGCCTTGCTCAATCTGCTCTTGAATGCCTTGTATTTCGCTGGCCAGCTTAGCCTGTGTGAAACCGTGCTCATCCCGATATAGAATGCGAACTTCTTTCGGCTTTCATGGCATTCAGAAGGAATGGCGAATGGCTGGTAATCAGAACTGCGAATTTGCGGACGCTTCCCGGCATACTTCGGCCAATTCAGGCAGAAGACGCGGGTGAAGAAAGTTTTCCGGCTCTTCAAGCCCAATGAAGTGCGGCGGCTCTGGGTCGTAAAGAACTGTTAGATAGGACAGCATCTTCATCGTCCCGTCCGAAGCAAATTTGGCGAGGATAGGCTGATCGAAAGGCGCATCCTTGATTTGCAAGCAAAAGGTTGCCGTTCGGCATCTGCTCACTGATCACATTTTCGAGCCGCGGAACCCGCTGGCGAAGGACCTGAAATATGTGTTCCAGACGATCAGGATGCTGTTCCTTCAAGTACTGGATCACATTGGGCAAATTGTCCCCGCTCTTGCTGAGCCGCTCTTGCGGTCCGGCTTCGGGCTGCTCTCGGTTCTTTCCATCGAAAGATAGGAGACATACCAATCGGTAATAAACTCACGAAGCGCGGCAACACGGGGATGGTCGGAAAGCTGACCAAGAGTATTGACGGCAATCAGATCGGGAGATCGGAGAGAGGTCTTTATCCGCTGGGCTTGCTCATCCGGGTTCTTCCCCACTGACAGCATCCCCCTCCCCATTGTCGGAATTCAAGGAACTTGAATGGATTACCGTACTGTTGCCTGCGCCATCGCAATGACTCCTCTACCACCACTGGTCCTTTCGACCCTTCGTCGATTGCCAAAGCGTAAGTGATGACCGGGCTTCCGGGCCGCTCCCTGTACTTAAGCTGGAATTGGATTGGCCCGTCGGCTCCGCGAGTCTTCAGTTCCTTGCTTCTTCCTCGGCGGTCCCACGCATGACGCAAAGCCGGACTGAAAACACTCCGACAGGAAGTTGAATACATCAAAGACCGTGGATTTCCCGCTGCCATTCGGACCCAGCAGAACCGTCATGGGGGTCAGAGTCCTTGAACTCCACGTCTCGTAACGCGCGGTAATTCTCGACTTTCAACGATTCAATACGCGGAATCCCGGCTGCACGATGTTTTCGCTTGGGAATCATGCTCATAGCCCTTCCAGTTCCTTCTAACCAAGCATACCCTTAGGTTCTGCATTTCAGACAGAATCTGAGTCGAAAAGGAACTGAAAGACCCAATAATGTGAGAACGTTGTGCGAAGCTTGCGATGGGGATGTCTTGCAGCCTTCACTCCGCGCCGAAGATGCGGCGGAAAAAGTCCGCCGACTC
Organism: uncultured Acidobacteriaceae bacterium; assembly: GCA_963799145.1. Lineage (GTDB taxonomy): Bacteria > Acidobacteriota > Terriglobia > Terriglobales > Acidobacteriaceae > Telmatobacter. The sequence continues at coordinate 1,386 of CAWCWQ010000076.1, read as the reverse complement.
TGGCCAAGAATCCGGGCTTTTTCTTGGCTGCGGGCGCGGCGCGGCTGGCGGAGTTGCGGCTGCGCTGCGTTGTCGGCGCGGCTGGCGGCGGCGCTGGCTCCGCGCTCGTTGTAGACCAAGGGTTCGGCCAATTGCGCCCACGAAACAGCGTTCGCGCTGGGCGCGGGCTTGGCCAGCGGAGCCAGCCCCTCGCTCTGCGCCAGCGGAAACTCGTTCCGCCCTTGGGCGCGGCGGCGGGCAGCCGCAGGGCTCCTTTTCGTTGTCCACTACCTCGCGCAAGCTGCCGTGCTGGAACATCACGCGCTGGCCCGGCTGCACGCGGTAATCGCCGCCGTCAAAAACGCTCGAAACCAAAACGTAAGGCGCATTCGCTCCCGGCGTTGTCCACGCATGTGTCGCCGTTCTTGCCCAGGCGCACCTTCACCTCCGCCGCTCCGGGAGCGCCAACGAGAATGCGGAAGTCCGGCGTGAGCAGAATGTCGGCGTTGTGGCTGGTCGCAAAGCTCATCTCCAGCGCGCCGTGATCCATGGCCATCATCAGCCCCGGCGTCTCGCCGGCGGGGACGCTCGCGTCGGCGGCCAGCTTGACGGTGGTCGAAGCGCAAACCCGCAGCACGCCGCGATGTGGCAGCAGAACCTCGGTCGTCTCCGTTCCGGAGGTCACCGTCGCCGCTGGCCGCAATGATTGCCTTGCCACTCGGACCTCCAGCGCGCCAGTAACCTTGGCCGCCGCGTCGGGATTCTTGCTGTTGAGCGGGACAATGGCGATGGGGGCGGCTTCGGAAACGGGGGCGGCTTCAGATGGGTTGGCTGGAGCCGGCTGCACACTCTGCGCCACCAGCGCCTGCGCGGCAACGAGCGCGGCCAGCAGGAGCGCCGGAGAGACGATCCTATCGAGCAAAAAGCTTCGCGCCCCAACCCTGCGATTTGCACGCGATCTGCTCTACATGGAAGCGACCTGGCATCTTGTTTTCCATTGTAGTGCCGGGAACAAGGCTGCTCCCATCCCGCGCGGGAATTGCTTCCGATGGCTGGAAAGGCAAGCGGCATGGGGATTGGAGAACCGCATTAAGAACTTATCCTTAAATAGGTGGCGCCGACCTCCTGGTCGGCTGTCCTGTGGGTCTCCTGAACCACAGGTAACGCCTGGCGGCGTGGACGCCGCCAGGTACAGCCGTTCTGGAGACCGGGGCTACTATTCCGAGACCTAAGATTCAGGCTCCTACTGCACAGTAAGCATCACTGTGCCCGAACTGACTACTTGATAGGTCTGTGGCGGCGGCGGTTGCTGATTGTTTGTCGATGATCCGCCTCCACCGCAGCCGAGGATCGTAGCCGTCGCTGCGAGCACTATTAATCCCACGCAGGCAGTGATCCATGCGCCGC
>CAWCWQ010000075.1:0-3190 GCA_963799145.1 uncultured Acidobacteriaceae bacterium | reverse complement strand
GAGTTTCGATAATTGAGTCCAAATATGCCCGTCGCTAGTGATTGGCGAAACATCAATCATCATTGCGGAAACAGCCCTGAGTGAATTCGATTCCGAAGACATGGTTGGCTGCCGCAACCAAACGCGTGTCAAGAGTCTCCAGACTGTCGGTGACCATAGGCATTAGGTAGTCGCCAGGAGCGATCTGAATCCAGAAACTAGCACACGCCAGCCCGGAAGTTTCGATCAGTTTATGGTTCCACGGGTTCTCAAAGATGCCGGGTTCATCTGGGATGATGTCGCACTTGCACCCGAATGGCGAATGTAGAACAGGCGTGATCTTCTCCCGCTTTATGCACCGGACTGAAAATGGATAGGGCTCATTCCAGAGAACGCCCGGACGGCGCTCGGCATAATGATCGACACTATAAGGATCAAACGGAGGGATCGCCGTCGGTCCTGTCCCCTCTGCCGACAGATCAAATATCCTCTCTCCGGCAATGGAGTCTATAGCGTGCTCAAGGTCGGGAAATCGGCTTACCTTCAGTTCTGGACCGTAGTATTTTTCGCCGGTTCTAGGATTCCGTCCCCAGATGCGGGTCTTTCCAGTGTGCGTGACGACCGTGAACTTCGTCTCTTTCGGCAGCGCTCCTAGAGCATCAAATTCGTTGAAGAAGTGCGCGATCTTACTCAGTTCAGGCACGAATGCCGGGTCCCGCGGAATCAGAAAATGACGGTAGATCTCGCTCATGGCATAATTCTATGCCGCCGAATGCACCACATCTCGACTGTGAGATGAAGGATCGAAGGCCTAGGCGTCAAGCCCTCTTTGTGCGGCTCGCGGTCTTCTCAGTGAGAGCGGACGGAATGAGCACGCCGGTTCCTGGTCCGGGAAGGACGCGATCATCGTCAGATGCCTGCCCATCGCCGCCACGGTGCGCCATCGTGGACAAGCGCGGGTCCTTGCGCTTCTCCAGCCGCGAAATCTGCACCTGGCCGATTCCCGACGCCTCGGCAACCGTCGCCTGGCTGATCTTGCATTCCTTGCGCAAAGCGGCCAGAGTCATGCGCCGCCATACCCAGCCACAGATCTTCTTTTCCACCGGGGAGCCCTCTGGGCTCGGCATATCGCACGCTCTTCAAGGCGGCAAGAATTCCCTCGATCTCAGCCAAACTCAGTTTCCCTGCCCCCGGCACGCCGATCTTCCATCCTCGGCTTGCCCGCCCCGACTCCTTAAAAGGTCATCTTGCGCTGGCACGGAAGTGTGATATACAGGCGGAGATCCAAATCCTGGCGGCCTGTTTGCAGAAACCATCACCCTCGTTACGGGCAGCGGGGCTGCCAACGGCAGTGAACGCTGTTTGACCGGCGCGTCGCAGCCCGGCGGCGCCTGCGAGCTCACTGGCACATATTCCGGCCTGCTCTCCATGGTGCAGCTCTTCGCCAACTCGCAAGGCGCAACGCTCACACGCATCGACGACGTGTCCGATCAGATCTGGACAATCGACGGGCCCGATGCCGGCGTGTTCGCGATTGGCCGCTCAGCCGGCAGGGCTTTCAGTTTGGGAACCATTCCAGGAACATCCCCTGGCACATTTACCACCGTGCTGGGCGCATTCGCTTCCAATGCGTTCTATTTGCCGTCGATCCCGGACGGACAAAACACCCAAGGCGATTTGTCGGTCCTGCCTAACAAGTACAACAGCATGAAGAACCTGCCTGCTTCGTTTACCCCGGTCACTCAATCCGGCAACTTTCAGTTTGCGATCCAACAGGTCGGCGGACCCGATCTCTGGTCCTCGATCAACGCCAACAACTCCGACGGCCTCGATCACATGGTCACGTGGCAACTCAACGATAGCTACCTCACCGCCAACAACCTGGTTTGGTTCATCGCCGGCTTCGAGAACGCCGCGGCCCCTGGTTCCGATCGCGATTTCAACGACTACGTCTTCCTTTATCAAGACGTGGCGCCATCCGACATGGTGCCTGAGCCGTGCACCTTGGCCTTGCTCGGCTCAGGGCTGGCCGGCGTAGGCCTGCTCCGCCGCCGCCGGAATCCCTAGTTGAACCTGGTTTTGTCTGAGCTCCGCGCTGATTCGACTTGGCCCGGCCGCCCCATCAGAGGGAACCGGGCCAACTTCCCCACCTGGCTCTCAATTCGATCGTTGACACCGAATACGGCCCGAAGGCTATCCGCCTCCATGTAGTCGAAGGCCGATTCACGGTCGGCAAGAGCAAAGACAGAACTCTCCCAGCAGCACAGTTCTGGCCCGCTAGGCCTCACTTCCCTGCCCCGGAACCCATCCGATGAAGGGTTCTGGAGCGGGGATGAGAATTGGCTCCGGGGCAGCGCGACTGGCCTATCGGGCCGCCGCCGCAGCTTCCACCTGTTCAGCCAGCGCGGCTGCCTTGTCGGTGGCCTCCCAGGTGAACTCCGGCTCGCTGCGGCCAAAGTGGCCGTAGGCCGCGGTCTTCTGGTAGATGGGGCGGCGCAAGTTGAGGCTGGCGATAATACCCTTCGGCGTGAGCGAGAAGTTCTTGCGCACCAACTCGGTGAGCTTGGCGGCGCTGACCTTGCCGGTGCCGAAGGTGTCGATGAGCACGCTGACCGGCTCGGCCACGCCAATCGCGTAGGCAAGCTGCACCTCGACGCGCTCGGCCAGGCCGGCGGCCACAATGTTCTTGGCGATGTAGCGGGCCATGTACGCTGCCGAGCGGTCCACCTTGGTCGGGTCTTTGCCGCTAAATGCCCCGCCGCCGTGCCGCCCCATGCCGCCGTAACTGTCCACGATGATCTTGCGTCCGGTAAGGCCGGTGTCGCCCATGGGTCCGCCGATGACGAATCGCCCGGTGGGGTTGATGTGGTACTTGGTGTGCTCGTCGAGCCAGGCGGCGGGCAGCACGGCCTGGATCACGTATTTGAGGATGTCGGCATGAAGTTGCTCATTGTTAACGCTCTCCGAGTGCTGTGTACTGATGACCACAGCATCGATGCGCGCCGGCTTGCCGGCTTCGTCGTACTCAACGGTAACCTGGCTCTTGCCGTCGGGGCGCAGGTAGGGCAGCTTCCCGCTCTTGCGTACCGCGGTTAGCTGGCGGCAGAGCTTGTGCGCCAGCGAGATGGGGGCTGGCATCAGCTCGGGGGTTTCGTTCGAGGCGTAGCCGAACATCATGCCCTGGTCGCCGGCGCCGCCGGTGTCAACCCCC
>CAWCWQ010000074.1:0-9689 GCA_963799145.1 uncultured Acidobacteriaceae bacterium | reverse complement strand
GGTGGAAGCGCTGCTCAACCGGCGTTTCGACGACCTGAAGCTGCTGGTGATCTACATCGACGGGCTCATCTTCGGCGACTACACGATGATCGGCGCGGTGGGCGTGGACGTGGAGGGCAACAAGCATGTGCTGGGCATCCGCGAAGGAGCCACGGAGAACTCGACGGTGATCGCCGAGTTGCTCGAAGACATCGTCGCGCGGGGCGTCGATCCCAAGCGCAAGATGCTGTTCGTCATCGACGGCTCAAAGGCGCTCAGGGCGGCCATCAACGCGGTCTTCGGCAGCCGATCAGCCGGTGCAAAGATGCCGCGCCCACAAGCTGCGCAACGTGCTCGACTATCTACCCAAAGAAGACCGGCCGCAAGTCAAAAGCGTGCTCCGCGCGGCTTGGAAACTTCCGCCCAAAGAAGGCATGGCACGCATCAAGAAACTGGCCGCATGGCTGGATCAGCGGTACCCTTCCGCGGCCCCAGCCTGGTCGAAGGCCTGGAAGAGTGCTTCACCATCAACCGGCTGGATCTTCCGCCTTCGCTGTATCGCTGCTTGGCCACCACCAACATCATCGAAAGCCCGCACGCCGGTGTGCGAATCCAGACCCGTCGTGTCACTCACTGGCAAAACGGCAACATGGTCTTGCGCTGGATGGCCTCGGCTTTCCTCCGCACCGAGAAGCGATTCAACAAGATCATGGGCTATCGCGATCTGTGGGCCTTGGAAGCCATCCTCAATCCTGCGCAGCCTGCTTCCACGAGGTCGCTGCGTAGTAACATCAACCTAACCGCCGCCTGCCACTTTCAACTACGCGCGGGATGATGGTCTTCACCCAAGGCACGAGCTTGGTTTTGATGCCTTGGGATTTGATAGGGGGGACATTCACTCTCATGCCTCTGCCACCCCCTCATTATTCCTCTTGGCGACAATCAGCGATACGTCGCCTCTCTTGTATTCGACAAAATCCTTCAGATTGGCAATCTTCTTCGAGCCTCCCGCCCCGTCCGGGACGGTGATCTTCCTATAATTCGTCCAGTAATCGTCAAACCAGGATTCACCGAGCTTTGAAAACATTCCACGCCCATTGACTATATCCGCGATGTTTTGGATGCTCCCAATATTTGCCGTATTACCGCTTCCGCCTCTGTCGCTCGCGATCTTCCATTTTTCAGCCACGAAGAAGTCGAAGTTCTTTACCACTTAGGTAATGGCTTTCAATTCGTCGATACCGTGAATGCGAGTTTCATCGATTGTCGCGTTGTCCGCTCTATCGTAGATGATCCCAAGGCAAAAGTGGCCGGCGTAGGAACTGTACGGAAACTGGATATTCTTTCTGCTTGTGCGATTTATAAAATACTCCCCATGAGAACCCAAGGTGAATCCATTGCATAGATGGGACTTTCCAGGATTCCTATATGTGGTCTTGAAGTCAACGGCAAATCTGACGGATTCATCTTCCGATTTGACAAAGGAAATGTCGGGATAATAGTTCTGATGCTCCGCCAGAACGATCTTGTAGCCATTGACTTGAGCAAACGCCAGAATCTGCGGAAATAAGTGAATTTCCAAAATCTTCGATACGATCTTGGTGTCGGAAGAAATTGTGTAGACGTTGCGGAAAATGTCAATGAATCCCTTGACCGTCCACTGGCCATTTTCCGTGCTGACCTGCTTCTTCAGCGTCTTCGCAAGTTTGGCAAGCTTGCCAGCGAAATCTTCCTTGGCAGTCATGGATTCTCAGCCGTTCTTCGCCTTCAGCAGCTCGAGCGCCTTGTTGAGGGGAGCGTCGTTCTTGGCGGGTGGCGCTGCTTCTTCCTCTTCCTCGATGGCCGGGCCGACGGCCACGGTGGGGATCACGGCGTCGTCCTGAATCCTCTTGCCGGAGGGGCTCTCGAATTTGGCCACGGTGAGCAGCAGGGCGGCGCCATCGGGCAGTTCGATGGTCTTCTGGACCGAGCCCTCGCCGAAGCTGCGTTCGCCCAGCACGTCGCCGCGCTTGGCGTCTTCAATGGCGGCCGCGGTCAACTCGGCAGCGCCGTAAGTTCCGCGGTTGATGAGCACGGCGAGCGGCGCATCGGTGAGGAATCTGGCCTGATCCGCAGTGAAGGTCTGGACGGGAAACTTCTGCCCCTCGAGCGAGGCCAGGGTTCCCTGCTTGATGAAGAAGTTGGCCAGGCGCAGGCCCTGCTGGGGATCGTCGCCGGTCGAATCGCGCAGGTCGAGGAGCACCTTGCGGTTCTTGCCGGCCGACTTGAGCCGGGCGGCAATCTCGTCCACGCGGGACTGGGTGAGCGGGCCGGGTTTGAGGTAGAGGATCGTCGAGTTCTCATACTGTTGCTCGGCGAGCGCCGGAGGGGCGGTGATGGATCGGGTGAGGGTGAGCTTGTCGGGATCGGCCTTGCGGGGTCGGACGACTGTGAGGACCACATTCGATCCGGGCTTGCCTTCGAGCATGAGGCGGATGACCGCCAGCGAAAGCTCCCGTGTGGACTGCTCGCCAATGGATTCAATGACATCGCCGTCGCTCACGTGCTCCTTGTCGGCCGGGGAGCCGGGCAGGACACTGACCACGGTGGCGTAGCCAAAGCGCTTGGAGACGACCATGCCCACCTGAGCGACGCCGGCGGTGGGACGCTCTTTGTAGATTTTGTACTCGGTGGGGGTGAGATAGCTGGAGTCGGCATCGAGGGATTCGAGCAGGCCGTGAAGCGCGCCGGTGGTGACGTCGTCGATGTTGGGCGCGGTGACGTAGTCGGTCTGGACCTTCTTGAGGATCTCGGCGTAGACGCGCATCTGGCGGTAGGCGCCATCCTGCTGGCCCCCGGCATGAACGCCAAGGAGGCCGAACTCGCCCATGAAAAAGCCAATGCCGAGCGCGGCAAAGATGGTGACGGAAAGCACGAAGACGAGACGCTGGAAGAATCGGGACACAAACACCACCGGGGCGGCCTTTGAGGGGAACGGGCCGCTCACTCTATAGACGCAATGATAGCGCAAGGGGTGCGAAAAGGGGATTCCTGAGGCGGTTTGGACCGGGAAAGCGGGGTTTGGAGGCGGTAATGGCGCCGATTCGGTCTTGCTCATGGGCGGCGCCGGCCTTTCGCGAATCCTGTGGCTGGGGCTAAGAGCCCGGTCCGGTGCGGCGGGGAAGCGCCGAGGATAAAACCCCGCCCTGCCGCTCACGGCCAGCCGACATTCATGCATTTCCGGTATTAGAATCTGGAGTTAGAATGAACGGCTCGGGGCGAACCGCGGAAGAAAGCGTGTCTGTGGTCTGCCGTCCTGGTTGAAATTCCTCGCCGAAAGGCGCGTCAACAACGAGCCTCCACAGATAAGTGAGTGATTGAGGTGCTGTCAGCGCCCCAAGGGGGATTCCATGAAGATGCCCAAGATGTTTATCTGGATTGCGTTCTTCTGCGCGATCTTTTTGCTCCTACCCACGCCCGTGGTTCTGGCCCAAGGCGGCCCGGAAGCGGTCAACCTGCTCTCCTGGGGCGCCGGTGCGCTGGTGGTGCAGGCGCCGGCGTCCTACTCCAACAGCGGCAACTGGTCGCCTGACGCGCTGCTGGACGAGCTTCCAGGCACGGGTTGGGCCACCCAGGCAGGTGACCTGGCGCCCAAGGTCTTCGTCTTCGAACTGGCGGAGAGGAGCGAAATCACCAGCCTGGCCTTCGATACCGCCCAGGTCGAGAACCGGGGGCGCGGAGCGAAGGATCTGAAGGTGGAGATCTCCGACAGCAAGGACGGCAGCTTCACGGAGATTGCCAAGCCGTCTCTGGCGCCAGTCCTGGATCACCAGAAGTTCGCGCTGAAGACGCCCGCCTCCGGCCGGTATCTGCGGCTGACCGCATTCAACAATTGGGGCGATGACAAGTACATGGAGATCATGGATGTCTACGCCTATGGCAAACCGCTCGTCAAGCGAGCTTTGCCCGATAACTCCGGCACCTTTTCTTCGAGTTACGGAAACTTCCACATGCAGCAAACGGGTTCCGCGGTGAACGGCTGTTACGAGTATGCAAACGGGCTGATAGAAAACGGCGGATTTGAAGGCAGGGTGCTGCGGTTTACCTGGACCGAAGGCGAGGTTGCCGGCAAACGGCATGGGGGGCCGGCGATGTTGATCTTCTCCGACGACGGCCAGTCGTTTACCGGCTATTGGTGGAGAGACGGCAGCACGAGCGGGGGCCCGGCGGGAGACTGGCGCGGGAAGCGAATCTCGCGGGTGGTCGGCTCTTGCCCGTACTGGAAGCCGGGGAGCGGCAACGGCGTCGCGCAGCAACTCCAGAGTGAAGGGCGCGCCCGGCTCTATGGGATTCTCTTCGATACCGACTCCGACCACCTGAAGGACGAATCCAAGCCCACCCTGGACTCGCTGGTGGCCGCCGCCCGTACGCAGCCGTCGTGGAACTTTGGGATCGAGGGATACACCGACAACATAGGCGGCGACGCCCACAACCAGACGCTCTCAGAAAAGCGCGCAATCTCAGTTAAGGCCTATCTGGTGAACGCCGGCGTGGATGAGAAGCGGCTGACCACCCAGGGATTTGGGGCGAGCCATCCGGTGGCCAGCAATGATACGGCGCTGGGGCGCTCGCAGAACCGGCGGGTGGAGGTTGTGAAGAAGTAGGTCCGGAGTCTCGGGCGGTTTTGAGTTGGGCCGCCCGTCCGCGTGGAGGTGAGGAAATCCCAGGTCCCGGAAGCGGACCTGGGACGCCCGGTCCTCCGCTCCCGGTCTGCCAACATCTCTGTGTTCGAGGTCCGAATATCCAGACCTTGGGCACGCGGATTTGCGCTAATTGACGCCTGCTTTCGAGGGGGTAGCTTGCCCACCCAGCGCGCTTTCAGGTTGGACGGCGGAAATACTCCGCGCAATCGTTGAAGGTTGCCTACGAGCAATCATCTGCCACCGGCGGTTCGGGTATAATCTGCGCCTGTGCGTTAAGAACCGATGGAGGCTTGCGATGAAGAAGCTGCTCTTCCCCGCGGCGCTCGCGGTCCTGCTGCTGCCTATGACAGCGGCGGCCCAAAGCGCCTTTGACGGCACCTGGAAGATCGACATGAGCAAGGTCGCTTTTCCGAAGAAGCCAGATGTGTTTCTTCTGCAGAACGGCACGTATGAGTGCAAAACATGCACCCCGCCATACGCCATCAAAGCGGACGGGGATGACCACCCCGTGACCGGCCACCCCTACTATGACAGCGTGGCGATCAAGGTTGTTGACGACCACACGATCGGCGAGACCGACAAGAAGGACGGCAAGGTTGTGGCGACCTCGACCACGACCATCTCGCCGGATGGCGGCACCTTGAAGTTCGAGTTCAGCGACAGCAGCAATACCAACGGCGGCCCCCCCGTGACCGGCAAAGGCGAGGCGGCACGCGTGGCGAAAGGCCCTGCGGGATCGCACGCAGTCTCCGGTTCATGGCGAACCACCAAGATAGAAGACATGTCGGACAATGGCACCATCTTTTCGTACAAGGTGGAGGGGGACCAGATCACCATGACAAGTCCCACCGGCCAGACCTACACCGCCAAGCTGGATGGGACCGACGCGCCGATGAAGGGCGATCCTGGCACAACCAGCGTCTCAGTCAGGATGATAGGCAAGAGCACGTTTGAGGAGACCGACAAGCGCGACGGCAAGGTGATCGGCGTCTTCAAGATGACGGTCGGGGCGGACGGCAAGAGCGCCAAGGCCAGTTATGACGACAAGCTACAGAACCGGACTACCGAATTCGAGGCAATGAAGCAATAGGCGGGGTTTCAGGGCGTCGGGCAGCAAGGTGCCCTCCCAGGTGCCCAAATGCGAGGCACCTGGGGCACCCAGTTTCAGTGGTTGTGCGCACAACTACTCCGGCGCCCCGGCCCGCCGCTACCCGCCTGTTATTTGATTAATTATCTGCAAGGTTTTGAAAATATAGGAGGGGGGGGTGGGGGGTATTAATTAAATCGTTACGGGGACCGGAGGCCGATTGAGGCGGTTTTCGGGCATCTCACCCCCTCCTCCCCTCGTCTTCTCCTTACCAGTATGCACGAACGGAAGGTTATTTTCCGCACGGCGAATCGCGATCCGAGGCGCCCGGTCAGTTGGGGAAAGGGAGACGGGCAGTCGGGGTGGCGAAGCCGGAGGGTATCCCACCTTTTCGCAGAATGCGCGAAAGGATGGGGCACCCTCATTCGTGGGAAGGTTAACAATCGACAAGCCTTAAGGTGCGCCACCCGCCATGCCGGCGGCCCGAGGCCGCCAGTATTCGCTTGCATGGGGCCTGGAAAAGGCGCAGAATAATGGTTGTAGTTCGCAGACGCGAGTCTGCTAAACCCCAGCCTGGGGCATAATAGGGCTAGAGCGGGCCGCCTTGTGCGGCCCCCTCGCTTTTTAGGGCCAAAGTGTGGTGGCGATCTCCCGGGCCGCGAAGCGCTCCCTGGGGAAGATCGTGACTGCCCACCGCTTCTTTCCGGCGTGTCCGCAAATGAGAACCCGGTAGACGGGCTGGACTTCCGTTCCGAAATTCTCGATGTAGGCGTCGCCGGGAATGGCGCGTCCCATGGCTTGCCAGTTGGGAACGATGATGGTTGGACTTTCGATGATCGGGCGCGCCCAACTGAGTTCCTGCGCTCTGCGAATCTGAATGCGGCTGGGGTTGAGGGTGACGCGCCCGGACTGAATCTGTTCAATGGTCATGCGGCGGTTCTTCGGTTCCTTGCCGTATTTGTCCGTGAGCTTGATGAGGTGAACGAAGTCCGTGTCCAGGAAGGTGACTCGACAGCCCCTCGGGTCCACTATTCCCCCGCCGCAGAGGTTGAGTCGATACCACTTGAAGAGGTCCAAAAGGGTGGTGATGGGGAGAACGGCAGGCGTGCCTTCCGCCCATGCGGGCGGCAGCGGGGCCTCGGGTGGGATGCTGTCGGTCAACGCGTTCTTTCCGTCCTGGGGTATTTGTCGATAATAGGCGGATTCTCGAAAGCTGTCAAATAGTATTGTACGACTTGACGATGCTTGCGCTTCCTTGTACCCTTTCATCATGGACTTGCTGAAACGCGACGAACTGCCTGCTTGGCTGCTCAAAAGATTTGGTTCGGCGAGTGCTCTTGCCGCAGCTTTGGAAGTAACGCGGCAGACGGCGCATAACTTGATTACGGGACGAACGATCCCCAGCTACGAAACCTGCGAGAAGCTGGGGCTTTATCCCGCTTTTTTGCTGGCAGAAAAGGGGAGGCGGCAAGAGATGACAAGCCTTGATGTTTTTCTATCGAAACGTGAACATGACCGCAGTCTGCAAGGAGTGATGGCAGAAACCGGGATGGGCAAGGCACCATTGCAAAGTGAGCGAGGGGGCGCAATGTGGAAGGAGTTAATAAAGGCGACACGGGCGATATCTGTGCGCGTGGGAGCAATCGACGGCCAGCCCTTTGAATGGGATGATGGCGGGTATCCGCAGGGAAAGAGTTACTACCCCCAGTTGAAGCTTGGACCTGTGGGAGCGGAGTTCAGTGATGCAAAATTCACTCTCTTTGCTGATTCGCCAAAGGAATGCAGGGTTGTCTTCGGGTGGGTGGCTACTCCTGGTGGATTGGGCGATAAATCAATGCCGCACCGGTATTGGAAACTCACGCTTTCAGCCAATAACGGCGAGATCGCTTGGAATGTAAACGACAACGAATTCGTTGGTGTCTCCTCCGTTGAGTTGGCTGAGCAAATCGTCAAGCAGTTGATCGAATACCGCGACGCGTACGAGAGAGCTTGAACTAGATTACGGCTGTCCTCCTCGGCGTTTACTTAGCTGTGCTTGCCCTTCCACTCCTCATATGGCCCTTGGAAGTCTTCGATGCCGTGGTCGTGGAAGACCCAGAGGCGTGTGGCAACTTCGTCTATCAAGTCATGGTCGTGAGTTACCAATAACACCGTGCCTTCGTAGCGCTGGAGGGCTATGTTGAGGGCGTTGATGGCTTCGAGATCCAGGTGGTTTGTCGGCTCGTCGAGGATGAGGAAGTTAGGCTTGGTGAGGATGAGCTTGCAGAAGGCGAGGCGGGCCTGCTCGCCGCCGCTGAGGGCCTTGGTCTGCTTGTCGCCTTCTTCGCCCGCGAATAACATCTGGCCGAGAATGCCGCGGATATCTTCGACGTGGGCATCGGGCTTCCAGCGATGGAGCCACTCGGTGATGGGGAGGCCGTGCTCGATGGTCGCGCCCACGTCCTGGGGGAAGTAGCCGACCTGGGCTTCGTGGCCCCAGGAGACCGCGCCGGAGTCGAGGGTGAACTCGGGGTCGGCGAGGCCGGGGTAGTTATTCAGCAGGCTCTTGAGCATGGTGGTCTTGCCTGCCCCGTTGCGGCCCATGAGGCAGATCTTTTCGCCGCGCATAACCTTGGCGGTGAAGCCGTCGATGACCTTGTGTTCGCCGTAGATTTTGGTGATGTGCTTGAACTCGAGGACGTGCTTGCCGCTGGGGCGGTTCTGGTCGAAGCGGATGTAGGGGCGGGCGATGTTGGAGCGGGCCAGCTCGTTGGTTTGCAGGCGCTCGACCTCTTTGCGGCGGCTGGTGACCTGCGAGGAGCGGGTTCCGGCGGCGAAGCGGGCGATGAAGTCGTTGAGCTGGGCGATCTTCTTTTCGCGCTGGGCGTTCTGGGCTTCGAGGGTGGAGCGGATCTGCGTTTTGGCCATCACCATCTCGTCGTAGCCGCCGGTGTAAGTGATGATGGTCTGGTAATCGATGTCGGCGGTGTGGGTGGTGACGCTGTTGAGGAAGTGGCGGTCGTGGCTGATGACGATGAGCGTGCCGTCGTAAGTGGCGAGGAAGTCCTGGAGCCAGTGGATGGAGTCGAGATCGAGGTAGTTGGTGGGCTCGTCGAGGAGCAGGGCCTGGGGCTTGCCGAAGAGGGCCTGGGCCAGCAGCACGCGCATCTTCTGGCCGCCCTGGAGCTCGCCCATGCGGCGCTCGTGGAGCGGCTCGGCGATGTCGAGGCCGTCGAGCAGGACGGCGGCGTCGCTCTCGGCGGTGTAGCCGTCCTCGTCGCCGATCGACGCCTTCAAGCTCGCCCAGGCTCATGCCGTCGGCGTCGGTCAGCTCGGGCTTCTCGTAGATGCGGTCGCGCTCTTCGAGAGCCGCCCAGAGGGGCTTGTTGCCCATGATGACGGTGTCGATGACGCGATAGGCGTCGAAGGCGAACTGATCCTGGCGGAGGACGCCGAGCTTGCGCGGGCGGACGACGGTGCCCTTCTGCGCCTCGAGCTCGCCGGTGAGGATCTTCATGAAGGTGGACTTGCCGCAGCCGTTGGGGCCGGTGAGGCCGTAGCGGCGGCCGGGGATGAAGTTGACGCTTACATCCTCGAAGAGCACCTTCGAGCCGTAGCGCATGGTGACATTGCTGACGCTGATCATTCTTGTTTGGGTTCCTATATTTCGATTGCAGCGGCGCCGCCGGGCCGGATGAGGCTAGGGTCGAGCCTTTGGCACAAGCGTGCGGCGGCTTACTTTCCCAGGTCTCAAAGTCGAGACCTGGGGCACCCATATGCGCCGGAGGAGTTTCGCTCTTTCAGTTTCTCACAAGCGCGTTATCGGGTGGTGTCGCAGCGGAATAAACGTGGGAGCGGGACTGGGGGCACGCAGGCGTCAGGGTAGGATCTTTAGGGAATCAGATGCGCTCCAGGAATCCCCTTGTCAAACGTGGCGAGGACCGCACCGCTGGTCCGTGCAA
>CAWCWQ010000073.1:0-54261 GCA_963799145.1 uncultured Acidobacteriaceae bacterium | reverse complement strand
CTGGCGTTTCTACGATTGCCGGGTGCCGGTCAACCAGTGGCGCCGTGTAGCTGGGCCGTACCGGCCTCAGTTGGCGCGGATTCACTCTTCCCGCCGCGATGCTGACGCCGAGATCTGATATGCCGGATTGGGACGGGCCCAGTAGCACCCGGGCCAAACGCCGATCAGGCCGCTGTCGCTCTTTTCGATATCGCCGGAAAAATGCGCTGGAGTACGCCGACCCGGAGTCTCGGCGCCGCGCCAAATGCAATGCAGCTCGCCTAACATCTGCCATCCTCGATACTTCCAGCTCGCCGTTTCCGGAGAGTCTCAGGCTCGGAGGGCAGTTCTCACCATAGGCGCTTACTTTACGCCCAAATGAGTCGCCTGACCCTGGCGCGTTTGTGGGGGATGATCCGGCCGGATACGATATTCTTAGTGGGGGAGGTACTCGCGTTGGGTGGTCAGGCGAAGTTTCGTCGTGATGAGATCGTTGAACTGAAGCGCCGGAGTCCGGAGGATGCCGCGCGATGGCGACAGATGCAAGAGGATAAGCGTCGGGTCGCGTCCGGGATCGATCCCGAGTCCTCCGATCCGACCTTGCCGGTCGCAATGGCACGCGCGATGGGCGCGCTCTTCATCGAGGCGAAGCGCTCCGGGAACGTGGACCCTGCCGTGACCTTCTTGTACGAGACGATCAACGCGACCGTGCGGGGCGTCGCGGATGTTCCTGTGGCGTGCAAGAAGGGATGCTCGCACTGCTGCCACACTTGGGTGAGCGTGGCAGCGCCCGAAGCCATCTTCATCGCCAAGATCCTCAAGCAGCGTGGCAACGGGATCGTCGAGAAGGTTCGTTTGGCGCACGAGCACACCAAAGACTACGATTTCGATACCCGTGACCAGCACCCACAACCGTGCCCGCTCCTCGACAACGACACCTGCTCCATCTATGATGATCGGCCAGAGGTGTGCCGGGCTTCGCCGCATCAGCGGACGCAGAGATCTGCGCGCGCACGTACCACAACATCACCAACGAGGATGTCCCAACGCCCATGATGTACCTGGTGGCTCGTGCGTCGTACGGGATCACCATTGCAGCAGGATTACGGCATGCTGGCCTACCACCCCACGCTTATGAGTTCAACGCGGCAATCCACCGCGCACTGGAGACGGACCAGGCAGAGCAGCGCTGGTTCGCCGGTGAGGACATCTTCGCCGACATTCGACGCGACCCAGAAGACGTGCTGATGCATCCGCAAGCACAATATCTCTACAAACACGCCTTCCCCAGCACCTAAAACTGGTCCGGGACCGGTCGCGATTTGAGATAAACGATGTACGCCGCCAATGCCACGAAGCACCAGCCCACGATTTTCTGCGTGATCCGTTCAACCTGTTCACGGCGGGAATGGTCAAGATCGGGCGGAGCCGCCAGAGCAACGCCGCCCCGGAGGTCACTTCGATCAGGCTGTCCAGGCCGAAGCCGATCAGGGAAACGGACCCGGCGACGATTCCGGCGATGATGGAAACCAGACCTTCGGCGCTGTTGTAGGCGATGGTGAAGTGTTCGAGTTGGCGGCCCCGCCGAACAAGGTCGTGCCGGGTTGGGCTGACAATCGCCATACAGCCATTATCCAGGCACGGGGATGCAGTTCATGCCACCGGGCGAACGGAAGGGCGCTGTGGGCTTCGGGTTGCGTGGTGGTGGGGTATTCTGGCGGCATACCGTTTACCCAACCCTTCACGGTGAATTCAACCTTCGCTTCGGATTTTGGGATCACGGTTTCCCTGTTTCGACGCTCCCGCCGATTTACATGTTGTGCAAACGGCTTTGTGATCGGACAGGGCGAGGCGGGCTTCGGCGCATTTGGACCGTGCAGCTTTTGTCGCCGTGAGAGCATTCTGAAGGTCTGCACCTCTTTTCAATAGGAGCGCACCGGTTGCTTCATGCATCGCAGCAGTGATAGCAGCGTATTCGTGCATCAAGCGCAACCTTTTTTCGCAGACCATGCCACCTTCAGCATAAGCCCAAGATGGCGGCAATCATCGTGAGATTTCGGCGGGCGTGCGGCGTAGGCTTGGATTTGCGGCGCACCGTGGGCCGGGGGCACGGAGTGCTTGAGAACGGCGCTATGGCCTTCCAGTGCGTCCTGGCGGTGCCTTTTCAGGCAGTTGCAGCCAGAGACACACGGAATGGTAGCCGAAGTACGTTCGGAGCGTTGCAGTCCCCTGCAACCAACGATCTCTTGCATGTCGGTAGTCCGGTAGTCCTGAGAGGGGAGTGAACTTCCCCCCCAACTGGAAATCAGGCGGAAACCGCACTTGGAACCTGCGACTGTATCGAGGTCCATCTGTGTCAGGTTCGGTTCAAGTTCACAGCCGAATAGTCTCTGGCGTTTTTATCACCGCCCGTTAACCCGCCGTTTCCCCCTTCTTCGAAGGGCACGCCAAACCGCCGGATCCGCTGCCAGGGGCTGCACGCGACACCCGGCCACGTTGACGAAAGCACCATGGTAAGTGATCGAGCCATGCCGGAAGAGTCTCGCCAAGAGCGCCAGCGCATGGTTGGCTAGCGTCGGATTTACGAATGGCTCCTGTCGCTCGAGCGCTTCCACGGCACTGCAGCTCGGCAGACCGTCGTTGTCGAGCGACGGATCGACCAGTTCTGGGAACAATTCGGCGACCGTTCTCAGCCGGGTAGCCGAGCGCTTGTTCTCCCAGTTCCAGGGCTGACCAAGGACGAACTGCCCGCCCGTCGCATGGTTTCCGAGGTCGAGCCAAAACGAAACGCCACTTCGCGGCCCTGTCACCTTCTGAGCAATCACCTTCCGGGCCGCGCGGCTATCTACGCAACCGATCAGGATGTCCACCCGATCCACGCTTGTTTTTGCCGAAAAGTGGTCCGCTACAGCATGCCACTTCAGGCCCCAGAAGAGATTCATGCGGGAGACAAGCACTACCGCCTTTGAATGTCCGATCTCGGCCTGGCTAAAGGGCTGCCGAACACAGTTCGTGGGCGAGACGACGTCACCGTCCATCAACGTCACTTCGAGCCCGCCAGGGTGGCCGTGAACCAGCATCGCCTGGTGCAAATACGGCAGACCGGCCGTGATTGCACTACCATTTCCGCCACAGCCGACGATCAGCACGCGTATGGGCCGACGGGTCAATTCCGGTGAGAGATGGTGCGGCACGACTCACCTCCGTTCCACGAACTGCCGCAAGGTTTCTCGCGCGTCCGTCAGGTACTCTACAGGGAATGGTTTCCGGCTCCCGACCAAGTGCCGGCACAAATCGAGAAATCCGCCCGGAAAACTCGTCAGACGTGCGCCTCCGTAGGCGTGCGTGAACTCGCTCTGAAAGAACCCCCGCTCCCATCCTTCCATCGCTTCCACACCCGACGACTCTGGAACGCGCATCGTACCAATACAGATTTGGCCGGCGTCATTTCCGTTCCAAAACGGCGCCGTCTTCAGCGTCGTGATCGCAGTTGGCCGCTCGTTCTTCTCCAGGGCGCGGACCCATAGAGTTCCGCCCGACACCTTGAACACCAGAGGAGGCACGGGGTACCGCTTCCCGCTGAGGTCCTTTCCGGCTTCGCTTTGTTCACCGAAGAAGAGCGTGCGATATTGAGCCGGTGTCCACCAAACCAACAGCTCTGAGGTTCGGACCAAAACGTTTGCCGGCAAGATCTCCGGCGGAATGTAGGTTCCCAGTCCGGCCGCGAGCGTTCGCAGAAATTCCGTGGTCAGCGATTCCGCCTCTCCCAGATACGGCGCCCCGCCTACTGGACCCGGCTTCGCAGGATGCCACACCGCGAATGCGTCGGTTCCACCGCGATACACCAAGACGGCTCCGGTCAGCGTCATTTTCTGGCCGCCGCCAATGCTTACGTTGACCTGCATCGGAGTCCTCCTCCCCTACTCCACGAGTTCCATCATGAGCTTGATGAGACGCACCCCTTCACGGAAGACATTGCACGCTACCTCCAGTGTTTGAAAAGCCGCGCGTACGCTTTCGATGTCGCCCGATAGAAACGGCACGATCAGATTAGGCTCAGGAGCGCACTCCAGCATCCCCTGGGCCTCCTCATCGAAGCAACCTTCGATGGCGTCGTGTTTCTCAAAGACTGCGACCAGGGCCGGCACCGGAGGGTTCGAGTCCGCCAATCGCTCCTGGACCGACTCCGTAATCTTGGGCCTCTCCCCTTGCCGCGACGCCGCGCTGAGTGCCAGCACTCCCGCGAGGAGAGCCCTGGATCCCCCGGTTTTTCACTGTTCCGAGAAACTGCTCGACGAACCGCTCTTTGAGTGGATTCCACCTTCGGCGCAAGCACTGTGGAGTGGCGCCGTCCACGTCCGGCAGTTCGACGGTCTCACCCTCCGGATCACCTTCGTACCACTCCCTCAGTTGCTCCACGCGCTCCGCGGCATCGCGGTAGTCATAGACCCGCACCCAACGATTCAGGGCGATGGGTAAAAAGATTGAAAAACGTTATGGGCAATCTTGGGTGAACACCTTCCAACAATCTCAGTGTCGGCCCTAGAACCACGTAACCGGCGCTCTCCGGTTCCACCACCAGGTACATCTCGTTCCCGTCGGCTAGCTCTGCGACACCCGCTCCGCACGGGTCCAGATCGGACACCAACCCGACGCCCAAGAATAGATCCTTATCGATCTCCTGACCACCGTGCGCCTCGATCCTATCTTTCAAGGTCTGCTCGATGAACCGGAACGGGTCCCTGCCAGTTCGGAACCACACGTCCGCCTGAGCGATACCGCTCGCGACAAGCGTTTTCGCCAGCCTGGCAGCGGCATTCAGCCCGCCGAAGAACTGATACTCCGTGGGAACTCCCCGCAGAGCCGGAATACTCCAGTGGCAGCCCGGGGCAATCAGACCATCGGAGGTAGCCACCCCGGAGGCGGCGTCAAGCAACTGCCCGGTCCTCTTCGATGCCCACTGTCCAGCGCCCGCGAGAGGATCACACTTGCGTTTTTCCAATCTGGACATTGCCTGTACCTCTCCAAAACTGTTTGTTGTGAAGCGTGGCGCCCTTGAGCAAGCAGTTCCAGTTCGGCCAGAGCTTCTTCTCTGCGGCATTTGTTTTCACGCCGGCTCTTCGCCTTCATCGCGGATGTTCTCCGATGCGCGAGAGCGGACGCAACTTGGCCTTTCCGGCGGTTGCTCCGCTCCCTGCGTCTTTGTCTTTCAGCCCTTCGAGCCAATAGCTCGCTCGAACGTATACTTCATCGTGTCACCCACCGCTTCCGGTCCACTGATCGCCGCCGTCGCAATCTCCGGGTATTGCAGGGATAGGACGCCTCTGACATCCTCTGCCGTCATCGTGCTGTCCGGATCGCCCAACTTAATTCCCTGGAACGAAAATTCACGGCGCATCGCTCTGGCCTGCATGGCTTACATCCTCCTCTGTTTTGTTCTTGTCCCGACGTCGGGCGCGGTGCCGCCTCATCTTGAGCTGGTAGATCGAAGAGGCTCAGCATTGGCGACGGCGGCGGTGCAGGTGCTGGCTTGTCTTCCTGCTTCGGTGCGGGTTCGGCCGCCTTGCCTTTCGCTCCACCGTTCCCCATTGTCTTTTGCTTCTTCTTCAGTTCCTCGCGCGCGGCTTTCTCCGCCTCTTCACGCTCACGTTGGATCTCGGCAAGGTTGGTGCCCAACGCAACGTGGCCGGCCACGAATTCCCGGACCTGCGTCGGCAGTTCGCGGTCCAGTTCTTCGGGGGTTCCCGTGCAGCAGAACGGCGTCGCCAGCGCCGCGTTCTCGCTGTCTTTCATCCGTTTCGGAATCACGGAAACCGTCAGGTGTTGCTCGTCGGCCTTCGACACGATCATCATCACCGTGCGGTCCGCGAGCATCGGCATCAGTTGGGCGAAAAAGCCGCCCGCAATTGCTGTTGCTGGTGTGCTCATGGTCGTTCTCCTTTGTGTCCTTGGAGGGGAGCCGCCGTCACCGGCCGCTCCTTTCTAGAAGGGCACGTCGCTATCGGTCCCACCCTCGTTCGTGAGCGGTTCCGACCGCTGCTCCCTCTTGGCCTTTGGTTGGCCGGGAACCGGCCGCTTCTCCTCGCCGTGGTTGTTTCCGCGGCCCAGGAAACGGACCTTGGACGCGACCACCTCGACGGAGGTGCGCGCGTTGCCGTCTTTGTCTTCGTACTCGCGGACATGGAGGCGGCCTTCTACATACACGCCATCTCCACCGACCAAATACTCGGCGCAGGCCTGCCCAATTCCGTTGAAGGCGGCCACCCGCAACCAGGTGGTTCGTTCCTGGGGCTCGCCGTCGCGGTTCTTCCAGCGTTCGTTGACGGCCACTGAGAAGTTGACCACTTGAGATTTTCCGTCGTTGAGAAACTTCATATCCGGCGTGCCGCCCAAGTTTCCGATGATCTGGACGTTATTCAAACCCAGCATTTTCTTTGCTCCTTTCAGTTCTTCGGACGCAGCGCACCGGCCCGTATGGACACACTGGTCCGTGCGGGCCTTGGTGCGGCTAGATTGTTGAGGTTAGCCCTACGGGCAGAACGCCCTCGGGTAAAACAGAAGTGGCAGCCTATGCCGCTTCGGCGGGGACCGGCTCTTCGGATTCTTCGTTGCCCTCCGGCTCACGGGCCGGCGGCTCGATCGACACCCGAAGCGCCGTCACCCGGGTTTGAAGCACATCCAGGCTGGCCTTCAGTTCGGCATTGTCGAGACGCTCGATCACTTCGTCCAGCGTCCCCTCAATACCCTCCAAGACCGCCACGACAAATCCTGCATCGAGCGCCATCGGGTTCTCCTTTCTCCGGATCAGTTATTCCTCGTTGAAGCGGAATTTCCGGCTCGGTTTCTTTACGATCATCGTGTCCAACTCGGCCGCCAGGTCGGCCATTCCCTGCTGGACCTTCGCGCGCACGCCGCTGGTCGTCCGGAGGTCATCCGCGCTCACTCCGACGAGCATTTCCCGCGCCTTCTCCACCAACCCCTTCAGCTCTGCGTCGTCAGTGACGTTCCGGAAATCGAAGGTCCCCAGGAATTCCACCAGGTTCGAGACCGTGGTCTCTTTGAACCGCAGCGGCTTGCCTTCGGGCCCGTCCTTCAGCCGGTCGCGCATGTGCTTTACCAACTCGCCCATCGCCGTCCGAAGCACCTGTTGGATTTCCCGGCCCGCTTCCGCCATCATCTCTGCCGCCTTCTCCCGTTCGTCGTGCCAGATCTTGGTGGAGATCTCGCGAAGTTGGTCGGGAACACCAAAGCTGATGTACTGCCAGATGAGGGTGAACTGCTGGGCAACGTACTCCAACGGTGGGTAGTCGGCCGGATTGTATAGCGAGCGCAGGCGCTTTGCGGCCTCCTGGCACAGCGTCGGGTACGCCGTCAGGAACGTTTCGATCAGATCCTTTCGCCGTGCCGCGAATTCTCGCAGCTTGCCCTCCATTTGCTCCAACAGCGCCAGCGGGCAAAGATGAATGCCGGCCTCGAACGGCAGGCACGTATCGTAGAGGTAGCGCCGGATCTCCCCATCGAAGTTGGCGATCGTGCGCAGCTCTTTGGAATCGAGCAGATGTTTGGAAATCAAAAGCAGACTCTTGTCTGTGTCCACTTCCACCTGCGAATTGCTGACCTTTCGTGTGTTGCCAAGCCGGCCGAGCCGGACCTTGACGCACACCGTCTTTTGGGCCAGGTCCTGGCCCATGCTCTGAACCTCAATCAAATGCATTGGCATAGCTGCCATGTTGTGTTTCTCCTCTCTCGTTCTTTTGGTCACCCGATCCCGCATTGACATCGGGACCAGATCTTGAAATACACGCATCGACCCGCCCAATTCGACGTGTGCCTACTGTTTCTTCTGGAAGTGGTTCGGGATTCGCGGGCCTAAACTGACCGTTTCCGCGGTTTCGTTTCAGGCAGGAACACCGAGCACGGGGAATCCCGTGAGTACGGATTTTCCACTTTCCTCGATGCTGATTTCGACGAGTTGCGGTCCGAAGTCGCCCTCTTGGTAGCGGCTGCTAAATAGTACGAGCCTTTGATTTCTGCTCGTCCGCAGCGGCGCAATTGCCGGCTGGGTCTGGTCGTAACGGCCCATCACCGCGAAGTCCAGAAGCTCCCGAACCGCCCGCCAGAGTTCGCACTTCTGTTCCACCGTTGCACCCAAGCGCGTCACAAACCGCCCGCATGCCAGCTCGCTTTCCGTGTAGCCGGTGAACATCCCGAGGCTCACCGCTGGCGCGGTCCTGCGGAACTTTCTCATCAGTTCCAACAGCGCCTCAGCTTGCTGCATTGGCTCGCCGCCGGAGAAAGTAACCCCTTCCAAAGACCCGAACCGGCTTGCTTCCTCAAATCGCTGAACCACTTCGAGCACGGGCACTTCAACACCGCGGAACTTGTGTGTAGCCGGGTTCCAGCATTTTTCGCAGTGCAATGAGCATCCCTGAAAATAGACCACCGCGCGTAGTCCTGGTCCATTTGCCCGGCTCGCTGGAACGAAAGCATGGAGAAGCATACCAACTCCCCTTCATTTCGCAAACTGCGCGGCTACCGAGCTGCCACGGCCCTGCACGCGTGCCGACTCAGGCGTCTCGAAACCGCTTTCTCTTCGTGGCAACGAGACAATCCGCTCACTGTCCGCTCTTGAGATGTTGGTTGCGCGAGTCGACGGCCGCGCTATAGAACGCGGCTTTCTTTCGCTGCACTTTCGCGTGATCGTCTCCCTGGAAGTCCTTCAGGACCTTATCGCAGCCTTGGCCTGCAAAGCCCTCCAGATCCACTGAACTGTCGCCGTTTTGGTCAATGACCACTGTGATCGTCTTCTGCTGCATGGCTCAGCTCCTATCGCGCGACGAACTGCAGCCGGATCTGCGGTCCGTTCGCCGTCTGAATGACTTCTTTGCCGCGAAAGATGTAGCCCTTTGCCTTCGCCACAGCCAGCGTCTGGCTTTCTTTGTAGTGCTGGTGCACTTTGCCCAGCCACTGGTTGCCGTAACCGATGCTCCGGTCGTACTCGCTCAAGATCGCCTGGTAGCGGCCGTCTTTCCCGCGGACGAACCCAATGTCGTTGGAGGCGCTGTCCAACTGCGCGCGCCGGATAATGACGTGCGCCGTTTCCCGCCGTTCGTCGCCGTGGTAGCCAACGAGCGCGGCGCCATCGGCGTGCACTTCGACTCTGTAGCCCATCGCCGTAAGACCCTCGACGAGGTACCTCTCTTCACTCATAACAGTCGTGAACTCCCCGTAAGCTGACACTTCCTTGCTCCTTTCTCGCCCTTCCCGCCGCTGCTGCTGCTGCCACCGCCCCTGATGCAGGGCACTACTCAGCTCTCCATGCCCCGAAACGCACGTCCCGCGCGCGGCGCCGGTGCGGACTCCTGGAACTGGTACACGCCAGGGTAAGACGCGCTGATGAACTTCCCGGAGGCCTGTTGCCGCAGCGCCTTGATCTGGTCCGCCGCCGAACGGGACACCGGAACAAGGTATTCTGCTGATTCCTTCAGCGTCAACTTCAGCCGGTACGCCTTCCGACAACACTCCTTGATCTCCGCACCGGTCCACCCGTCGTCGTCCGGCAACTCGCCCGACACCCCGTACTTGGCCACGTAGATCTTCCAGATCGCAGCCCGCTCCTCTGGCGACGGGAGATCGAAGAAGAAAGTGCCAAGCGTAAACCGTCGCCGCAGTTCAGGCGGCAGCGTGCCGATCGAGTTGCACGTCGCAATCCAAAGGCTGCGCCCGTTCGTCACGGCATCCACGACCTTCAACGCCGCCCGGAGACGTTCCCCCGACGCTCCGACGAGCGCGTTTTGCATCGCGCCCAGATCGAAGGCGATCGTCGGGATTCGCGCCGTGTTTCCGGTAGCTTTGGCCACAAGACTCTTCGCTGCACCGGGAGGCCCAATCAGGATGCACCCGTCAGCATTCCGATCCTGCATCCAGGCCAGGACCGTGCCGGTGAGTTCGGTCTTCACGCCGGACAGGTCCGTACCGGTTCCGGCGAAGGCCTTCTCGATCTCGTCGAGAAAGACGATGCCTCGCGGAGCCTCTTCGCCCTCGATCACCGCCGTGAGGAAGCGCTTGATATTCCCGCACCCTCCGATGTCGTCGAACGATTCTCCACCCCGCCACACGCTGAGACCCGGTGCTTGCTCGATCACTTGCCGCTTTCGATCCCAGAGCTGTTCCAGATCAAGCCCCTTCTTCGACAGCGACATTGCCAGCACCTGCTCTGCCGGGAACGCGGCCAGGCCGAGCAGAGCATCCACCGCCTTTCCGCTGGCGTCCGTCTCGAGTTCCGGAACCTCCGCCGCGGCCATTGTTTCCTCGAGAATGCGGGTCAGGTCCTCCACCGCCGGCAGCGGTTCGTCGAGCACGAGCACATCCTGAGTGAGTTCATCCGGGAGAACCGCGCCAGGCGTCGTCAGAAGCGTCAACGTCCTGCCATTTGCCTTGAACACGTCACGCAAATTCCAAATCGCCTGCGCCACTTGAGGATCGTTCCAAAAGCGCTGTGCGTTGGCAAACACCAATACGGCGTCTTCACCCAACTGGCAGGCAGCCACGAGTGCATCGACGGGGCCGACGCTGGCCGAGTCCCGCTCGCCGAGCACCTTCCCGATCTCCTTCGCACCGGCGTCATTCACCCGCACAAGCCCGCGCACGATGTCCCATTGCACTATCGCCGCATCTTTTCCCACCGCTTCTTCAATCCGCGCCACCGTCAGTGCGGGGTCCGCGGTCCGTATCGCAACCAACGGCGTCGAAACCCGCCGTGCCGCTAGCAGCGTCTTCACAAACTGTTCCATCGGCCGAATCGTTGATGACATTTCTCTCCTCCCGTGTTCATCGCTTCACGCAGCGGTCGCGGTAATTGGCACCGCCCTTCCGCTCCGGTGTGCAAAGAATCGTTGGTGCAACTCCGCCAGGTCCTTATACAAAACGGCTGCCGCCGCGATCGCTTCCGGGTGCTTCAGAATGAGCTCATCCAGGGAGCGTTGCGCGAGCCCACTCCGGTCATCGGCCTCGATCAGCAAGTGGCACGGGCCGCACGCAGCCCAATCCCCGACACTTTCGCCGGCGACGTTCGGTGCGCAGTAAGCGATGAAACTCCGGGCCGGGTACCGCCATACCGGACCCGGCATTGAACAGAAATCGCACTGAAGGATCTCGTTAATCATGGATCTCACCTTCTCTCTCTCTACTGTTTTCAAAGGACTCAGGCTGGCCGCACTCTCGTCGCCGGAACGCTTCCAGGAAACCTTGTGCCTGCAGATTCCGGTCCCACATCTCCGCGAACTGTTCGAGGTCCCGCGTCCGTCTCGGCAGACAGTGCAAGTTCCCGGCCTCGTCGCGGCGTCGGCTCGATTGCTCCACGGCCGCATAATCGTTACGGAAGTAGAACGGCCAGAACTCCGGCTGCCTGCCCTCCTCCACC
The DNA here is from genome assembly GCA_963799145.1 of uncultured Acidobacteriaceae bacterium. Taxonomy (GTDB): domain Bacteria; phylum Acidobacteriota; class Terriglobia; order Terriglobales; family Acidobacteriaceae; genus Telmatobacter. Next base: position 42,860 of record CAWCWQ010000073.1, on the reverse strand, counting down.
ACTTCGAACAGCATTTCGGGGTCGCGCATCGGGTCCGAATTCTGCTCTCCGTAGTGCGCCACGGACACGACGACGTGCCCATCCGGCCCCCGCTCCGGCAGGACTTCAATCACCAGCCGCATCCACGGCTCGTTGTCGATCGAAATACACTCCGCCTTTGGCAATCCGCCTGCCTCTTCGATGATTTGCAGAATTGTCTTCACGCGTTCCTCCCCCTACCGCGGCACCGCGGGACACGTGCCGCACGCTGCCGGTGCACTGCTTTCTTTGCATCGTGCCCGATGATCGAGGCTTGGCTTGACCAGGAACAGTCTCGTCCCGAGATCACGTTTCAAGGGTCCACAACCGCGTCCTCCGACGACCACGGTCCAGTTCGTCGCTTCGTCTGCAGCCGCATAACCTTCCCTGATCAAGTCAACGTGGCGCCCCGATTCTCGAAGGTACTGTTCACGGCGGCATCGCCAAGCCTCGAACTGTTTCGTTTGCAGCCTCCGCATCTGGCTCTCCTGAAAAACACGAAGCGGCCAGCACCGGGCTTCAGACCGGTGTTCGGGAGCCTCGTCTCGCATGGCAAACCCGACTCCGCCTGGGGCCGGGTCGCTTTTATTTCGTTGCGTCACTACGCTGGCGGCCCGCTCGCCTAGACATCGCAATCGGCAACGTCACCTACATCTCTTCCTCTGCGAAGCCCAGTTTCTGTTTCGCTCGCGCGACGGCGCGCCAATACTTCCGCACCGCCTGCAGTTGCTTCCTGTCGACGAACCCGTTGGCATCTACCGCCACGCAAGGTCGCGGTTCGTGCACCATGGCATCGACTTCTCGAAAGGTTTTCCCATCGCTCACAAGCCTGCCCGCGTCATAGTCGCCTCCCGCATCGTGTTGGGCGATGAAGACGTACCCTCTCTCCGCCAGCTCTCGCAGGGAACAGCAGTTGCCGTAATTCGCTTCCTCATCGACCAGGAACGAAACTCCCTCCGGCAGACGCTTCCAATATTCCTGTTCAGTAAAACCCACGTCCTCGAATGCGGCCACGTCTTTGCCGCGGCAGAGAACCTGGGCGTATGCCCGATCTCCCATATGCCCTCCCAGAAAGCGGAAACAGCCACGAGCGGACTCGCCGCCGTGGCTGTTTCTCGATATCGATGTGTTTCGTTAGTATGCGCCGGTATGGCTCCTAAGACTTGCTCCCTCGTGCAAGGCGTCATTCACGACAGGTGGTCCGAACTCATCTGGGCAGTCGTCCGCGACGCGGAAGCTGGGATGACGCTCCCTCCTGGGCTCGGAGTCTCCGAGTAAGGCCGTGGCGGTAAACCATCCGATGCTTGATCGGTAAGCGGCGCGCTGTAAGGCAGGACCAAAACCGACGGAAAATACGGGTCCCAGGCCAACTCCAAGGTCCGACATCGACACGCAGTCAACTGAACTCGGAATTGCGAAATCCACTCCCTGGATCGCTGCTCCCGCAACTGAACGAACCCGATTGCCCGTCCTGCCGATTGATCCCCGTTTTGACTTATTTCAGATACGCTCTAAGTGCCTGGATCAGATCGTCTGCTGCTTGCGCCTGTTCATCTGTTGGTGTGGTCTTGGGATCGAGAACATGGAAGCGAATATGGCCTTCGATCACCTCGGCCATGAGAGCATCCATGGCGCCGCGGCAAGCAGAAATGTTATGCAACACCTCTGAGCATTCGGCCTCCTGGTCAAGCGTCCTCTCGATGGCCTCAACCTGGCCTCTGATTCGCCGAACTCGATTGAGCAGTTTCTTCTTTTCCTCTGTTGTGTGAGCCATAAAAACTTTGCCGTTGAACCTTGACAAGGATACCCCGGCGGGTATACCCTAATCAAGGGTTTGGCGCTTCGCCTCCCGACAATTTCAGAAGAAAGGAGGCCCATTCATGTCTGACGGCAGCAATAGTCTGCAGCGGTGCGAGGTAGTGTCCGGTACCGAGTCAGCGGAGCCTCCGTCTTCACACGGAATCCCCGTCCTGACTCCTGCTCAGACTTGTTATTAGCGAGTCTGATTGATACCCTGCGCCGCTGAATCACTCATTGTGGTTGGCTTGCGATTTCTCTGTCTGGGAGGTTCGCCGCGCCCAAGCTGAACGCTTGAGCGTTGAGCCCTTCCTCACAAGGGGGGCGTGTGTCCAGCCGTCGTCAAGCGATGGGACATTCCCATGAATCGTGCCGCAACCCATTCGTCCGTGATTCCCGCTACGCCCACATGCGGAGTGATCGTTCGCAATCCCTGGGCCCGCAATCTGCTCACTTTCCTCATGGTCTGCGGCCCCGGTCTGATCGTGATGGAAGCCGATAACGATGCCGGAGCGGTATCCACGTACATCCAAGCCGGAGCCCAGTATGGTACACACCTGCTCTGGCTGCTGGTTCTCCTTTTACCCATCACATATTTCATTCAGGAAATGGTCGTACGGCTCGGCATTGCCACGGGGCAGGGACACGCTGCCATGATCTACAGCCGGTTCGGCAAGTGGTGGGGACTCTTCTCCCTGCTCGATCTGCAATTGCTGAACTTCCTGACGCTGGTCACCGAATTCGCGGCAATTGCTCTCGCCCTGCAGCACCTGAACGTATCGCCACTCGTCGGCGTTCCTATTGCAGCGTGCGCCCTCACGCTGCTGGTGCTCACCGGAAGCTATCGCAGATGGGAACGCATCGTGGTGTTCCTTTGCCTCCTCGACCTTGCCTGGTTCGCGTTGGCATTCTACTCGTACCCCGCTGCCGGTGAGGTCGCGAGAAACACCTTCGTTCCCTCGATTCCGGCCGGAGGGTTGACCGCGAGTCTCGTCTTTCTGGTGGTGGGAATTGTCGGTACTACCATCGCACCCTGGCAGTTGTTCTTCCAGCAGAGCTGCATCGCCGACAAGCGTCTGCGTTTCGCCGACCTGAAGTGGGCCAGGCTGGACACCCTTATCGGCGCGACGTTCACTATCATCGTGGCCGGTTGCATGATGATGACCGGCAACGCCGCCCTACGCCACGGCTTCTCCTTCACCGATCCGGCACAGATGGCGGCGGACCTCGGTAAAGTATTCGGTCCTTGGTTTCGGACGGGCATTATTCTACTGATGATCAACGCGGCCACGCTCGGAACAACCGCGATTTCGCTTTCCAGCGCATGGGCCTACGGCGAGGTGAAAGGCTGGCCGCACAGCCTGCAGAAATCGATCAAGGACGCTCCCGGATTCTACGGCGTCTATGTCCTCTGTGTCGCTGCTGCAGCTGGCCTCGTGCTGATCCCAAAAGCACCTCTGCAGCTCATCATCCTGAGCGTCCAGGTACTGGCCGGGATCATGCTACCCTCCGCCATCATATTCTTGCAGTTGCTATTGAACGACAAAGAAATGCTGGGCGATCAGTTCGCCAATAAACCTTGGAACAACGTCGTGAACTGGACCATTATCATCGTCCTGTTTGCGCTGTCGCTGGTGCTGGCTGTTCAAGTGGTGGCCCCCAAGTTATTCCCGGCCGGATGACGGACCGTGCAAGGAAGTTCCAAATAGAAAGGATTCGATCATGATTCTCGAAAACACAATCGACGAACGCGAGTTCCTGGTAATTCACCCGCTCGATGACGTGGTGGAGCAGAAAGTCGAAACCAAACACCTCGGCCCCATGCGGATGACCCCGGTGGTGCGGGTCTCTCTGCTGGCTCTGCGCGGCTATCTGGTGCTCATGATGTTACTGCTGCTGTATCACGTGCTGGGCCTGGCCGGCTTGCTCGGCAAGGTCTAGGGCAACAAGGCGGGAAGCGCGGGCATGACCCGGCAAGAGGAGAGAAAACTTGAACTGGATCACCTTCAGAATTCGGATGAGCGCCGCGCTTCTGACGAGTGCGATAGCCTTGATCGCAGCGGCGCAAGAGCAGCCTCAGGCGCAGCAGGCGGCACCGGTCCTGCAACCGGAATTGTCCAAGGAGCCCGATACAGACCTCAAACAGGAGCGTTGGAATCTGTTCTTTCAGGCGACGTCGATCGGACAATATCACGGCACATTTCACTCGCCCTACGAGGGTCCGTTCAGTCTCCAGAACACGATGGAGCGCGATGCATCGCTCACGACGACCGTCTTCCTCGGCCTGCGTCTGGAGAACAACACTGTCTTGTACTTCAATCCCGAAATCGCCGGAGGAAGAGGTTTCAGCGGCGTAGACGGCTTGGCAAACTCCTCGAATGGCGAACTACCGCGCGTCGCTTCGGCCACGCCAAAACCATACGTGGCCCGGTTGTACGTTTCTCACGACTTTGCGTTGGGCATTGAGACGGAGTCGTTTGAGAGTGAAGAGAATCAGCTTGGCGGCCGGCCACCAGTGAACCGGTACACAGTCACAGCGGGACGCTTCACGCTGACCGACTTCTTTGACAATAACCGCTACTCTCATGATCCCAGGTCACAATTCATGGGATGGGCGGTCATGTACAACGGCGCATGGGACTATCCCGCCGACGTTCGCGGCTACACCTGGGGATGGGTTCACGAGGTGCACACGCGCAACTGGTCGTTTCGCTACGCCAGCGCGGCCATGCCCCGGGTTGCGAACGGCTTGCGCTTCGACCGGCGCTTGTTTCGGAATCGTGGCGACGTGTTCGAGATTGAGAGGCGATGGGAGGCCAGCAACCATCCCGGCGTCGTCCGCTTGATGAACTATGAAAATCACGCGAATGCGGGCACCTATGCCCAGGCTCTTCGCGAATCAGACGTGACCGGCGAAGTCCCGGACGTCACGGCGACACGCCGCAACGGAACCTTAAAGTACGGGTTCGGGGTCAATGCCGAACAGGAGATCACGGGCGACATCGGTGTCTTCGCAAGACTTGGCTGGAACGATGGAAAGACTGAGAGCTTCGCCTTTACAGCGATAGACCGGCTCGCGACCGGAGGGATATCTATCAATGGAAAGCGCTGGCACAGGCCGTTCGACACCGTAGCTACGGAAGTGACGGCGGCGGGGATCTCGGGTGTTCACGCGCTCTATCTGGCGCGCGGTGGCCACGACTTCCTGATCGGCGACGGACGTCTGCAGTACGGCCCCGAGACAATTTTGGAATCGTACTACAACGCCCGCGTATTGCCGTGGCTATTCGCGACCATCGATCTGCAGCACGTCACGAACCCTGCGTACAACCAGGATCGCGGACCCGTCTGGATTCCTTCGCTCCGGCTCCACGTAGAATTCGGGAAGTCCGGCGGAAACGGCAAGCACTAAATGAGTCGTGTCATTATGTTTGGATTCGGCCCTGCCGGGCCTTTCGCTGCTGCGTTGCGGTTAGCCACGACGGTCCATGTGTCAGGTTCGCCGCCCTGGTGCTCCTCGACCCAACGCCTCGTGTAGCTTTGCAGCCCTTCAAGCCATTGCGCAGAGTGACCCGATTCAAGTTGGATGCGTTCAGCCTCCGTGAACACCACACAGCCGGCCTGCCGATCTCGCGACTTCGCCATGTACTCGGCAAGCTCTCCCGTCGCTCGAGCCATAGGAAGGTATAGCCAGCCGGGCGTCATCGCGAACGCGAGTTTGTCGGCGTAGCACAGCTTTGAAACGCTCACGCCGTTCCTCTTAGCCCAGTAGCGCGAATGTCGAAGGGTGAAGTCGGACCACCAGGTCGCCAAACAGCAACCCCATGATCTTCGCTCCGAGATGGACGTGTTCTTCGCCCTCCGGCCCGTCCATGTTAGGGCTGAATAAGTAGCCCAAATCATGGAGAAAGAACGCCGCCCAAAGCCGCGGATCCCACGGAAACTGTCCGAGGGCCCACCAGCCAAAAGCAACGAAGAATGGATGGATAAAGAAGCAGTGCGCTCCGAACAAAACGCTCTTGGTTCCGACTCGCATAGGTCACCTATCGCCCCTGCTACACGATGATGGAACCGCGCGATGACGGTCCATTGGAAAGTGCGCCGCGGCTGTAACTGTAGCCCTGGCGCTTGGCATCGCCTTCGACATAGCCGCTATGCCATGACCAAGCCTGGGTAGTCCCGGCGGGGTACGGGCACCGGAGCGGAATTCGTGCCGTGTTCTCTCCGGCGCTGAAGCCCTCCTCCCACGCTTTTGGGTCGTGTTTGAGCACAATATGTTTCCGTGTCACAGGACGGGACGATTTCTCTTTCCCCCGGAGCGAGCTGAAAGTGTCTGCGACCGGCTCTGGTTCGCCTATCCACAGGCGAGATGCGAAACGAACAATCGACGCTTTCAGCGTCACTGTTCATGCCCGTCCAGTCGGCCCCTCCATCCGAAGCACTACGACTTGTTCGGTCGGCCGCGGCATCGGCTCTGTGTGCGCGACGAGTGCCGCGGTCCTTTCGGACTCTGGCTTTCGCCGGCTCGGCGCCACGCGGTTGAAGATATGAACCAGAAGTGGCGTCCCGGCGAGTGCGCCGAAAAAAGTGCCCACTTCATTTGCCCGGAAGTAGCTGCTGAAGATCACAAGCAGCACAACGAACAGGCAGAGTACCAAACCTGTATTCTTGAGTCGTTCCATTTCACGCCCCGTTTCGAAAACCCTTTCATACAACCGTGACCTATCAAATCGCCACCGCATGCACGCCAGACGCCGGCTCGCCGGTCGCCACCGGAGTGACAGCATCGGCCTTCTTCGTCTCCGCCGCCGCTTTCGGAGCCGTCAGATAGTGCTGATGGGTGCATCCCACACAGGCCGCTCCACGCACGGCGGCCTTTAGCACCCCCACGAACTCCGGTGGATCTCGACGCGTTCCCCAGCCCTGTTGAAGAATTCGGGAACGATCTGGCCCGCCATCCCTTTCTCCTCACCGGTCAGATCCAACGGCAGATGTCCCTGGCGGCCACGAAAGAGCACTCTGGCTTCGATCCGGCCGCGTTGACCCTCCGCCGGTTGCGACACATCGTACTTCGCAATCAACACGTCATAGGTGTTTCGCACGCGGAAGACTTCCACGCTCACCAGCCCAAGCGCAATCACCACCGCGTGACGACCATTCACTCCGACCGAGTCGATCGGCTGCAGCCAGGCGATTCGCTCCCCCTTCTCGTCGCAGAAGGTCACGTAGCGCCCGATCTCCTTGATCGCACCGCCGGACTCCACTCCACGAAGCACCGAGCGTTTTGCCAACGTCTGATACTGGAGCGACACTTCGGGCTGACACAGGATTCCTGCCTCTTGCAACCGTCGCTCGATCCGGCGCCGTTCACCACGCGCTGCCAGGCTCGGTGGCCCCGCTCCGTTGTCTCGCCCTTCAGGTTGTTTCGAATTCGGCATCTTTGAAACTCCTTCCATTTCGATTTGAGATCCAGTCCTCCGCGGCAACTGCGTTGGGAAGATCGAGCCCTTGCCGGTCACGCCAGCCTCCGGTCGGAGATCGGCCGGCCCACTGCCGCGCGAATCATCTCTTTCGTGCAGCCCGCCCAGCAGCAGTACTTCCGAGGCTCCTCGACCGAAATCGCCAGGTTATCTCCGCTCCTGTCGTTCCCTTGCGCGGCGCACGACGGGCAACGAGTCACCCAGTTCCGGCCGGCTTGCCGCCTCACCTCGACGTATTCCAGAATTCGGAACTCGCCTGACCTTGACTGGAAATATCTTGGGCATTCTGTTCGGCGCGCATGCTGAGCGAATTCCTGCGGAATCGCCTTCCCAGCAATCACGCGCTGCAGGTGCTCTTGCTTCACTTTCCCGATCCGCTTCAGGTACGCGAGTTGATCCTCCAACTTGTAGTCGGCGACGTAGAACCAATACCGCCAGCCCCGGCTCTCCCGCGCTCCCCAATGGACCCCAAGGGGTCCGCGGATCGCGTTGCCAAACTCCTCCCGCCTCAACTCGTCCTGCTTCGGGAAGATCTCGATTCCATCGGCCAGCCCGGTCCCCTTGACCTGAACATCGAGCTTGCCGGCCACGTGGTAGATGTAGATGCGCGCCTCGCGCGCCAAAACTGGGGTTTCGAAGAGTATCCAGAGGTGCCCACCGCGTCTCGACTTTTCTAGCGCGGCCTCGATCCCGTCATCCTGCAACTGACGTTGCACCTTGATGAGGTCTTCGAGCGCCGTTTTGTAGTCGGCGTCAATAGCCATCCATTTGCACCTCTGCGTAGCCGGGTTGATGGCATAGATGCCGATCGTCAACTCCCCGGCCAAGTGCCGCCGCACGGTTTCGATGGTGAGCGCCACCGGCTCGCCGCCATCCCGCGGTTTAGGCCGGTAGTAGTAGTGGCGGCCGCTTTCCGGGTGCGGCCGCATGGATTGAATGGTGTAGGCCCGCCGGTTCACAAACAACTCGCTGAACTCCTGGGCCATTTCGCGTGTCGCTGGTAGCCGGTGGTCCATGGCTGTTTTTCTCCCCCTGTTCGTCTATACACTGAAACGCCTTCCGATTTTCAAAAGTCGTCTCAATGCGTCCCGGCGAGCGTTCGGGGGTTCTGCGCAAGTGCCTTCAGGCCAAAGGTTTGCGCCATCTGCTCAAACTCCTCGAGCCGATACCCGCCGTACCGCCCGGCTTCAGCCAGATCCACCATGAAGAACGTCTGCCGAGCCCGGTCGTAGATGTAAAACATCCCCGATTCGGGTTCCTCGGGTACCATCACGAACAGAAGGGCGCCCTTCGCGTAATCCAGCCACTTCTTGAGTAGCCCCTCTGCCCACCGCGCAAATCCTAGGATCAGCGCATCCTCATCCAGCCGGTCCAGGCCAAGACGTTGTGCGTCCGGGCCATGCACGCGCAGCACTTCGTTGACAATCAAACTATTCACCGCAGTCATCGCAGTTCTCCTTTCGTTTTCGCAGCCAAGTGGTTTACAGGCACACGGATTCCGACTCGCCGTGCGAACATACACCGGCGTTTAGCTTCGGCCGAGTGCCTGTGTGGGGGTTGCAACGGAAAGCTCGGAGCGCAGAACGGCTCCAAGCCGAAAAACGAGCGCGTCGATTCACGCCCGCATATATAAAGGATAGGAGTCAGGCCGCCAGGTCCTTGACCATCCCTCCCGCCGCTGCCGTTCTCGCTGATTGTTTCGCGAGAACATCGCACCGGTCCTGGTCTCGATCAGATCCGTGCCCGCGGACCCAGCGCCACTTCGTTTCGTGCTGGCCGGCCGCCGACGCCAACAGTTCCCACAAATCCCGATTCGCGATGGCTTCTCCGCGGCTGTTGCACCAGCCGAAGCTTCGCCAACGCACAAGGTACACCGTCATCCCTTGCTGCAAATACTGGGAATCGGTGATCACCGTGACTCTGCACACTTCAGTCAGGGCTCTCAGGCCGTTGATGGCGGCCACCAGTTCCATCCGGTTGTTCGTCGTGTGCGGTTCCACACCCCGGAGAATGCGCTCGTGCTTCCCATGCCGCAGGATGCACGCCCACCCGCCGGGGCCGGGATTGCCCATACACGATCCATCCGTGAAGAGCGTCACTTCCTTCAATTCCCTCGCCTCCTTTCTTCCCGGATCGTGAGATCGCTGGCGTCATGCTGAAGTAGCCATCCTTTGGAGTTCCGCGAGTGCGGTCTGCAGCTTGCGGATATCGGCCGCACCGAGAGTCCTCAAGTTGGCAAACGTGAATGTTCCGTTCGCTGCCTGGTTGATCACCACAGCAAGCGACCGTCCTGTCGCACCGGAAACACGGTTTGCCTCCCGAAGCAGCCGGCCCCGCAACTCACTCAAGCCCGCCGTGTCACGCTGCGATCCGTTTCCCGCCGCGCCGTTGCTCGTATCGTTCGGCGTCTGCGGGGCGCCGCTTTCACCTTCGAGCGTTTCGACCAGCCGACGCAGTACCGCCCGGTCAGGGACGTCGTCGATGGACTCGCTTGCCAGATTCAGTTCACGGCACAACGCCGCGTACCGCTGGTCTCCGGCTTTCGCCACAGCCGCCCGCAGACGTTCGACACCGCGCGCCATATCCTGCAACTTCTCGAACGCAGCCGTGAGCTTCGCCATGTCTCGAATCTTGTCCGGATCCTCGACCTTCGCTACAAGTTGCAGCACGCCCTTGGACAGGCTGAAGCCAACAGTCCCGCAGAGCGCCTTCACGTGCCCGAGCAGTTCATCCCGGTACAGACCGCCTCTGCCGTTTTTCGCCCCGCCGCCGGTCTGTGTCTGCGCCTGGCCATTGGCATGGTGTTTGCCGCTTCCGCTTTTCTCGGTGCCACGTTGCAGCTTTGGACGTGCCCAATCCGGCAGCCTCGGCGTCTCCAACGGGCGCTTCTTCTCGTCGAGATCCACCCACTGTCCCTCCAGATCGTACAGGTAGCGGCCAAGCCCAAAACACGAACATGCCCGCTTGAAAGCCTGTGCCTCCGCTGCCGTGCCGGCGTTGTCGTTCTCAGCCCACTCCTCGCCGAGTCCCGTGTGTGTGCCCAAGCCGTAGATCGTGACCTTGGACGTCACCACGATCTTCGCCGTAATGGTCCTTTCTGTCGCACCGCGTTCCTTCCGTTCGAAGTTCTGGACCATTTGAACGTTGTAGTCCCTGGTCCAGCCAGACGGCGCGAACAGATCGTTGAGCCGGTCGGTGTACGCCCGCGGATCGGCGTACGCCAACATCTGACCTCGGTCGCGAGGACCCTTCGGCCCACCGACCTTGCACGTGTTCGTCACACGCCACTTGATCTCGACTGGGTTCGAACGGGTCTTCCAGTGCCGCTACCAGTTCCTGAACCCGTTCTGGTGTAAACGCCGTCGCGGCGCTAGCCGCATGCGCCAGTCCATTCATCGCACCCGCCGGCGGCGGTGACGATGATCCGTTTGTCATCGTTGTGTCCTGCATACTTGTTCTCCTTTCGTTCGATTGTTCAAATTGGCATAAACATCCCCGCGATGTGGACGCATTGATCGGCTGGGCATAGCGGGGCCTCGTTCGGCCAGTTCGACGTTCCCGTCCCGTGCTGACGCAGCGGTTCCCGCACATAGATGTCACTTTCTGGCGGACGTGCAAACTCCGCATCCGCATGCCGCTAGCGGTCGGGAGGGTGGTGGCGATGTCGGCCTATCTGCCGCGCGCAAAGGAACGACAGTCGATCCGATGAGGACCTGGATTAGTGGGTCAGCTTGAATCGCGAGCCGCGCGTAGACACATGGCCACAAAGGGGATCAACTGCTCAGAACTCCCGGTCCGGGCGGCTGGGCCAAGCCAAAGTCCGGGATAGCGAGTGCACCGCCAAATGCTTCAATTATTGACGTAGCCACGTGGCCCTAGAGGCGGCATGAGCTTGTAGGCTATTGATTCTTCGAGAGAATTCATATACTGTAAATATAGACAGTATCGAGTTCTTGCCATGGTCCAATCGTCGCCTCTGACAGCTCGGCAGATGCAGGTCCTAGCGTTTGTGAAGGATCGACAGCGGGACACCGGCCTGGTTCCAACAATCCAGGAAACGGCGACACACTTCGGCTTCAAAAGCCTAAACTCCGCGCGGCAGCATTTTCGTCTTATCGAAAAGAAGGGCTTCATCCACCGTGTTCCGGGACGTTCCCGTGGACTGGTGGTGGTTCGGCCCGAGGGTGGAGGTGATCAGGATTCGGTTCGCGTGCCACTGCTTGGCAGGATTCCCGCTGGGCACCCCGTTCTTGCGCACGAGGAAACTGAAGCACTGCTCACTCTACCGGCCGGTATCTTCCACGGAAGCGGCCTTTTCGCTCTCCGCGTGCGCGGAACCAGCATGGAAGGAGCGGGTATCCTCGACGGAGACATCGCGGTTCTTGATTCGATGATGGAGGTGAAAGATGGAGTGATTGCGGCTATTCTGATTGAGGATGAGGCAACGCTCAAACACGTGTATCGCAGGCCGGAAGGACTTCTGTTGAAAGCAGAGAACCCGGTATTCCGTGATATTGAAGTTCCCCCCAGCGCCGCTGAGCGAGCGCGGGTGCTTGGTGCGTTGGTTGGGGTTGTTAGGAAGGTCTGACACATGCCAGCCGCCCATACTTCCTCGAAGATCGGTCGCCTGAAAAGGCGCGCGGACGCGTTGGGGTGTCCAGAACTGATCCCGCTGAACTCTGAGATTGACGCATCCCACGCTGGAGTACTTGGACTTGTTGCCCTCCAAAACGGGCGCCTTCCTGCTGCCAGATGCGGTCGCAGAGTTTCAGGGTCAGCCGCTACTGTATCTGGTCGACGATACCGGTGAAGAGGGTAATCCGCCGCTGCAAGTCGCGCACGTCCAAGAACTACAAACACTGCTTGCGAACCGTAGCGAGCATGCATGCCTCGGCATAGTGAAGCCCGGGTCACTGGACGTTTATCCCATCAATCTTGATCGCAAGGCTCTCGCGGAAGCGAACTTCAAAACGATTCAGATATCCGACCCGGATGCACCGGCATTCTTTCAAAGTCTTGCGACGGGGACTTTCGACCTGCCGGGACGTCCAGAGCAAGCAGACTACGTGTACGAGAGTATCTACGGGCTCCTCACAGCGGCCTCCCAGGAACTCGCCGTGGGTAAGGATAAGGCCGGTTCGATGCGGGGGTTGGAGGTGCTCTCCACGACGGGCCGCGCACTGTTCTTTCGATTCTTGATCGACCGCCGCATCGTATTACCCCCGGAACTCGCCAAGATTTCCCCGGGCGCCGATGCGTTGGAGGATGCCTTTTCGAATGCCGAAAAGGCGGCGGCAACATCCTGCTGGCTCGATGAGACATTTAACGGCGACCTGCTTCCGTTGGTTCAGGGATTGACACCGGAAACGGGCGCGAGGAACGCCTCCGCACGTACCGTGCGTTTCTATCGAGATGCAGGTGTAGCAACAGATCAACGACTCTTCAGGCACCTGGAGGCAATTCTTCGAGGGTGGAAGCATGTCGGCCATACACACTTTCAGACCTACGTTGGATTGGGACGACTTTGACTTCGCACACATTCCAATCGGTGTTCTGAGCCAAGTCTATGAGACATTCAGCCACCAGTGGGACGGGGAGCATGCAGAAGAAACGAGTGTGTACTATACGCCGAGACACCTCGCTAGGCTCTTGGTGGAAGAGGCGTTCGCCGGGCTGAAAGAACCGGCCGACGCTGTCGTACTCGACCCGGCCTGCGGTGCTGGCGTGTTTCTTGTTCTTGCTTTCCGCCAGCTTGTGCGCAAGAACTGGGACAAACTCGGCACCAGACCGGACACACGCACAATCCAGAAGATCCTTTACAAGCAACTTCGGGGTTTTGAGGTGAGCGAGTCTGCACTCAGACTGTCCGCTTTGGCGCTCTACATTTCCGCGATCGAGGTCAATCCTACTCAGCGGCCACCGCGCAGCCTCAAGTTTCCACGGCCACTGCGAGGCGAGGTATTGTTCAACTTCGGCCGCCATGATCTGGAACAACCGCGCGGATTTACGATGGGCAGCCTGGGTCCTGACGTGCCGGTGGCTTTCAACAGTTTTTTCGATATCGTAGTAACGAACCCTCCCTGGACCCGCCTGCGTGCCGTGGCAAAAGACGCGAAGGACAGAACGGAGGATAAGAAGCAGGTCGCTGAGACTAATGCCGCATTCACCGCTTTGACGCGTCGGGCGCTCACGGCGCGCGGACTCGAAACGGTCGCCAGCGGCTACACCAATCCGGACAACAATCCCGACCTGCCGTTTCTGTGGCGGGCGACCGAATGGTCGAAGCCGGGCGGCATCATCGCCATGGCGTTACCGGGCCGCGTCATCCTCAAGCAAAGCGCCAAAGGCAAAGCTGCTCGCGATGCCATCATGCTCGGACTGGCGGTGACTGGAATCCTAAACGGCTCGGATCTGGAGAAGACGCCGGTATGGCCCAAGATGGACCTGCCGTTCATCCTCCTGTTCGCTCGGAATAGTCTGCCGCGGCCAGACCATCGTTTTCATTTTGCCACTCCAATTCGTGAAAACCGTCTTAGCAGTCGCGGCCAGTTCCGGCTCGACTACCAAGCCGCAGAATCTCTGGCTGCGCAGGCCGTTATTGAAAAGCCGTGGATGTTTAAGGCGCTCGCAGTGGGCACGGTACTCGACGTCGACGTAGTTGACAGACTCCCTCAGGGGTCCGTACGCGATTTCTGGACAGCGAACGGCTTGTATTCTGGCGAAGGGTACAACTTGTCGCCGGGGTTGAGAACGACGGCCGGCTGACCATCTGTTTAGCCTTCCGGACTTCGAAATTCCCGAGAGTGGTTTTTCTATCCGGCCGGATGAGCTAACGACTTGGCGTGAACGACACAAACGGGAGACTGCTCATTTTCCTCGGAACGAGCGATTATACGCCGCGCCGCTTATCATTGTTCCGCAGACTCCGCACGAATCAAGAGAGCAACCCAAGGCGTTTGTATCACGGCGAGTTGCGGTCGCATTTTCAAAAAGCAACTATGGTTTCTCAGCAGCCACATCCCCTGATGGGCAGGTAATCGCGTCCGCTCTTTACCTCGCTTTACACAGCAGTCTGTATCAGCATTTTTGCCTGATGAGAAGCTCACGCCAAGGTGCGAGCTTCCGAACGATACTTAAAGAAGACGTAGAAGCTTTCCCATTCCCCGATCCAACTCGGCTTTCCGACGCCGATAAGCGCCGCACAATTGAGCTCGCCCAGGCGTTGGAAACGCGAGTCACCAAGCCATGGAGCGAAATCGACGATTTCATCTTCAGCCTCTATGGACTTGATGAACATGATGCCACCGTCGTACGCGACACCGTTACTTTCTCCGGCCCATATCGCTCCATTCGCCAACCCGCCGAGCTACCGGCTGGCCCGGAAGAACTAGAAATGTTCCGCGGTTATCTGGAGGACATGCTGCAACCACTGTTCCAGGTCGCGGACCAAAGATGCGTTATCAGCGTGATCAATGCGGGCGAGTGGTATCCGCCATGGCGGTTCGTGTCCGTGACACTCGCCGGCGATCAATTGGGCGACACCCAGAAACTACTGAAGCGTTTGATGGTCGAAGCTAGCAAGACTGGAGCGAGCCGAATTGTGCTCCGAGTGACGAACGGTGGGCTCCTCGTTGGAATCCTAAATCAGCGCAGGTTTTGGACTCGGAGCCGGGCGCGATTGTGCAGCCTGTACATCGAGCGGCACCATCTGGATGCCTTTCCCCTACCTGCGCCATGAGTGTACTCGGCTTCTTTACTAGAATTCCGGACTACCGGCTACCGCATCCCCAGATCCCGTTGCGCGTCATTCTCACCACGCATCGGGCACTTGTGAAGGCGTTTGAGTTACTTCGCGCGAACCCGCCTCCTGCTTTTGGCCTCGCTCGGGCCAAAGAAGACGAAATCACGAGGCAACTGCATTGGATAATGGAAAATAGACTGCTTCGTAGCCGGGAAGTTGCAGGGTTCGACCGTCGCCGCATTAGAAATGTCATCCGGGCTCCGGAAGTGACCAACTACGATGGTA
Organism: uncultured Acidobacteriaceae bacterium; assembly: GCA_963799145.1. Classification (GTDB taxonomy): domain Bacteria; phylum Acidobacteriota; class Terriglobia; order Terriglobales; family Acidobacteriaceae; genus Telmatobacter. The sequence continues at coordinate 27,539 of CAWCWQ010000073.1, read as the reverse complement.
CCCATCCGGCAAAGAAGCCTGACCTGGTGTTATTCCTATTGGAGCGCGAGTCTCTTCCGGTCTTGCCGTCTCACGATGGCCTTTTCGCGGAATGCAAGCCCGTAGACGATGATCATCCGATAGGAAAGCACTATTGCGATGGCGGAATCAAGCGGTTCGTCAATGGCGACTATGCTTGGGCTATGCAGGAAGGTATGCTCGTTGCGTATGTTCGCGGCGGGCGTACCGTAGCCACGGATCTTGCGCCCGCACTTGCGTCCGATAGTCGGTACGACGATCTCGGTTCTCCGACGGCACCTGTAGTCGTCGGCGCCTCGCACACGGCCAAGGATAGGATTGTACTTCAGGCCACATTGCACCAGCGCCGCTTTCCTTGGCCTGATAGCCGGGGCGCCGCATGCGCAATTCGCATTTTCCACTCCTGGCATGATTGCTCCTGAATTTTGGATAGGTACGCTTCCGCCGCGTCTGGAACGAGGACGGTTCGGTTCACTTCACTTTCCCCTGAATCCACGTGACCGCAAAACGCCCATTGCTGACCCACGACATCAACGATGAACCCGCCGCCAACCCGTAGACGTTCCCTGACCAACCTCGGCCCGCTCCATGCCATTCGCGCCATCAATTCCACTTCCTCTCCGACTCCAGCCCAACGCTGCCACCGCCATCATCCCGCCAACTCGCCTCACCCCGGTCCACTTCCCGGACCGACGATACCCCTCTTCTGCCCGCAAACCAGGCTGACAACTCCACTTGGCCACAGGCACACCGCTGACCAGCAGGTAGTCAATCAATAAACCCAATCATCACAGTGAGTTCAATCACGGGGGAGGAAGGCGTGAGGAAGTCGCGGGGAAGCCGTCAGGAAGTCTTGGTGCACATTTAGGAGCCGTTTCCATTCAATACTGCGCGCAACGGGAACGAAAGTGTGCGGCGGCTGTCTAGTACTGTCGTGTCGAGTCCGTGCTGCCGAAAGTCTTCCAGCACGCCGAAGTACACGGCCTTCGCGCACCGGTCGAAGAATCCGGCGACGTAACTCAGGAGCTCATACGACGGCGTCAAGTAGAGAAAGCACCTGACTTGGCGCTCCTTTTCAATAGCCTGCCGCACCTGCCAATATCGATTGGCCGCCTTCGGCTGTCTTTCGTACTCGAGAGCGAACGTGGAATCTTCCCCATCGGAATGGATCGTGATCACCGCATCGTAGTCCTTGGCGTAGCCAAAGCCCGTCAGTTCATTGAGGCACAAGATTTCCAGCTCGGACTTCCATCGAACCAATTCGCCGCACCGAATCAGCGTCAGGTGAACATCATTGAGATCCAACGAATGCAATACGACGGGATCGTCCAGTTGTTTGAACGCCTTCGACGCTACAAGGGCAGCCCCATTGCCATTGCCGGCCAAGTAGGCGGCGCCCGATTCGCTGATCGCGTAGACCCATCCTCGCCTCGCGTACTTCACATTTAATCGGGTAATCAGTCCGTGCTGAACCAGCCGAAGCATCCGCCAGTTGAAGATGCGCCGCCGATTCTCTCTTGCTTTCAGTTGAAAGAACTGCCAGAGCTGGTCGTGCGTGGCGTGGCGCGACCGCAGCACCTGTTCGAGGAGTAGGCCGTCCTGCGTGGAACTGAGGTCGATCGATCCTTTCACGTATCCCATCGCCGTCTCATTCAGCCGCCGATAGCACGAGCCGCGCTTCCCACGGCCTGGCTGCCACCGGCTCCAGAAAGAACGTTCCGAGCACGCCTCGCACCCAACCATAGGCCGGCATGACAACCATCACTTCCTGGTCAGCACCACATTCGCTGAACGATATCAAGGTGGTTTCGCGATTCAGCCAATCTCCGCCCTTGATGACGCCGCCAGTCTGCTCCGATTTCACGACCATCAGGTAAGCGTCCGGTGTCTCTGGCTTTTGAAGCAGCCTCTTGAACAGGACCTTCTGGTGGCCATTCCAAGCGCACGGCGGCTCGCAGTCGAACACCCTGTACAACATGCGGTGCCAACATTCTGGACGGAAGCCGCTGTTTCCGTTGAATCGGGCCACGCCATACACCCGAGGCCGATTGCGCAGTTTGCCGCCGACATCGACTCCGGTTGTGTTGTAGTAGGCCAGATCCCGAGGGTCAAACCGTTCCTGTGCCCTCGCTTTTCTCGCGGATCGTAGCGTCCAAATGCTCCCAAAGCCCAATACCGAGATCAGCATGACCGTAGCCTACGCTCCCTTGAGGCGCTCGTTTTCCAGCCGAACGGTCCGCAGCGTCTCTTCCAAACGGTTGATTCTGTCCACAAGGGTGGCGACCTGAACCGAGTTCTCGCCACCCTTGGCGCCATACCCAGGTCCGTTGCCGCTGCCTATCTTTTTCGTGGCATCATCAACGCGGGCCGATAGGTCCGCAACCACGGTCGCCTTTTGTTCCAGATCGTGGCGTAGCCGCTTGTTCTCCGAGGTCAGATTGAGCACCTCGATTCTCATTCCCTCGACCTGCTGTCGTAGTGCGCCAGCTTCGGCTGTGTCACCGGTGGGCAGTCCGCTCTCCCCGGCCTCGATCACACGATTGCATTTCTCGATATGGGTGTTGTGCTTTCGTGTGGCCTTTTCGGCGCCCGCTTTCCAGTACTGCGCGTAGTTCATGGCGTCCGCTGCTCCCTGGGCCAACTGCTTGAGCCTCTCCGCATGGTTCCACCGCTGCCAGACGATGACCACGAAGGAATAGACCAGTAGCATTGACAGCGCCGCTGTGTACATGAAGTACTTGTTGCCGATCGAGTTCTCCAGGAAAATGCTACGGCGCTGCTCCCAGCTCATACCCCAGTCGACGTTCTTCGGATTCAACGAACGGAACAGCGCCTCGTACCATGTCAGTTTCTGGCCACGGTAACCGCCCTGGGCGGCCAGGGGCGAATACTGTGCCGCTGGCACCGGCTGCGCGGACCGGGATGGATACACATTGGGTACGGGCTGCTGCACTGCGTTCCGCTGCCCGGCTCCTGGTTGCTGCGGACTGGCTACCCTCGGTCCCGCCGGCTGCTGACATTGCGCCGTCGTGAGCCCGATCCAGCCGGTTACGACGCCGACATAAAGGATGCATTTGACTCTTCCTAACATTTGGCTACCTCCTCCCCTGCATTCGCCTACCAAACGAAGCCGCCAAGCCCGGATCTTTGAACCGGAGGTTCGCTCCCTGGACGTCCAGCCTCGATTGGCGCAATCGCGGCGCCAATTCCATTTCAAAGCCACGCATTTCCAGGTCTGGAGGCGTGCGTACGTGCAGGTGCCGGTGCAACGTCCCTTCCGTGTCGTCCGTCATGAGGATCTGCATTTGCCCTTTTGGCAGGTTCTTGATCCTCTCGTCCTCCGCGCGGTATTCCCGCTCCTCCCGTTCCGAACCGCTCGTGCCTCTTTCAAATCGCTCCCAACCGAACACCTGTTCCCTCACCAGCGACACAGTCCGCTTGGTCACGGTGTGCTCTGCGGACGCCCGGATGAAGAATTTGGACGTCTCCTCGTCCTGCGTCCGCATTGCAATCTTTGTGTTAGGCGCGCTGGTGACGTCATCCTTGAACCCCTTGCCAACCTGAAGAAGCTGCGGCAGGCTTTGCATTGAGAACAGAAAAGCGGTGTTGGTGCCGCGAGCCGTCTGCAAAATCTGGGCGAAATTTCGGTATCCGAATGGGGCAAACTCGTCCAGAACTACGCTCAGGATGGGGCGGTTCATCCGTCTCCGCTCCTCTTCACTTTCGTACCGTTTGCCGACGACAAGCTGCAAGTTTTGCAGCAGCATCTTCCCGAGTGCTCGAACCGGTTCGGTATTCTTGTTGATGTTCAGGGTCACGAACAGGATCAGCTCCTGGTCAATCACGTCGTCGATCGACAGCAGGTCCTCGTAAGGGCCGGTGATGACGGACAATTCGTCGTCCAGAAACGTCATGCACTCGTTGAGCAGCCCCTGAATCTTCGGCACCCTCTCCCGGTCATGAAACGATTCGAGCAGGTTCCGCACGGACATCTCGAAGTTCAGGCCGCGCTGCATTGAGACCTCGCGATCGGCTTGGATGTGTTTACGCGCCTTCTCGATCTGCTCCCGAAGCACCTCTTCATCCAGCGCCATAACGATGACGTCATAGAAATTGAAGGCAACTCCTGTGTAGTGAAGGATGCGGACGATGTCCGCGAGGTAATTTAGTTGGTGTTTGGCGAAGAACTCATCGTGCAGATTGAAGGATCCGAAGACCATATTCACCTGCGCCATGTAGTTCTCGTCCGTCGTGTGGAAAGGATTGTACAGGCACGAAAGCTCCGGTCGCGCGGGATTGATCAGCCGCAGATCCCCGAGTCGCCCGGCCCGGTTGATGTGCGGCAGCAGTTCATAGAAGAAGTCGAGGTCGCCCTTTCCGTCGAAGATGACCATCGGGACCTTGTGCCGGTCTTGTGCAGGGCCGACCCTCCGAGTCAGGTCCTGAGTGATGATGTTTTTCAGAAGTGTGGTCTTGCCGCTGCCCGTCATGCCCACGACGATTCCTTGCATGACCCGCACCTTGTCCGGCCACAACCACGGCGTTCCATGCACGTCGTAACCGAGCACCACGGCGTTTTGCTTCCAAGCCTTCTCGACATGCTTGGCATCCGCGGCCGGGCTCATGACCAAGGGTGGATACCGTCTCTGGTTTTCCTTCCACTCCCGCCGCTTCATTAAGACCCAGATCGCAATGCCGGGCACGCCGATCCCAAGGAGGAAGTAGACGAAGAACTCAGCCATCTGAAGATCGGTGAAATGGTAGGCTCTAGTGCCGAGGAACCAGAGCGTGAACAGAATCAGTCCCGCCAGTGCAGTGCACACAAAGATCGGAGACGCCGACAACGACGGCCGATCGCGGGAAGTGTCCGGATAGGAATCTCGAATCATGGCCCTCACCTCCAAGGGGGGAGCTTTCGGGGATTTGTGGAATAACTGTGGTGGGCTTCAATAACGGAGATAGGTGACCAGTGCTAGTTCAATGCCTGTCAGGGCGGCGACGGATGTAGCCGTCCTGACCCGTTGTTTGACCGACTGAATGGCCTTCTCCCACGATTCCGTGTCGTTTCTTTGTTGCCACAGATCCCAGAGTCCCCAGCAAACCGAAAACAACAGGCCCGCCAGGATCGTAAGCAGAAGCGTCACTTCGAAGCGCGGCTTCCGATACCACGGCGGCAAAACAATGAACCCAGCTCCGGCGGTCGGTAGGTCCGGAATCGGGATTCGATTCAGCCAGCACACAAAGCAGAACTCGACGACGACGAGCAGTGCGGTCGTGAAGTACAATCCAGCAACCTCCCCTCGGCCCAGTGCTCCGTCAAGGCGAGCTTTCCAGGTGTCGCTCATGGGTATACCTGCAGCCGCGGTGCGGCGAGATTGAAGAACAGGAATGCTGCGGCGACAACGGCAACGAGCGTTCCGAATATGACGGCTTCCCGCTTCGGCTTGCGTGTTCTCTCGGGCTCGAAGGGATTTCGAGGTTCGAGGAAGACATTCAGCGCCCGGTTTACCACTCCAAGGTCCTGCCGTTGTTCCATCCTGGTTTCGAACGCAGCGAGCACCTTGCCGGCTGTCACCGGACTATCCACTGCTACCTCATCACAGAGCGGCCGCCGTCTCCGGGCTACATCCAGCACATCCTCGGTCGTGACTTGCCTGTAGTCGGCCATGGCTACAGCACCAGAATCGCGCTCACATTGCCGGCCGCGTCCGCCGGGAAAGCTAGTTTGACAACCGTTCGAAGTCCCGGCTCGCTGGCGGCCGGCAGATCGAACGTAGTCACGCCGTGGCCGGTTTGCCCTGGCCGAACGACGGGTGCCTGCAGCTCGGTGTGAACAACGGGAACGCGTGCCTCGCCTTTCCACTTGAGCTGGAAGTCGCCGGCAAGCTGGCTGTTTGCCAGCGGAATCAGAGACTGCGACGAGCGCGGCGAGTTTAGAGTGAATACGTCCGGAGGCGCTGGAAAGTAGACGGTCCGGCTTCCATTGACGATGGCATACCGAAGGTAGACGCGGCCATCCTTCTGGTAAACGTCCTGCAGCAAGATCTCCACTTTCTCGTGGTTTCTTGAAGATCCGACCACCTTGACGGGCGAACTCTCCATCAGCATGGCCGGAGGAATCTTGGGTTGTTCGACGACCGGCGGATGTTCGACCGGTTCCGGCCGTTTGGCCTGAACGGTGGTTTGGTCCTGGTCGATCGCGAAGTGCATCTGTTCCACGGAGGCCGCGGGCACCAACTCGTAACTGAGACGGCCGGAGGCGGTCCAGATGAACAGGTTGGTGGTTGCGCCAGGCTCCAGCGGCTGGATGAAAACCTTGTTTTCGCGCCATTCGATCTTGAACGACGAACTGCCGGCGGCCACCTGCGTCACGGGTTCGCCGAGTTCAATCACGCTGAGATGGTCTTGCGTCGTACCCAGGCGTGTAACTCTATTCCGGTCCAGCGTCTGTGTCTCGATCTTCTGGCCGAATACGGTCAGGGTCGCGATTGCGATAAGCATCAAAGTGCGTTTCATGGGCTTCACTCCTTCAGTCAATGCCTTACTTCTCAGAGAAGCCTACAGGGAGGCCCGGTTTCCCAGACCTCCCCGAAAGCCACACTACTCGTCCAACCTCGGCTTCGGAACTTTGGGCTTCTGCCTGGAACCAAGAAGTTCGAGCTTCCCGTCCCTCACTTCCGCCCGCCCGGATTCGAACTCCACGGGATGAATCCGCTGAGTTCGGCCGTGATCGTAGATCAGGTCACCCGTCCTCGTTACTTGCATGAGGAAGGTTTCCCTCTCGATGACCTGTCCCTGGCCGTCGCCGACCTGATCGACGAGGTAAACGTTGCCGTCTTCGTCGATGTATACGTCCCCGTCAACCAGATCAGGAATCGCAACGGTGACTGGACGGCCTCCGGTGCGCTCCGCGATCATGTTGACGAGTTCCTGCGGAAACGCGTAAAACACGATACTCCCGGTACTCTTGCTCCCCTTGCACGTGATCGCGTAGAGAGCCGCCAACCAGTCGTAGGCGTTCTTCGACTTCCGTTCGGCCCACTTCCGCACCAGGTGAATCATGTTGCGCATCTCCTGGCGGGAGCGTTCCTCATACCAATGCAGCGCTGCCTTGGCCGTATTGCGACGCTTGAACGCCTTCCGCCTTGCCGCCGCGTCGTTCATGTCGCACGCGTTCAGCTCCGCTTGGGCATCGGTCACTTCCTTCTGGTACTTGTCGCGCTTCTTCAAGATCAGCGAAATGTTGACTCCGTAGACCGTGGCGATCTGCCCTGCCTCCTTGTACATTTCACGATCGAATCGCCCGTTGACGATCAGACCGCGAAAGTCCGCGAGAGGCCGGACGTCGCTGAAGAAGTCGTCCAGCTCTTTCCGAAGTACGTTGTACAACCTGCCGATCTTGTCCGTGGGGCTCACGGTCAAGTGCAGCGGCAAGTCGCCTGCGCGCTTCTCGTCCTTAAACCGCAGCCATGGAGCGGTTAGGACCTGCTTGCGGACACTGATGATCACGTCCTGGTTCGGTATCGTGCCGTGTTTCAGAGCATCGAGTGCCGCCTGGAGTTCTTTCGCCAGCAGTTCCGCAAGGTCAGAGCGTCCGGCAGCCAGGCAAGACGTCATCAGGTCGGTGATGACCCCAATCCCGTTGCCTTTCGCCGAAACCGCAACCTGGGGCAGGTTCCACCAGGCCGAGCGCCTCTTCTTCCGTTTGTCCTTCTCGTTCGAGAAGGTTTCGCGGTGACTGAAACGGTCCTCGACCCACCGTGGAAAGCGCTGCTCCTCCACCACGCAAACAACGTCGAAGTCGTAGTCGCCTCCGTTCTTCGCCGCCGTTTTCGAGTGCAGGGTGATGGTGTGATCCAGACGGAGTTGCCCGGTGACGATCTGCTGGACGGCCTCTGGCTCAGACATCGAGCTACCTTGCCGTCTCAGGTCGTTCATCAACCGCGCTACCGTATCTGGACCAGTGAGGTTCTTCAGCGGGAGCAGGTCGTCCTTGGCGCGAATGGGATACCGAACTTCGAGGAGGCGCCGGGAGCCGAGACTCGTGATGGCGTGATCCTCAGGCATCCAGTCCGAACCGCTGTAGACCCTTCCGTTGTGAGCCACCAGGTAGCCGTCATCAGCCAATGCGAAGGCAGGCAACCGGAAGCCACCTGCGGTGCACAGCTTGTACGCCCACCGGCACAAGATCCGCTGCAGTTGGTTGTTAATGAAGGGGAACTTTACGAGCTGACCACTGCCATCAGCCTTCAGCGCCGCCTCCACCACAGTTCGCTCCGCGGACGTGTACTCTCCGTCTTCCATGGCATCCCCGTCTGCGTGTACTGGGCGTGACGAATTCGAGGTACCCAGGAGCCGGAATAGTTCTTCGAAGTTGTTCTCTTCGACGGTGGTCTTCAGCTTCCGCACTTGCGCGAGCGCATGCGGCAAGACCTCCAGGTCGATCGAGTCTTCGGGAGCATGAGTCAGCAGCGTATAGCTCGACTCGTATTCCAGTTGCCGCGAGATCTCCCGGATTCCCAACACAGCTGGGCCCCGGAACAACTGCGCGTCGCCGAAACAAAGCCTCACTAGAGCTGACTTTTCCGGTAACGCAGGCTTCATGGAGCTTTTGGGCAGGATGATGTCGGCGCCGAGTGCTTCAGCGACGTCATTCTCCATCACCTTAAAACTGCCCTTGGCCTGAGTCCGGTTGAATGCGAGACGGAACTGGTAGAAGTGACGGGCGGGCAGATCCAGCTTTTCAAACATCGAACGCCGAATCCAACCGCGGCAGTCATTGGTGCCAAGGGTATGGTCGTCCACTACGAGCACTCGAACGTCCGGCTCCTCGATCCGCACCTTGCAGGGTGAGATCAAGATGCCGAAGTAGGTGATCGCAGCTTCGGGCCACTGCTGGAAACGCTCAGCAATTGGCTTCTCGAACTCCTTGTTGACGGCGTAATACTTGCCGTTCTTCGCAGAGCCCGAGGCGCCGATGAGGCGATACTCCACCCCACCAACACGAAATGTCGCCAGAGCCTGTTCCACCTTGGCACGCCCGTACTCGTCGAGTTCTGTGCCCGGAATTGCGACAGTGGCCACACGGATTCCTGGATACAGCGCGTCCAGGAGCGTGTTTTCGAGCTGTCCTTGCCGGGTCATTTGCATCGACTTCTGAGCGACCGTTCCTTCCTCATCGATTTCCAACGCCATCACTGGCAATTGGGACGTAACTATCGTTTTCATTGGGCATCTCCTTATCTGTTTGTGTTGAATGGAGCAACAAACAGACAGGAGCCCCGTCTCCGGTGCCATCTCCTCCGCCTGCTGCCGTGAACTTGAATCAAGTTCTCGGGTGCCAGGCTCGGAGAGCCGTCACCGGGTTGTTGTACTTGTTACGCCGCCTTGCGTCTTCACGCTGAACTGTCGGAACCGCCACCATTCCGTGACGGCCTCTTTCAGTTCATCCACAAGACTCCGGGAGCGCTTCCACCACTGACACCGAACACAATGCCGCCAATGAACAGCAGACGCTGTTGCCAGGTCATGCCGGCGCTGATAAGCATTGCGGAAACGATTGTGAGCAGTGTTGCCATCTTGCTTCTCAACATGGATACTCTCCTTTTCTGTCTGGTTTGCCAGAACAGCAAGGAGACCGCTGGAGTGGGTCTCTTTTGCTATCCGTGGCCAGGGTTGCAAGGAACTCTGGCCAGGATTCGCATGGAAACCCGACCAGCACTTTCCTGTATCAGAGCTACAGGTCGCTTCAACACTTACGTGCATAAAGCCGTGCTGCCGGTTATGAATGCGCTACCTTCTTCTCGGATCTGACTGCCTCCTTCTTGATGACGGGCACACCCGTCGCGAGATCGACTTGGGCCTTCCACTCGGTAACCACTGCGAAGCTGCCACCGACGCGAAAGGACTCAACCATCGCCTCGTTCTCTGAAGCGACTTCCTGACCAAGCTCCACAGTCCCGTTACCCGACATTTTGATCAGAAAGAATCGAGCGGTGGACGGTTCGGCCGCCCTCGCGCCGCGTCGGCGCCGGGAAACCGGTCCCGTTTTTCCTGCTGTAGCTTTCGGCTCCGCGATTCTGCCGGTCGCCGCGTCTGTCGTTGCTGTTGCCATCGCATTGCTCCTTGGTCAAAACTCGCGGCCTGCGCTCCCCGAAAGGTTGCAGGCCGCGTCGCGTCATCTTTCAGACACAGGGTTGCCAGGTCAAAACCTGGCACGGTTCCATCGGCGCCGTTCCGGAGAAGGCCATTCTCAGAAGAACGGCGCTGGCGGAACCCGTCACCGGTTCCCTAGCAGGGTTGACTCCTGCAAGAGACCGATATCTTTTTCGCCTACCATCTGGTCCTCTCTGTACTCGGCGACTAGAAGGCCACTCGGCACCCGCTCCGTTCGCCGGTCCTGAATCAACCGCACTTGGTATTTGGCGACAATCCGGTCCGTCAACTCGCTCTTGTTGCGAACCCGGTGGACCTCCTTGACGCCAAACGCCTGGTAGGTCCATGGCTGACCGGGAAGGGGATCGATCGAACGGATCTTGAACGACGAGGTGATTTGCTCCTCGTTGATCTTGCCAATCAAATCCTGGTCCCGGAGCAGGTTGAGACTATACATGCGCAGGTTGGCGGTCATCATGTTGAGGGCGTCGGCTAGATTCTTGTCGACCGACGTGGGCGTGTACCGCATGTAACTTTCAAGGAACCTCCTGACGACGGAGCGGCCCTCAATGTCCGTTGGCGCCGCTTCGCCAGGGGGTGCCGCCAGAAAGCTTAGTAGGCCAGCTCTCGTCACCGCTGACGTGGCCCCGGCGGGCCTTCCGCCGACCACCGTCGCTTCCCCGTCAGCGGAAATGCGAATGACGGTTGGCGGCTGCAATCTGACATAAATCGCAAAGCTGAGCGAGACCAAGGCGATTACTCCGAAGAGCCCAGCCATCAACATCGATCGATTGGCATATGCTCGGAGTTGGCCATCGTGCTCGTAGTACTTCGTGTAGCGAGCTCTTTCTGGGACAGCCGGGTCACCGCTGGGTTTCTCCTTTAGTTTGAACATCTCTTTTGGCTCCTCTGCGTTTCCACGCCCGCTTCGTTACTTCTTGGTGATGGGAATGCCCTTGACCGCGCCAAGGGCTGTGCTGACTGTGTGAACTACCGTCATCATCGAGCTCCCGATTTCCCCGGTGACGATTCGTCGCGCGAGAAAGGGGATCAGCGCCACCATCACCGCGAACAGGATGCTCGCCAGCGACATCAGCAGAGCTCCGGTCGCGCCCTGAAACCATCCCCCCAAACTGTTTGCGGCCAGCATCGCGCCCAGGCTCTGAGCATTGATGGCCGTCAGAAGCACGCTGAACAAGGCGTACACGATGCCCCAGGCGTGGAATACGAACACGTTTACCAGGTAGCTGCGTGCCAATTGACCGACACCAAACGCCGGGTAGAGTGCAAGCACCATCGGCCCGACTGTATACAATACCGCCCCGTACAAACAGTACAGAATTGTGAAGATCAATAGCGCGATCGGGAAGACGACGGCGGCGACCAACTGCACGAGCACGCTGACCAGGGCCACGATACTGCTGACAACCAGATTGAACCAATTCGTATTCCCGAGCCCGTTGAAGTATTGATTGACCTGCAGCATCCAGTTGTTCGCCCAATCATTTGGGGAAATCGTGGCCGCAACCTGATTGAATGCTCCGTTGACGTTGCGAAAGATCGTGCTGTAGTTGGAGACGATCAAACCTAGAATCAGGAATTTGGCCGCGGCGATACCGATCATGCGCGCGTCTCCTCCGCGGGCGTATGCCTCATATACGGCAAAGAGTGCGCAGAGCAGCAAAATCGCGTTGGCAATGTTGGTGATTGCCCCCATTGGGCCGCCGGCAGCGTCGATGCCGTTCAGCACAGTCTGAAAGGTCTGCTCGAAGAAAAACATCGCCTTACCCCTTTTCACTTCATGAACATGTTCGTGAGATCGCGCCGCGTATCGCTCGCGTGACTTGCGTTGAATTTCAGGGCGGCTCCGGTGTTCGCCATGTCGATGGCTCTAATGCGGAAGAGTTCAGCCGTCGCAGATTGGGTCAGCGCGTGTGCCTTCACCAACATGGCGGCAGATTGCGCCTCAATCATCGGCGCGGTTCCCGGCGCCGCCACCGCGAGCTCAGCCGCCAGTTGATCGGACGCATCCATCAACTGGTCCGCAGCGGCGTCGATGGCGATTGCCTTCTTCAGCGCTGCCTGTGCGGTAGCGTCGGTCATGTCGATCAAATCCCGCATCGGCGCGGGAGCATCGGTCGCCGGCGGTATAGGCTGATAAACGGTCGTGTACCGGTTGGGCACCTGGCCGATGTTTCCCGCATTTCGGGAGAGGAGAACCGATTCAAGCTGACGGGGATTAGCGAGCGTTGCGCTAGCCACATTGAGATTCGCCAAACCCCGGATGACGTTGTAAAACCCCTGCACCGCACCGACCACGCCGCGAGCACGGTTGATCGCGTCCGGCGGGTAGATGGTGTTCTGGAAGAAGTTCTGAATGGCGTTCAAAACCCCGTTGACCGCACCCAATGCACCACTGATGTCTCGCAATCCGGCGCCGATGACGTTCGTGATCGCGGTATTGATCGCCCCGATCGCCGACACGATTGCAGCGACGTCGATGAATTGACCTTTTGCAGGCTGCGGCACGACCATGGTCAGCACCAGAATCAGCACCAGAATCTTGGCGCGATGCGTCCAGACGCAGTTCGTCAGGCCTTTCACAAACCGAAGAATCTCCAGCATGGCGTTTTCCCCTCCTTACTTCTTGAAGATCGTCTGCATGTCGTTCCGGAATTGTGCGCCAAACATCGCGTTCCGCTTCCGTATCGTGTTGTCGTGAGCCACGCGCGCCGCCTCCTGCCGGATGGCCGCCGCGATCATTCGCTGCATCATGGCCTGGCTCTTTACGGAGGCCGTCATACCTGCTGCCGCCAGGAACGGCGCTTCGCCAGGAGCCATGTTTACACCCTCGTCTTCAATCGCATTTGCGGCCGCCATCATCTGGTCCACCATCGCGTCCGAGGCCTTGAGGGTCTTGAGATTCGCCAGGGCCATAGCATCGTCGATGTCCGCAAGGTCTCGCTCGATGGGGTGGGCGTCCGTTGGTTGGGGAATCGCGCGGTAGGTTTGCCCGAAGGCGTTGGTCAATTGGGCGAAGTCTCCCGTGCCTCGATTGCGCATGATGCTTTCGAGCAGAACGGGATTCGGCAGTTGGGCGCTCGAAACATTCACCCGCATCAGAGCGGTGAGCAGACCGCGGAACTGGGCGATTATTGAACTGACCAGTGCTCGCGCCCGATTGATCAACTGAAGTGGGTAAACCACCTGTTCCCAGAGGTTCCGAAACTGACCGAGCACTCCATTGATCGCACCGACCGTGCCCTGAATAGCGCTCAGCAGAGGTCCGATAACGTTGGTGATTGTTGCCACTACCTGCGCTGCGGCTGCGATGATGGCCGGGATGCCGAGTTGAGCCTTCGCCGGCGGCGCAACTGCGGTAAAGGCGAGCGCCCCGGCCAAGGTCAGAGCCACCACGCGCCGCACGCGGGTCAACATGAAGAAGGCAAGCAGGTTTGTAAACAATAGCGATAGGAGCTTCATAAGACCGTTTCTCCTTACCTCCGCACGGCCGCGCCAGCTACCGCACCCGACAACTCTTCGGGAAGGGGCGGCACGTCCGCGAGTCCGTTCGGGAATCTCTGAGCCAGTTCCTCATACACTTCCAGCGGAGGCTTGGTTGGATTCCTGGTGAAGCAATAGGTTCGATAGATGCGTTCTCGTGGGAAGGTCGTACACACCCAGTACTCCACTGGCGTCGGCACGAGACGAATCGTCTGTGTGGTCTCTGCCTTCTCACCAATGACCAGCAGCACCTCTGCGCTTCGCCCCTTCCGCGGTGCTCCGAAGTGCTTGATCTCGTCCAGAGCTACTTGATTGAGCGCCAGATGGGTCGCTAGCGGGCTCACGTCTCCGGGTTGCCGGCCGATGATCTTCGTGGAGACGTTTCGCACAATGCCGGGTCCGTGGATGCGCGGTTGCGTGTCCGTCCCGACGAAGTCCTCCAGCGTTTGCGAGATGCCCCACACGCTCCCGCCGCGTTTGCGAGCCGTCCGGAATAGCTGCACCACTTCGGGCGCCAGAACGTTGGAGTCCAGCAATGACCAGCACTCGTCGAGAACCGTGATGCTGTGTTGGCCGTTTCTGCCGGATGCCCGCTCCTGCATCGCATGGGCAATCATCATGCTCATGGCGATTTCGAGCTTCGGATCGTCGCTCAGCCGTTCCACGTTGAAGAACAGCCAGTCGGCGTCCGTCTTCAACGTGGTGTGCTGGTCGAACAACTTCGAGTAGACTCCCTTTTCCCCAGTCCATTCGCGGAGTTTGAGAGCCGCCAACTTTGCTTCTTCCACGGTCCGCTCGATCCGCTCCTCATCGCGCCATTGTTGGAGCTCCTCTCGCAGGTCGTTGAATGTCGGCGTCGGGTTGCTATGCCGGATGGCGCAACGCTTATAGGTGCGGCTGATCGCCTCACTGAGCAGATTGTCGAGCAGGGCCGTGTCCGAGTTCGGGCTGTCCCCGATCATGTGGCGGGTGAGGTTCTTGAGAAAGGCGATTTTGTCCTTACCAGGCGTCGTCGTACCTGGAGCCAGGTCCCACGGATTGAGGGTTATGCTACCTTCAAGATCCACATCGATGCACCGCCCGCCCATCAATTCCACCAGCGGACGGTACGAATCACCGCGCTCCAGAATCGAGATCAGCGGCTTCAGCCTTGCCATCATCAGCAGGAACAGCATCGCCATGAAGGTCTTGCCGCCGCCGGAGGCCGCCATGATCAGCATGTTGGCGTCGGCAAGCGACGAGTCCCACGGAGAGAAGGGCACAAGCTGACGTCGAGGCGTGTCGAGCAAGATTAACGGCAACTGCGGTGTACCGCGCCAGGAGGTTTCCATGGGCAGGAGGTCGGCCGCATGTACCGTCAGGCAATCATTCTCCCGCTGGTTCTCTTCAGTCATCCCCGGAAGGCCCCCGATGAACAGCCGCCGCTTGGCTAGATCCTCGGGCAGTCCCCTGCTTCCGTTCATCTGCATCACCGTGTAAAGAACCTTCTGGCGCCGATCTGACAGCACCCGTTCCTGTTCGGCGAGGTCACGGTGGCTCTGCACGGGTTGCGAGGTGCGGACACCGATCACGATACTCGTACGACACGTTTTGAGCGAACTTGAAATCAGGTTCTCGAGTGTCTCGATCAACTGGCGCTGGGCCACCTGGGCATCAACGTCGATGCGGTACCCGCCATGCGAGTCTCGCTGCGCGGCCTGCATCTTTTTCAGGCGTCCTTTATACTGCTTGATCATCGCCGCCTGGTCCGGAATCATGACGTCGGTGTTGACCGTGATCGGAAAGTCGAGGCCCACAAGATCACGCAGGATCCCCGGAAAGGTTGCATCGGGAAGATCCTTCAAGGTAATGAACGAGTACAACAGGCCGCCGACGCGGATGTACGTCTCTTCTTCGTGCTCGATATTCGTATTGACAATCTGCTCCCGTGTGGTGCGATGTTGGAGCGAGGACTCCGGCCGACGAAGGGGGATTCGGTCCAACATCAACGGATTCAGAGAACGCTTTACCTCGAGGAAGATCTCTGCGTCTGTCAGCCGCCGCACTCCCATTCCTGTCGCTCTCAGCGTCTGCTCGACACCGGAGAGGATGGACCCAAACTCAGACAGAACATCATCGTGTTCCCGCGCTGTTCGTTGGATGCACCTATTCGCCGACAGGCTCAAGGCATCGAGGTTGAAGCGCTTCGTTACCGCCTTGCCGAAGGCGGCGCCGGGAAGTTCGTGATGAACTGTTGGATTCCAGTGGAAGTAAGCATGCAGAAGCGGCCGTAGATAGTAGCCTTCTTGCTCCTTCTTGCGCCAAGCGTCAATTCTCAACCGATCAAGGGCCAAAAGCGTGGGATTCTGATTCCGAAGTTGTTGCTGGTACCTCTCCCGCAGATCGCCGAGCCCTTCGGCGATCTCGAACCGAACTTGCATTCGCATGGACCGCTCGGGCAGTGAACGGATCAGCGCTTCGAGCGCTAGTTTCGTCCGGTTCCGGCCATCGTCGTTGTGATAGTACGAGTTGATGCCGCTGAGCTCGTAGCCCGCCACCAAAGCGCCCGTGGTCCGGATGATCACGTCGTTCAAGATGTCGCGCACAGGCAGCAACTCGGAGAATGCGGGCTGGTGCAAAGACGCCCTATGCTGTTCGATGGTCATTGGCATCGATCTCCTCCTCCTTGAAGTAGTCGAGTTTCATTCCCGAATCCGGCTCGAGCCCACAGTAGATCCGGGGCTTGGTGTACCAGGCAAGAAAGTCCTTCAGGTAACCACCAGGTTTTCCATACTTGAATAGCATCAGAAACGGGATGCTCAGCACCGGGACGATGTACTGCAAAAACACGTTCATTGGTATCCCGAACAACTGACGATCGACCCACCGGCCGAAGATGTTGGTGAGGGCCGCTAAACCGATCACGACGAACCAATCTTCGAACTCCAGGTACAAGAAGCTGACCCGCGTGTGTAGATTGCGGTGAACGGGGCTGATATTGAGTGCCATGACGTTTCTTGTTCCTCCTTCAGCTAATGCCGCCAAGCCCTTGCGCGATGAACCATTCCGCCAACCGCAGCACGCCCGACAAAGCCAAGCAAAGTGCGGCGGCGCTGAAGTGCCGCATCCAGGCACCGCCGGCATACATGCGATGACCGATACCCGCATACATGCATGAATCCGTGCAACAGTTGCAGTACGGCGTAGACGGGCAGGAAGACATTGCAGGTCCAATTCACCATCCCCCGCATCGTGATCCAGACCAAATCCGGGTTATTCCACGCAGCCTGCGCCGCGAATTTCTCGATCCCGCGCAAGACACCAGAGACCATCAGGCAGAGGAAACCCGCCCAGGGCGCGTAGGTGTGCGCCTGGCCGTGCGCATAACGGAGGACGCCAAGCGCGAAGAACAAGGCGGCGAGCGTTGGCATGATGACGTTGCCCATCCAACTCGTCAGATTTGTAATGCCAGTAAGGAAGTTCATGCTGCCTCCAGTGCTACATCATCGAAACGACCAGACGCCAGAGAGCGGAGACCGTCAGGAAAGCCGCGGCGGAGCCGATGAGCCGGATGGCCGGCCGCCCAAATGCGAAGTTCACAACGGCTCCAATAACAGCCAGCCCTGCCGCGATCGGCATGATTCGGCTGGCCGTGTACGTCCAAGCTCCTTCCAAAACCGCGGCGGTCCCAAAACGCGTCCCGTCATTCCAACCCTGGAGAAGAGCCGCGCTCGCGGGGATTGCCAATAGGAACATCGCCCCAAGAATCGAAGCCAACGGAGTGTAGCCCTCACTCCAATCGATCACCGACCGCAATACCATCCAGGCGGCGAGCACCGGCACAAGGCGGCCAATCACGAAAGTGTTCACGAAGATCACGGCATCATTCGCGAACCCTGACATCCAACCATTGCCAATGCCACCGCCCGGAAGCGGCGCTCCGACGCCCCAAAAAGCGAACCACCCGAATACCTGGGGAAGGGTGATCATCACGATGGCCCAGAACATCCACTTCGAGAACCCGCCTCCGCCCACCGAAAACGAAGTTGTTCCCTCGCGTCGCAACGCGATGCCCGCTAAGACAAGCGCCACTAGAGCTGCCGGAGCGGCCAGCGCCAGCAAGAAATCGGATTGCGTCGAGTACCAGTTGTGGGACTCCCATTCGTTTCTCCAGATTGCGGAGTTGGCGGGCCGGTTCCCCAGCAAACCGGCCTGCCTACTTTGCTGCTGTACTGTGTCGCCCAGGCGTCACGAAATGCCGCCGCCACCCTGAGCGATCCAGAACTCGATCAACCGGGTGACGCCCGAGATTGCGAGTAGTCCGGCCGCAGTCACCAGCCACCGGAAAACACCCCTTCCCGTGGCATAGCTACCGACAGCGCCCAGTACCGCGACGCCCGCGCCGACCGGAGCGATCACGTTACCGATCCAGTTGACGAAGTTGAGGAACGCGCCTTCCGGCTGCGCTCCAGTTTGGCCCTGCACGGCGACGTTCACCTGCGGGGCGGCTCCTAAGTTCTGTGCGATCGCCACGGTTTGCACGACGACCAGGAAGACTGCAAGCGCGACGACAACCCTCTTCGCGAATTGATTCATGTTGCGGTTAACCTCCACGCGATTGGCATTCCGCCCTGTTTGCCGCCTCTGGACCCCGGTGCGAAAGCTGGATCTGATTGCGACTACCAGAGCGTGAAGGCAGAATAAGGCAAGCGGTTCGACTTTTTCAAAAGTCTCCGAATCGGGTAGGAGGACGAGCTCGAAACGGTGAGGAACACTATGTGCGAGGGAGATGGGCGTGGGAGTGGCGGCCTACTGGACTTGGACCCGCTTCATCGCCTCGGTGAAGTCATTCCAGACGAGCGGAGGCAACTCCTCAGCGGTGTCGGCCATCCGCCTCATCGCCATTCGCTTGGCGCTATTGCAAATGGCGCCTAGAGTCGGCCGGTGAGATGCCTCTTACCCGCTCGGCCAGAAGGTCCACAGAGAGCCCCTCTGACAAGCTGGACGCCGTCCAAGTGCTTGCTGAGCAACTGCCGATAGCCGCCTTCGTCCGGCGTGCCGAGCTCTATTTTCTCGGAGAAGCGCCCTCCGCGAAGGATAGCGGCGTCGATGCTGCCGAGGTGGTTGGTGGTCCCGATCAGGAAGACGTTGTGTTGCGGTTCCAACTCACTGATCAAGCTGCGCGCTTGCTCTACGAGCTGGATATCGTGCTGCGACTGAAAACCGTTGTTGCGGGGCAACAGGCCATCTATCTCGTCTATGAAAATGATCGACGGGCTGTTCTCTTTCGCTCTGGCAAACAGTTCCGCGAGTTTCTTGACCGATGCGCCCGTAGCGCCGCCCAGGATGTCGGCGGCCGTGATCGGGTAGAAGCTCCGCTTGGTCTGCGTCGCAATCAACCGAGCGATCGTCGTCTTGCCGGTTCCAGGGGGTCCGATCAACAGCAGGCCGGTAGGCATGGCCAACTTGAGCCGCTCTCCGTACGCGGGGTCCATCAGGCGACACAGGTTCCGGAGATCTGCCTCTGCATCGGGCGACAGAACGACATCAGTCCAGTCCACTTCCTTCAATGCCGCGCGGTCCTTGCCGCCCGTCTCCGCGAAGGCTCGCGTCAGGTCGCACTCTTCGATACTCCGATGCTGTTCGGCAGCAAAGAAGGCGGCGCGATCCACGAGCGTGCCAATTTTGGCCGCGCTCCAGCCGGGTGTTTTCTTCGCGAACGATTGGAGACCAAACTTTCTCGCTGGCCGCCTTGCCAGTTGTGCATCAAAGATCCGAGTCCTCTCATCCTCGTTTGGTAGATCGATCCGAATGTGCAGATCGAACCGACCTTCCCGGATCAGAGCTCGATCCAAACCATCATAGAAGTTCGTGGCGGCGATGAGGATCAGCCCGGGATGTTTACGAGCGTCGTCGATACACCCCATTAGCTGGGACGTCGCGGAGTTATAGCCCCGTGCTGCGCCACCCGTGTCGTCGCTGTCTCCGAGTTGCTGTCGCTTTGTGCCCAAGGCGTCAATCTCGTCAATGAACAGCACCGCCGGGCTGCTGCTGATGGCCTGCTGGAACAGCGTCTCAATATGACGCTCCGTCTCGCCCACATACTTATGGTGAAGACCGGCCGCCGACGCGCAATAGTATTTGAGCTTGAACTCTCCAGCAACCGCCTCCGCGAGGAATGTCTTACCCGTTCCCCTCGGGCCGTGGAGCAGAATGCCGTTCCTGCGCACTCCGTACTGGTCGAACTTCTTCGCGTCCAGGCTCGCCTGGGCTAGCTCTCGAATCTGCTTCTTGGCTTCTTCCAGGCCACCGATGTCGGCAAAGGTGTGGGTTGGCGCCCTAGACTTGCAGTCGCCCGAAGCCAAGTCCCCACCGCCTGCGGCAATCTCCTGCCTCGGTCGCATTGACAGCAATGCCGGGATAACGATGCAGAGCACAACAAACAGCGCCACCGCGATCACTTTAGCCAGAAGCGGATACTCTTTTTCAAGCGGAACCGTTGTTATCAGGCCAGCACCGATAAAGAGTATGAAACCACACAGGAAATAGCCGGCGAAGAGTGCCAGCCTTCGAAAAAGACTTCCTCGGTAGACGATCATCAGCACGCATGCAACCGCAAGAATGACCACAACCGGATGTAGCTGCGATGCAATCACAATTACCGCCAGCAACGCCAGGACGAGTGCGGCTAAGCTGCTCGTGAAGAGCTTCTTGAAACTGCGTGGGGTATTCGAGGCGATGAGTGCGTGGATCTCCCGGTAGCCGTCGCTAAGGAAGTGCCCGAGCTGAGTAGCCACCCAAAGAAGCGGACTCGTTGCTTGGCGTTCGGAGCGCAAAACCCGACTCCTTGGGGCTAATCTACCGCATCCAAAGTCCGCCCGCCACCGCTGCCCGAGTATGCCTCATACGACTGTGTCCTCCGGCACAATCCGCAGCCGGAGTACCTCAATGCCCGCCGCTCGTAGAGCCGTCTCTTTCCGGCTGATGTAGGCGTCGTCGTACGCCGTTTCGAGCGTCTCGCCCAATTCCTTCAATGGCCCCTCGACGCGCGCCAGCGCTTCGTCGAAAGGAATCTCTCGAAACTCGTTCCGCCCAGCGGCTTCGTAGGCCCGCCCAACGTCATCAAGGAACAAATAGCGCCGGCTGAGGCCGTGTTTGTAGTGGTTGATCCCATTCGAACGACCCATGAACATAAAACCGGCGCACCGGGGTGCGCCGAGCTTCGCCTCGAGTGGTTTCCAGTTCGGTTCCACTGCCACCTCACTGCTGCGGAGGAGGTGGCTCCTGTGCCCGGGTAGCCGCCACCTCTCGATACATCCGGTTGAGTTCATTCTTCAGGTCTACGAGCTCTCGAAGCTCCGCCGCCGTCGGCAGGGCTTGTTGGTTTGCGCTAACGAGGCTCGTCCGAGCGCCGGGTCCCACATTCGGGGCAAGATCGGTTCTGTTGGGCGTCGTAGCTGCTTCCTGAAGGACGATGTAGAACCGCGTGTTGCCTGAGAGCGTGACGACCACGTTCTGGGAATACCCCATCGCCATCAACTCCTGTTCACCTGCGAGTCCGACATTCGATGCGATCCTTTCCCGCAGTAGAACACTCTGATCGATCGGACCAGTCAGCCCACCGTAACCACCGCCGCCCACCAGGTACGCCGCCATCGACCCTATGCCAGTCATCGACCGAACCAAGGCGCGCTTTACTCCATTGCGCCCGTTCACGGTTCCTTTCAGGGGACCGTAGTCTAGTGCGACGGCACTGCCTTCAATGCTCTCGGTACTGCCGTCGGGCATTTCCAGAGCCGTAAATCGAAGGCCCACCTGGCCGCTCTGACTCGCCTGCGCCAACTGGCCGATAGCTTTCGTGCCCGCCGGAATGAGAATCTCGCCGCCCTGTTCGTAGTTGTATTCGATCACCGCAATGACTGGCGTCTTCACGGCGCTACTGACGGAGTTCTGCAATCGTGCAACCAGCCGACTGCCGGTCGGCAGCAACGTCGAGACCCCCTTTCGCTCAATGTAGGCAGGCTGAGCCGTCGATGGGCGGGCGTTCGTCGCCGTCTCCGAAGTCGTGTTCCGCACGAACACCAAGGACGATTTCTTCAGCCCTTCCGATTCGTTACTTGGTTGTGAGGCCGGCAAGACCGCGGGAGCTGCGGGTGGCGGCGGGGGTGGAGGAGTATAGGCGTAGTTGTTTCGCTGCCGGTACGCTTCAAGCACCGGATCATTGACGGGGGGCACTTGGTTTAGCGCATGCTCGTCGGGCGTCTTTGTCGGCGGCTGCTGGTTTCCCATCTGTGCGCGGCGCGAAGTCGCCAGGATATCGTCTGGACTCAGTTGTTCGCTATTCTGATCGCCGGCACCTTGGTCGGCATTGAGAAGCGGAATTGTCGATCCCGGACGGCCCGCCTGTTGTGCTGCGCTCTCCGGTCTCCCTAAACTGGGCTTCGTGCGCCGTTCCTGAACCCGTTTTTCGGCGCCGGAGGTAGAGAACAGCGCGAGAAACGCAAAGCCGCACAAGACGACGGCCGTGCCGAGAACGAGAAACGCCTTGCTCCGGTCCATGTTGTTCTGGCCACGAGTGTTGATCTCAACCCGTTTGGGCCGATTCCGTTCCTCCTTGATTCGTCGCCAGATCTGCTGCACGATTCCGCCAGTAGCGGCCGGGGCCTCTGCAGGGGTGGTCTCCGCTGGCTTCGATTCCTCCGCGACGCCACCAGGCCGGCTGACCCGCGCCGTCAGCGTGGGATCGTCCTGTTCGCCCATTTCTCGCTCCAGTCTCTCATCGCGAATGTGGTTATCGGACATCATACGTCACCTCTCGAAAGCTGCTAATTCCAAAACCAATAGGAGCCAAAGCCGGGCGATCCACCGCACCAGACTCAGCCATCTGAAGGAAGAGCGTCTCGGTCGACTGTTTGAACGACGGACGCTGGAAGACCACCACGCCATCTGCCCGCTCACCTGGGCCGAGCCGTCGGCGGCTCATCCGGAAGTCCGTAACGGGCAACTGCTCGGACGTCGACCAGCGTGACTTGCGAATGATCGTCCCGCTCTTCTTCATGCCGCCCAACTGAATCTGCGGGGGCATCAATTCGACGGCATGGTCCTGAACGTTGACGGCTGAGAACAAGACCACCACTGCGCTGCCCTGATCGATCACTTCGCTGACGCCGGTCTTCACCAGTTCCTTGCCCGGTGGCGAAATACCCGGCTTCTGGCCGTAAAGGGCCGGCAAGGGAGCAAGTCGTTGACGGTCCAGTAGATCGTCGAGAGCAGTTCTGACCACCGTCGTGGAATTGGTTGCCACCCGCAGTTGCGTGGCCGGTTGCTCCTTCGAGACGCCGTAATTGGTCAACGAGGCGGGTGCAACTGGGCCTGGCAGTGCAGCGCCAAACGGTACTCTTACCGTGCTGCCGACCGTTACCGTTTGCGGGATCGCCGCCGATGGGGAGTCCGCGGGCTGGATCAGAAACTGTCCCGCCGGCTTGTACCGCATCAGAAAATCCACCGCGGGTTGTCCCTCCTCCTTCAGTTCACCGTGGCTGACCAGGAGGAGGCTTGTCTGCAGGCCACGAGTCGACGATATGAGCAGGTTGGTCTGTGCCGCCTTCGGCGTGATTGGTTTTACGAACACCAGGTTGGGTTCACGATCCGAATGCTCGGCGGAGAACGAAGACGGGTCGCCCACGACCACCGAGTTAATCGGCTCCGGCATCCGAATCGCCGTTACGTAGCGCGGCGCCAAAAACACTGTCGTCACCTGGCTGTCTCGAATGGACCGGCCGACGACCTGCGGTTGGACCTGAATCTGCACTATTGCTTGTCCCTGCGCTTGTCCCACGAATTCGAGTATCGGGACAATGCAAGACATCCACTTCATGACCGTCATAGCTGACTACCTCCTTGCAACGTGTTTGGCGCGCGGACCTCAGTCTGGAGGCGTTTCAAGCGCTTCTCCTGGTACAACCGCGCCACCTTGGCCACATACTTGTAAACCTCAGCGTTTGAGTACTCCAGGCCAGCCCGCAGAATTTGCGTCTCGCCAGTCAGATACGCCGCGGCAACTAAACGTAGGTCCCCGTTGAACAGCTTCAGAAGCCGGGCCAGATACGCCACTCCTCCTCGGATGTTCTGGTCGATCTCGAAGCGGTTCGTGACCCCAAACGTAACCGCCGTGGCGGGCATCAGACTGCATCAGCCCCACCGCGCCTTTGTTCGAAACTGCGTGCGGCTGCCAGCCAGACTCGACCTCGATGATCGAGTGGACCAGTTCGGGAGGCACCTGATAAACAGCCGCATAGTGATCCGCCCATTGCATAGCCGCTGTGCGCTGATCCTGCTGGGCGGCACACACAGCGACACCTGCAGCAAGCAGATAGATCAGTCTCACCCGCCTCGTCGCCATAGACTTGGTCCAACTACCGGGCCACCGGCACATCCGACAGTTCCCTCTCCACTGAATCCTGCGAAACCTCTGCTGCATATTGGTGCGAATCATGCACGAGGGACGTGAAGCCATCCCGTAACAGAAGGCGTTTGCGGTCGGACTCGGTCTTCGCAACCAGCGGAAGCAGGATGTCCCGCATCTCTGACGTTATGTCCTCCAACCCGAGAATCTCCAGCGCCTGCGCCAACTCGAGCATCTCTGCAATTGAAACTGGCTTCTCCATCTGCCATCCGCGTAGTGCATGTGCCAAACCGGCGATGATTCGCCGTAGCCTGGGATTCGTAGTCGTGCTACGAACCCGCAGGATCTCGGCCTCCCGGTCGACCGGCGGAAACTCCACACGCAGATAGAAACTGCGGCGCCGCAACGGGTCGCCCAGCCTCCTTACCTCGTTCGAGGTGAGGATCACGAAGGGAATCGCCTTGTGTTTGATCGTCCCAAGTTTGGGTACCGAGATCTGCCATTCCGAAAGGATTTCGAGCAGCAAGGCTTCGAAGCCTTCATCTACCTTGTCGACTTCGTCGATCAGCAGTACGCACGGCCGCTCGTACAGCAGCGATCTCAGCAGAGGCCCCTGGACAAAGAAATCTAGGGTGTGCAGATTGCTCCGGATCGCGTCCCAGTCCTTCTGAAGGCGATCTCCCTGTGTTTCAAGGAAGAGCTTCTGAAGGGCACCATCGAACTTCCCGATTGCCTTCTCTTCATTGATGCCGGCATAACACTGCAGTCGTTCAATGACGGTATTCCCCGCCGACGCGATCGCCTGGGCCAGAGCGGTCTTGCCGCAGCCGGGCGGTCCTTCCACGATCACCGGCTTCTGCATCCGCGCAGCGAGGTAGACGACCTGAAGAGTAACCTCGTCGATTACATACTTCGCTTTTCCCAATCGCTGGCCGAGATCTTCGATTGACGAGAACACGATTTTCCTCTGGCCCGATTCTATTGGGAAACGCGCTTCGGTCCATACTTGTAAGGTTGCCGAGAATGCGTTCAGATGCTTTGCTTGTCTGATTCACAGCCAGATTCTGCCCGCCCGAAAAATGTTCTTGGACCTATCCGAGCCGCACTTCGCGTTGCGCGGCATTCTGTGAGCCTGAAAAATGTTCCTGGACCTATCCGGAGTTCACGCCACTCGTTGGTGCTCTGTCGTTTACCCGAAAAATGTTCCTGGCCCTATTCGGGGATCGCTCCGCTCGTTGGCCACAGACGATAAAGACCGGAATAATGTTCGCAGACCTATCGGGAATTCACTCCGAGTCCCTGGCTGAATCCTGTCAACCCGAAAAATGTTCTTGGACCTATCTCGCCGTTGCCCTCCGCCCTCACCACACTTTGCCCAACCTGAGAAATGTTCCCGGACCTATCCGGGGATCGCTCCGCTCGTTGGCCACAGACGATGAATACCGGAATAATGTTCGCAGACCTATCGGGAATTCACTCCGAGCCCCTGATTGAATCCTGTCAACCTGAAAAACATTCTTGGAGCTATCCGGAATTGTCTGGGACCGTTGTAGGCCTGGGACATTGCAGATTGGGCGACTGATGACCATCCATCGCCCGAGTCTTCCGCGTGCTCACAATCGCATTTGAAGGCTAGCGAATTCCGGCAGCACATCAAAGGGATTCGTCCTCAGCGGCAGTCCTTCCGCGATGAGGTCAATTCGGTCATAAGCGCCATTCCCGAGAAATTGCGCCGCCCGAGCGAGATGCCAGACACGATGTGGATCGAGACCCATCAGGCGCGCACACGTGAAATCCGCGGCTACGGGATCGTCGGCGAGAACGATCTTCCCGAGATGCCGGTGAGTTCCGTGCAGCGGCCCGTTACCTTCCATCGCCACAACGCCGTCCGCGATGACGAAATGCATTGGAGCCGTCGCACAAATATCGAGAATGCTGCGGTGGATTCCCTTCCAATGCAGAACATTCTTCGGCCAGCCGTACTTTGTGCCCGGCACTATCCCGAACATGTTTTTCATGCTCAGCGTAACGCCAGCCCAGTGGTGGGTCTTGATCTTCGGCATCGACACGACGAAGTCAGATTTGAGTACGGTCCCAGGCAGCCATAAATGTTCCAGACCCGTGTAGGTGGCTCTCGTTGGCACCTTGAACAATTCGTCGCGGTTCAGATCGACGAAACCGATCTTCTGGCTGCGCAGTTGATCTGCGAGCCCGCTCTCGGCGACCACCAGATATGTGTCTCGCTGGTGCCCAGGACCCTCTCCCGACTACGACGCTGTCGGCGCCCAGCTTGAGAAATGCCTGCGCCGCTGCACCTACCAGCACTGGATTCGTATTCACTTCCACGCCAGCGATGTATTCCACTAGATTCGGTTTGAGCAGTACGGATTTTCCGTGCAAGTTCAGGTGAAACTCTCGAAGGCCCGACACCAGCACCCCTTCGAGACTCTCTGAGTATTCCTGCGCGGCGATGATCGCTACACGCGAGCGCCGAGGGCGTCGGTCCCGCAGCAGCATCTCTTCGGGGAGGAGGCGCGCTGTCGCGATTCCCCCGACAGCTAACCCAGCGGCACTGATTATGAGTCTCCGACGATCCGGATTCATCACGTTCGCACCTCAAACACGCTGTCTCCATTCACCGCCTCAAGCGCTAGGGCGCTTACCGCGAGAGTGCAATTGTCCTCGATACTCGCGGCATCCTCGGTCAGCCGCATCAGTTCTTCCGCCCTGTCGCGCAGACTCTGCCTGGCTTCCGGACAGATGCGTCGGTATGCTGCAATCGCAAGGACACCCCATGCCAGACTGTATGGCGATGGACATCCCGCAAGACGGTTCACCAGCCAGTGGAGTGATCTCTGAACCCCCTGTTCCTTTTCTTGGTCTATCAGGGCCAGCAGGGCGATTGAGGTTGCGTCAAGATGCGGGGTAAGCGGCACGCCAAATGCGACGCCATTGCCAGAATTCCATCCGCCGCCAGGGCACATTCGGTCGAGCAGCATGCTGGTGCCGAGGTCGACCCGCTCATCGAGTTGGGCGGTTCTGTTATAACCGCGCTGCCTGGCCTGTGCAAGGGCAATGAGTGCGAATGCAGTCGGGATTACCCAACTCGTCGTTCCTGAAACCCAGCTCCAGCCGAACTTGGCTGGGTCGAACTGCACTTTGGTATCGACCGTGCGGAGTTTCCACCGCCAGAACCAGTTTGCCTCGCGGCCTCGTGCGTTCAATCAGCCACTGGATTCCCGATGCCAGCGGCTTCGTTGCGTGCCGGACCGGCATTAGACTCAGGACGGCAAGAGCAGTTGTCCAGCACCCCTCCGGCTCGTCACCAGTGAACGCTGGCCAGCTTCCGTCTGCGTTCTGAAGACCCAGGAGCGCTTGGGTCGCCCGCGCCAGTTCGATGTTCGGCTGCCGGCGCAAGGCCAATATCGCGAAACATGTGGATTCGACCGACTGATCAGGACGACGAGTCGAAGAACAG